>NZ_NEIP01000019.1:0-101953 GCF_002112745.1 Pseudomonas sp. B7(2017) | reverse complement strand
GGGTGGTGTTTTTTGTGTGGAGGGTGCGTTTGCCTGCGGCGCCTGCAAGGGCGCCATCGCTGGCAAGTCGAATCGTCGCACCGAAGCTCCCACAGGGTTTTGTGGTGCGCATGGATTCTGCGGGCACCGGAGATACCTGTGGGAGCTGGCTTGCCAGCGATGGCGGTGGGTCAGGCAACAGAGATGCCGGCAATGCCGACCTCATCGCTTGCAGGCAAGCTCCTACAGGTTTTGTGGTGCACATGGATTCTGCGGGCACCGGAGATACCTGTGGGAGCTGGCTTGCCAGCGATGGCGGTGGGTCAGGCAACAGAGATGTCGGCAGTGCCGGCCTCATCGCTTGCAGGCAAGCTCCTACAGGTTTTGTGGTGCACATGAATCCTGCGGGCACCGGAGATACCTGTGGGAGCCAGCCTGCTGGCGATGGCGATGGGTCAGTCAACAAAGATGCCGGCAATGCCGGCCTCATCGCTTGCAGGCAAACGCCCACAGGATTTCAGGTCACTCGGTGATCTTCTCGAAGTTGCGGTAGAACATGTCGTCATCGCGGCTGTCGGTCATCGAGTGCAGCTGGAAGCTGCGGTTGAGCCGTGCGCCGCCGTCGCGGGTCAGGGGGGCCCAGACGAGGTTGGCGCGGCGCATGGTCGACATGCTCATCATCTCGTCGAATGGGATGGACAGGTAGATGCCCTTGTCGAAGCTACCCTCGCCGTACTCCGCCCCGCTGGCGGTGGTCATCGTCGCCCAACCGCCGAAGCGTACGCCGTTGGAGAACTCCCGAGAGATGTCGAAGGTCACGCCCCAATCGCCGGCCAGGTAGCGGCCGACGCTGATGGCGGCGAGGGTTTCGTAGGGCAAGTCGGTGTAGCCGGTGATATGGCCGGTCAGCACCGAGTAGTCGCGCAGGCCGAAGCCCTGGTCAAACTCGCGCTGACGCACGTAGTTCAGGTCCGCGCCGACCGACCAGCGCTCGCCGGTCGGGCGGAACAGCACTTCGGCCCCGACCCCGGCGAACATCGATTCCAGGTAGCCGCCGTAGACCATGCCGTACAGATCCTTGTCCAACTGCTCGGCGTGGCTGAGCTGGAACAGCGGCATGGTGGTGTCGGAGGTGGTCAGGTACTGGCGCAGATCCGTGCGCACCCGCGGCAGGCCGCTGGGCGCGTCGTAGGTGAACTTGTCGAAGTTGTTCACCAGGTTTTGGCTAAGCATGCCGCTCCACCAGGTGTTGCGATTGAAGCGGAACTCGGCGTCCGCGTCCGCGCTGAATTGGTAGAGCAAGCCGTCCGGACCGCCGACGTTCTGCTTGAAGCCCAGGCCCATGCCGTAGCTGAACCGCTGCAGCGGCTGGGTGTAGAGGGTCTTCTCGTTGTGCGGCATCGCCGGGTTGACCTCGGTGGTGCGGTGCAGCGACTGCAGCGGCTCTTCATTGTTGATCACTTCGCGGAAGGTCTGCCGGGGCACGCTGGTCTCTTCCAACGCCAGGTCGTAGCGCTTGTTGACCACGGTGAACCAGTCGATCTCGTCGTTGACGCTGTTGTCCAGGATCCGGCTCGCCCGGCCCACTGCCTTGGCCGAGTGGAAGTACCGCTGCTGCTCGCCGTAGACCAGCAGTTCGGAGCCGCGCTGGCTGATGCGCTCGACCTTGTAGCCGGCGTTCTGTTGCAGGCGCTGCGACACGTCGGCCCAGTCGACCTGCTCCATCGGCTTGACCGGCGCCTTGGCCGGCAGCGGCTCGGCCGGCGGGTCGAAGGTCTTGGCCGGCGCCTTGCGGCTGACGAAGTTGGTGTGGAAGGTGATGCCGAACATTGCCGTGTTGCCCCGCTCCCACGCCGCGCTGACGTCGACCGAGTCCGTGACCTTGAACACCGCGCCGAGGTTGATCGGCGAATCCTGCTTGATCACGTTGTCCTTGGGTTCGTGCTTGTAGTCGTTGCCTTCGTATTCGAGCTTCAGGCTGAGCCGGTCCCAGGGCGTCTGGTAGCTGACGCCGCCGAAGAACGAAGGGCTGCCGCGAAAGTACGAGCCGGCGTTGACGTCACCGGTGCCTTCCATGGCCGGCCGGGTCTTGAACCGGTCGCCGAGCACGCTGAACGGGTTGTCGATGTCGCCGCGGTTGCCGATGTAGCCCCAGGCGAGGCCGGCGCTGAAATCGAAGTTGTCGAAACGCTTGTTGGCCACCACGAATTCACTGGCGAACAGGCCCGTACCGCCGACGTCCCGGAAGCCCAGGGCCACTTCGGGCGCCCAGTGGGTTTCCTCCCACAGGCGGGCCTTCACGTCGACCGCCTTGTCCTTGTAACTCTGGTCACCGCTCATCGACGACGGGCCGTAGGGCCGGTTGGTGATGGCGGTATAGCGGAACGAGCCTTCCAGCCAGTCCAGCGGCTGCAGCGACACGCTGTAGCGGCTGTAGGGGCTGGTGCGGTTGGCGTTCACGCTCAATTCGCCGGCGGGCGACATGCGAGCGGTCGGGGTCTGCAACAGGCCCGCGCCGCCGAAATCGTTCTGGGTGATGCGCGGCTCGGCCTGGGCCAACCCGCACGGCAATAGCAACACGGCTGCAAAACGTAACTTCAACGAACCACCTCAGCCAACTGCGTGGCAATGAACTCGGCCAACTGCTGATTCAGTTCAGGAATGGGCGGATCCAGGTCGTCATTCTTCAACGGCACCAGGATCCGGCTGCCCGCCACCGGCAAGTGCCCGCTCTCGCGGTTCCAGTGCGCGATGCCGATCCGCCGCACCGCGCCGTCCGGCTGGATCAGCCACAGATAATCGGCGTCCGCGTCGTCTTCGAGCAGCGCGCAGCCTTGCAGGTAGTCACTGGCCTCCTGCAACGGCTGATAGGGCAAGCGGCACGGCTCGGCGACGGCGCCCAGCACCTCGACCTCATCGACCCGCGCCGGGTAGATCAGCCGGTCGCCGTCGTCCAGCCGCAGGTTGAGGGCGAAGCCGACTTCCAGCGCCACCGGATCCAGGTTCGCGACCTGACGCCCGGTGACCGGCATCTGCCGCACTGCCTCGGCCGTGCGCAGCGCCAGGGCTTCGCGGCTCGGGCGGTCGAACAGCACGGCCATGCGCCGCAGCACGTCCAGGTCGAACAGCACCCCGGCCTTGAGCCGGGTCTGCTGCTCCAGCAAGGACTGACGCAGCAGCACCCCCGCCAGCCAGTAGCCTTCGGCGTTGGGCACCGCGACGCTGATCACGTCGGTCAAACGCCCGCCCGCCGGCAACTCCACCGGCCCCGGGTTGGCCACATCGCCGGACACCAGCACCGCCGCCTGCCCTGCCCCTGCCGCCAGCAGCAGGCCGGCGGACAACATCCTCAGCCGCTTCATGGCACATGCCTGCGGTCAGGGGTCAGGTGCACGATCTTCACCCGCAACTGAGAGGTCAGTTGCTGCTCGCTCTGCACGATGAAGCCGTCCTTGGGATCGACCCAATAGCGGTTGGTCGCGCGCAGGCCGATGGCCGGGACGTCGATCCGCTCGTCGATGCGCAGCACGGCGTATGCCTTGTCGAGGATGTCGAGGGTTTCCATGGATTGGCGCGCGAAGCGGCTGTTGACCTGCAACCCGACTTCCTGGCCCTTGTAGAGGTCGATCCAGCGTTGGCTGGTGTAGCCATCGGCGACGTGCTGGAGGCCCTGCTTGAACGGCGCGGCGTCGGACAGCCGCGTGCCGTCCAGATCGCCTTCCAAGCCCAGGCCGATGCTGCGCACCGCCAGGCCGTCGCGCATCAGCAGCACCTGCTTGCCGGAAGCGACCCAGAACTGCAGGTCGCCGCGCTCACGCACCAGCGCCAGCACACCGGAGCCGGAAGGCGTGGTCAGCTTGAGTTGCGGATAGCGCACCTCGGCCACCTGGGCCGCCGTCACGTCCAGCTCATCCGGGCCGATGGCCGCCGACTTGAGGTTGGTCAACGAAGCGACCATCAACGGGTTGCAGCCGCACAGCCACAGGACCGCGCTCAGGCCAATGCCTGCTTTCAACGTATTCACTGTCGGGCCCGGCCTTATTTGCTGTTGTTGCTGTATTCGCTCCAGTTCTTCGCAGCGGAAGCGCCCGTACCGACAATCGACGCCGACGGCACCAATTGACTGATGAGGCGGTTCCAGCGAGTCACGTTGGCAGGCCCGACATAGACGACATCCTGGGGACGCACCTCGAAATGCGTGGCCAGCACCATGGCGGTGGGCGATTCGGCCTCTAGCTGATAGATCTTCGCCGGCTCGACATCAAGGTTCTCGACCCCGCGAATGACGTACACGGCGTTGCCGTTGGCGGTGGTCTGGCTCAGCCCGCCGACCGAGCCGAGCACGTCGGAGAGGTTCATGGTGGCGGTCTTGAAGCTCAGCGCACGGGGCTGGTTGACCTCGCCCATGACGTAGATGCGCTTGTTGTCGTTGTAAGGCAGGTACAGCTGATCGCCGCCCCGCAGGTAAACGTTCTGCAGCTCGGAGTCCTGCTGGTTGAGGCTGTCGAGATTCAGCGGGTACACCCGCCCGTTGCGCGTCAGCAGCAGGCCGGACAAGTCCGCGTTGTTGGTGTCGATGCCGGCCGAGCCCAGGGCTTCGACCACGCTCAGCGGGTTGGTGGAAATGGCTTGCGGACCGGCCTTGGCGACGGCGCCGGACACCACGACCTTTTGGCTGGCGAAACGCAGCACGGCGACATCCACCTGCGGCTCGGCGATGAACGCCGACAGGCGCTGCTCGATGTCCGAGCGCAGTTGCTGGATGGTGCGGCCGGCCGCCTGCACTTCCTTGATGAACGGGTAATAGAGCGTGCCGTCGGAGCGCACCAGTCGGCCGTTGGCGTCGATCTGTTGCTGCGCGCCGGACGGGGCCGTCAGTTCGGGGTGATCCCACACGGTGATGTAGAGCACGTCGTTGCGGCCGATGCGGTACTCGGCCGGCGCCTCCAGCAACTCGGGCGGCAGCGTTTCGCGCTTCTGGGTGGCCCGGTTCATGGAGATCAGCTTGGGGGTGATCGGGATCAGTTCGACCCGGCTGCTTTCGCTGGCGCCCTGGCGGGTGATGCCGAAGGTGTTCAGGTGCTGGCCGGGGGAAAACATGCAACCTTGCAGAGCGAGACTTGCCAACATTAAAAGATAAACACTACGAGTCATAATGGCACTACGCTATTCAAGGGCGAATCCAAAAACAAAGTCACCCGACTTGCGTCGGGCGACCTTGTACTGCACCAACAGTTGTTACCGTTAGTTGTGCGTGCCGGTTGTACCCGTCGTACCTGTGGTACCGGTTGTACCGCCGTTCGCACTTCCTCCGCTGTTGGATGCCGCTACGGCACTGGCAACCATTGCGGTACTGGCGGCGGGCGCTTGGGAAGCCGCCACGTTGCCCGACACATTGGTCACCGCCGTGAGCGGCGCTTCGGCTGCAATGGCCAAGTTGCCGAACAACGACAACAAGGCGATCGCCATCACTTTTTTCATACCCACTCCTTTCCGGCATTCGACTTTAATAACATCAGGCCGTCCGCTGGATGTTAGGGATCACGTCGCAAACTGCGCGAACATGAGCCGTCGTTCATTCACAATCAATCCCGACTTATAAATGTCGAACGGCACGTTTATATCTACGGACTTGAACCGGGCAATTCCAGCGTAATTTCCCGACGTTATCTAACAGCCTGACCGAAACTAACATCGGTCCAAATTGACATCATCCGCGGTAGCCCTGCGGGTGGCTCGATTGCCAGCGCCAGGTGTCGGTCACCATGTCCTGCAGGCTGCGTGTGGCTTTCCAGCCCAGTTCCGCGGCGGCCTTGGAGGGGTCGGCCCAGCTCTCGGCCACGTCTCCGGAGCGGCGCGGCATGACCTTGTACGGCACCGGCTGGCCGCAGGCCTGCTCGAAGGCTTGGAGCACCTGCAACACGCTGTAGCCGTCGCCGGTGCCCAGGTTCCAGGTGTGGATGCCGGTGCGGCCGGCGATGGTTTCCAGGGCCTTCAGGTGCCCGTCGGCCAGATCCACGACGTGGATGTAGTCGCGCACGCCAGTGCCGTCGGCCGTGGGGTAGTCGTTGCCGAAGATAGACAATTCCTGAAGGCTGCCGACGGCCACCTGGCTGATGTACGGCACCAGGTTGTTGGGGATGCCGTTGGGGTCTTCGCCCATCCGGCCGCTGTGGTGCGCGCCGATGGGGTTGAAGTAGCGCAGCAGGGCGATGCTCCAGCGCGGCTCGGCCTGGCACAGGTCACGCAGCACGTTCTCCACGATCAGCTTGGATTGGCCGTAGGGGCTGGTGGGCTGGCCGGTGGGGAAGTCCTCGCGGATCGGCATCCGCTCCGGCGCGCCGTACACCGTGGCCGAGGAGCTGAACACCAGGCGGAACACCCCGGCCGCCGCCATCGCCTGGCACAGCGTCACGCTGCCGCCGACGTTGTTCTCGTAGTATTCCAGCGGCTTGCGCACACTCTCGCCCACGGCCTTGAGCCCGGCGAAGTGCAGCACCGCGTCGATCGCGTGTTCCCGGAAGATCCGGTCCAGCAGCGCCCTGTCGCAGACATCGCCGCGGATCATCTGCGCACTTCTGCCGCAGATGGCCTCCACCGCGTGCAGGGCCGCATCGCTGCTGTTGCAGAGATTGTCCAGGACAACAACTTCATAGCCTGCCTCAAGCAGCGCAAGTGTGGTGTGCGAGCCGATATAGCCGGCGCCACCGGTTACCAGAATCTTCATAGCGCGGTCCTTAGTCGGGAAACTTCCCAGTAGCGCGTCAAGCCTGGCCTGTTGAATATGTGTCGCAATTCACACAAACTAGGCCGACAACAACCTTAAACAAAACAAGTTCAACGACTGGCGAAAAATATTTTTCCAGCCCAAACTGTATTGCCTGCTACTTATTAACATCACCGCACTCTTGCCACTATCGGCAGATACCGACTAAAAATAACCAACAACAATAAGGCCGACATCTAATAACATTGTCGCCTTCCGCGCACATTGCCATTTGCCATCAATTACCTGACTCGGGTATTAAAGTAAGCGTTCAATCAACATTGAAACTTGCAACCTTTCGTTATTGCACGCCATTGGCTGTGCGCCATGAATGTCCAGGATATTTCTATGATTCGTAAATGCTTGTTCCCCGCGGCCGGCTATGGCACGCGTTTCTTGCCGGCCACCAAAGCCATGCCCAAGGAAATGCTGCCGATCGTCAACAAACCGTTGATCGAATACGCCGTCGAAGAAGCCCGGGACGCCGGCCTGCAACACATGGCGATCGTCACCGGACGGGGCAAGCGCGCGCTGGAAGACCACTTCGACATCAGCTACGAGCTCGAACACCAGATCCGCGGCACCGACAAGGAGAAGTTCCTGGCCGGCACCCGCGAGCTGATCGACACCTGCACCTTCTCCTACACCCGTCAGGTGGAGATGAAAGGCCTGGGCCACGCGATCCTCAGCGGCCGTCCGCTGATCGGCGACGAACCCTTCGCCGTGGTGCTGGCCGACGACCTGTGCCTGAACCTGGAAGGCGACGGCGTACTCGCCCAGATGATCCAGCTGTACAAGCGCTTCCGCTGCTCCATCGTGGCCATCCAGGAAGTGCCCCGCGACCAGACCCACAAGTACGGCGTGATCGCCGGCGAGCCGATCAGCGACGGCCTCTACCGGGTCGACAACATGGTGGAGAAACCCGCCCCGCAGGACGCCCCGTCCAACCTGGCGATCATCGGCCGCTACATCCTGACCCCGGACATCTTCGACCTGATCGCCGACACCCAACCGGGCAAGGGCGGGGAAATCCAGATCACCGACGCGCTGATGAAACAGGCGCAGAACGGCTGCGTGCTGGCCTACAAGTTCAAGGGCCTGCGCTTCGACTGCGGCGACGCCGAGGGTTACCTCCAGGCGACCAACTTCTGCTACGACAACGTCTACCTGAAGGGGCGCTGAGCCCCGCACCGGCGCACCCGTAACGTCCACCCCTCATTCAGGCAAACCCCTATGAACATTGCACAACACGCGGCGGACCTCGAACGGTCGGTGGACAACCTCGGCGTGATGAGTTGGTTGTCCCGCCATCAGCCGCTGCCCAGCGCCAACGAGTCTTGGCTGGGCACGATCTTGCTGGTGGAGCGCATCGGCATGTTTCCCTCGTCCGGCGACATCCGCCGGCCGCTGGCCGATCCCTATCCCCTGCTCGCCCACCTGAAACGGCTGTATGCCGAACAGGCGCTGGAAATCGACGACCGCGACGGCCTGAAGGTGATCTTCAGCGACTGGCGGTTCCGGGTGCGCCTGTGCTGCAACGAGCCGGCGGTCATCGTCACGGTGGAAACCCGCTGCGACACGCACGGGATGCCGCGCAGGACCGCCGAGCTGCTCGGCCATCTGGACGCCTTCGAACGCGCCCCAGGCTGAACGCCTAGCGCTGGACGTCGCCGCAGCGATCCTGGGGCGACACCGCTTCACGGCCGCCGACCATCAGGCGATGGAAAAACCCGGCGATCACCTTCCCTCCCGTGGCCGGGTCCGGATGAATCCTGTCCGGCCCGATCATCGGCATCGGCCCGCCGGCCGCATAGCGCCTGACGTCGGCGCCGAATGCGCACTGCATATCGGCGTAGCCCAGGCGGGCCTCACGGGCCCAGGGCTGCAGCACCTGCGCATAGGCCGACATCGGGTAGGCGCTGGAGCGCGAGGTGTCCTGGCGCAGGATCAGGTTGATGCTCGCCGTCGGCTGGATCTCGCGCAGCATCGCCACCAGGCCTTGGATGTTCTTCAGGTACTGCGCGGGCTTGACCCCGAAGCCCTGATCGTTTCCGCCGAGCATGATCAGGTAGATGTCCGCCGGGATCTTCGCCACCGCCGCTTTCCACTGCGCCTGCCAACCGGCATCGTCATGGTAGAAGTCCGCCGAGGCCGCGCCGGACGCCGCCAGCTTCGACACCCGCACGCCACGTTGGCCATTGCTCATCCACACGCCGAACAGCGTCGGCGTACCGCTCGCCACCTCCAGCCGCAACGCCCAGTCCGGCACCGGCGGCGGATCCGCCAACGGCGCTTCGCGGACGCCTTCGCCGTCGAGCCTCAGCGGGCGCCAGGCCTGAGAAGGCGCCCAGCGGTAACGCACGTCGCTGGGTTCGCCGGTGCCGAGGTAAAGCAGTTTCGCCTCCGTGACCGTCGTGTCGATGGCCGCCGAAGGATGGGCATCGATCTGCAGCCATGCGCCCGGGCGCCCGGTGACGGTGCGGCTGTCGGGGCTGGCCTGGCCGAGGCCGGACACCTGCCAACCGCCACCGAAGTGTTTTTCGCTGCTGCGGGTGTACTTGAAATGCGTGCCGCCGAGGGCCGCGCCGTGGTTGAAGCCAATGTAGCCGGGGCCGGCGAACCCCGCTTCCGACGCCAGCCGCTGCACCAAGCGGTTCAGATAGAAATCCTGCCCGGCGCTGTAACTGTCGCCGATCACCGAGATAGACAGCACCGGCCCCGCCTTCCCTTCGCGCCACTGGCCGAATCGCTCGCGGGCGTCGCCGACCTGAACCACCGAGGCCGCGACCGGGCTGACGTCATCGACTACGAACATGGCGCTTTTCCTTGTGCGCAGCCATCAGGTTTGCGGCACCGAGGCCGCTTGCCCGACAGGCTTCTTGACCGTGGCCCGCTCCCCCAGGAACAGCACGGAGGTGAAGTTGAAGCGGCTGAACACCGTCGACAGCAGCACCGGCCCGAACAGGCCGAGGGTCAGGCCGCAGACCACCAGCACGCTTTCGTCCTTCACGCCCAGACGCCCCAGCAACGCCCGCGACGTGGCGGCGAACAGCACATGGAACAGGAAGATCGCGTAGGAATAGCCGCCCAGCCAGGTCAGCCACTTCGAGCGCATCTCGCTCGACAGCAGCGCGAAGCACGACACGCAACCCACCGTCAGCCCGATCAGGCTGCGACGGTCGACGATCAGTTCGCGGTCCGTCGCGGCCACATACAGCAGCGCCAGCGAAATCATCACGAACACCCAAGGCCCGATGACCTTGAAGAAATGCCGGAAGGTGTCGACCTTTTCCTGGCCGATCATCCCCGCCACGAAGAACGGCAGCAGGTAGGTCGCGCCGTTGATGCCGAACGCATCGACCTTGAAGGTCGGCAGCAGGAACACCGCCGCCGCGAACGCCAGCAGCAGGTACAGGCGCGTCGCCGTGCGCAGCAGGCCGCGCCATTCCAGCAGGCCGACGAACATGAAAATGATGAACACCGCCTGCAGGAACCAGAAGTGGTTCACCGGAATGTAGAACGACAGCAGCGCATCAATCACGCCCACGTCCTTGTTCACCCCGGGCCCCACCGCCTGCAGCACGGAGAACGGCACGCCGACGCAGAACAGCGGCACGATCAGCCGCCGCACCTTGCCGCGAAAGAACGCCCCGAAGTCGTTGCCGCGGATCTTGTAGAGCGAATAGATGTAGCCCGAAATGAAGGTGAACAGCGGCATGCGCACGTACACCATGGAATCGGCGATGACCCGGAACGGCGAGCCCAGGTCGATCTTCAGGCCGCCGCCCAGCGGGCCGATGACGTGATACAGCACCAACAGCAGGCAGGCCAGACCGCGCAGGGTCTCGATCTCCAGCGACTTTCTCTTGCTCGACATTACGGCACCCGCCTCATCTCGCGATTGGTTGATTCGGCCCGCACGGGCTTCTTGCCTTGCAGCATCAGCCCCAGCCCGACGAACAGCACCGGCACCACCATGGAGAAGTGCCGGGCGAAGGAGCCGAAGTCCGGCTCGAACAGCCCCTGGACCAGCAGGAACGCGAGGGGGATCGCGATCAGTTCCTTGGCCTTGGTCTGGATGGGGATGCCTTTGTAGTCCTTGGACGTGATGACCTTGAACAGCAGCAGCGCGGTCATGATCATCAACGCCACGAAGATCACCTGCCCCGGCCCGGACAGCAGGATCAGCTCGGCGGGAAACGACAGCCGGAAGAAGATGATCATCGAGTCCAGCGCCTGGGAGACGAAGTCGCTGCCGCTGAGCCACGACACGATCAGCGACTTGGAGCCCTCCTCGCCCGCCGTGCGCAGCTCGTTGTTGCTGGCGCGGATCGACGACACCGGAAAACCGAGCGCCACCTGGATCGCCATGGCGACCGCCAGGTAGAACAGGAACAGCATCAGGAAGAACGTGACGCGCGACACATACTTCTTCATCACGCAGACGCCGACCCACGACAGCGAAAACAGAATCCAGTAGGGCCGGATCAGCACGCCGTAGATCACCGCCGACAGGAAGAAGCCGCCGCGGTACTTGCGCGTCAGCGAACTCAGGAGAATGCTCAGCACCGCCACCGACACGATGATTTCCTTGGTCAGGTTCTCCAGGAAAAACGAACGGACGATGCCCCACAGGCATAGGGTGCCGAAGATCGCCAGCGGCATGCGCCGGAAGACGACCACCGGGATCGCCGTCAGGAAGAAATTGCAGAACATGCCGTAGGCCCAGGCATTGGTCAGGTTGATGCCGGTGGGCCGCAGCAGGAATGCCGAGCACTCGTAGGAAGAGCGGTCCGGCGAGAACGGGTTCCAGAAGTTGCAGTTGTCGGCCCGGGCGTAGGACATCCACAGGGTCATGGCGTCCGGCCCCGGCGCCCGGGGCACCAGCAGCGGCATGGCCACCGACAGGAACAGGCCGCTGAACAGGATCAGGAACGACATCGACGAATCGAGCTTCACCCCGCGAAACTCGATGCATGGCAACTTCAGCCCCATGCCAGCGCCCTTTTCGCCTGACCCGCGCGGGTCAGCAGCGCAATCGCGCCCAACTGCACGACAATGGCGAAGACGTTGCCCCAGGCGGCGCCCTCGATCGAATAGTGCTTGATCAGGCCGTAGCTGACCGGCACCGACACCAGCAGGCAGATGGCCGCTCCGGCGAGCGACGCCCGACTGTTTTTCGAGGCGATCAACCCGCCCCAGACGATGTCGCCGACTCCGCGCAAGGCAAAGGACACGATCAGCACGCCGAGGATCCCGTTGTCCGGACGCGGCACCGGCGCGCCGACATAGTCGAGCACGACGTTGAAGAACAGGTAGATCAGCACCGCCACCACGGCCGACACCGCCAGCGAACGCATCACCCATTTGTTCACGAACAGTTGCCCGACCGTGAACGGCTGCCCGTCGGCCTGAAACCGCTTGGCCAGCACCGGAATGCCCACCACCGCCACCACCGCGTAGGACAGCGCCTGCAAGGTGTTGGCCGCCGACCAGGCGTACACGTAAACGCCCAGGTTGGCGTAGGGCTCAAGGTCGGCGATCAGAAAGCGCTCGGCGTACTGACTCAACGCGATCAGCCCGGTGCCCAGATAGAACGGCAAACCGGCCTTCCACACGGTCGCGGCCGCCAGCGTCCCTTCCGTCCGCCCCCGGTGCACCTTGGCCACGATGGCGTACCCGGCGACGATCACCACGACGTTGGCCACCACCCACAGCCACAGGACGCTCGTGATGTCCGCGACCTGGCCGAGCATCAGCCCGGCCACCGCCAGCAGCGCCCAGAGGCCGGTCTTGATGAAGAACAGCAGCGCCCCCCACGTGGCCTTCTGGGCGGAAAACACAAAGGAGTTGATCTCGAAGGACAGGTGCTCGGTGAGCAGCACCAGGGTCACGCAGGCGATCAGCGCGGGCGTCGCCGGCACCGACTGGAACAGCGAGTAGACCGCCACCGTCGCCAGCGACAGCACCAGGCCCACGGCCAGGTACAGCCACAGCACCTTGTCGATGACCCGGCGCGAACTGCCGCCGACGCTGATCAGCCGGTTGATCTCGGAGCTGAAGCCCGCGCTGTAGAACTTCGACGCAATCAGCGACGCCGCGACCACCACCCCGTAGAAGCCCAAGGCTTCATAGCCCAGGTAATGGGTGACGGCCAGCACCAGCAGGAACTTGGCGCCCAGCGATCCGCCCCGCAGCAGGAGCCTGAAGATCATCGAACGACGCCTTTGATGATCTCGTCCATCATCACCGTCTTGGCTTCGATCTCGCGGCAGGTGTCGGTCAGGCGCTTGCCGAAGCGGCTCAGGGCGTCCGGCGCGTAGACCGTGTCGATGATGGTGTCGACGTCGATGTCGCCGCCGTTGATCACCCAGTCCTCCACGCCCATGTCCTGGTAGGCGCCGAAGCCCTTGCGCTCGTAGCTGATGTGGTAGGCCGGAACGCCCGACAGCAGCGACTCGATGGCGCCGTGCAAACGCACGGAGATCACCAGGTCCGGCTGGTGCTTGGCCAGGGTCGCCTTCAGCGGCAGCAGGTCTTCGGTGATGCCCAGCTCGCGGTAGAACGCACCGTCGTCGTTGCCGCGCACGGCGCTCTGCACCGCGCACACCACCTTGCTCTTGTCCTTCAGGCGTTGCAGCAGCACCTTGAGGTTGGCGACGTAGGCGGCCTTCTTTTCCGGGCTCCACGCCGGCGGCTTGCGCAGCACCACGCACACCGTGGCCGGCGTCGACGCGCAGCGGGTGAACTTGGGCTGCATGAGGATCTTGCCGGCCAGGGCCTGCACCGCCAGGTCCGGTGCCCGGTAGACGTTCTCGCAGGCTTCGAACATCGCCGAAGAGCGGTTGTCGCGCACGAACACCGCATCGGCGCTGGCGTAGTGCTCGACGATCTTGCTGCTTTCGCCGTGGAACGGCCCGATGCTCTGCGGCAGGTACACCGACGGCACCTTGCTGAGGATCGCCGTTTCCAGTTGCTTGGCGTGCCCCAGCTTCAGCTTGATGTGTTCGAAGGCGCTCTTGGAGCGCATGTAGCCGCCGCCGACGCCGACGATCAGGTCCGTGTTCTTCAAAAGGTCCGCCAGCGCGGCGTAGGAGCGGTTGAGGAACACCGCCTCCTTGACCCGCCCCAGGCCCTTGGCCGCCATCACCGGCGCATCGAAGCGTTTGTGCGGCAGGTAGCTGAAGGACTGCGGGTCGGACGCCACAACGTTGATCGACGTGTCGGCGCCGAAGTTTCGCTGCACCAGGGCGATGGCCAGGTCCACCAAGAGGCCGTCACCGGAGTTGGACGCACTGTAGCCATGCAAGATCGTTACGTTCATAAGCTGATTTCTACTTAACAAGTGGGGGCGCAATACACGTCATAGGTCTGGCGGATCATCAGCTCGGCGCTGAAGCGCTCGCGCACGATCCGGCGGCTTTCAAGGCCCAGGGCGGTCAGCCCCGGCTTGTGGATCCGCATCAGGCGGTCGGCCAGCGCCTGGTGGTCGCCGGCGGGGAAGATGTAGCCGGACACCCCGTGGGTGACCAGTTCCGGCAGGGACGTGCAGTCGCTGGCGATCACCGGCACGCCCATGGACATGCCCTCCAGCGGCACCATCGCGAACCCTTCCCAGCGGCTGGGCACGATCAGCGCATCGGCCTGGCGGTACAAGGCGTGGACTTCGGCCGGGGTCACCCACGGCAGGTACTCGACCCCGTCCATCGGCGGGGGCGCGACCGCGTCTTCGTTGACCGCGCTGCCCACCACCGTGAGCTTGAGGTCGGTGCGGCGCACTTCGGCAAAGGCCTTGAGCAGCACATCGAAGCCCTTCTGGTAGTCGAGACGGCCCACGAACAACAGGCGGATCGGCTCCGCGCCGGCGGCCTTGGGCACCTCGTCCTTGGGCGGTATGCCGTTGTAGATCAGGGTCATGCGCTTGCGGTCGATGCCGAACGCGGCGGCTTTGTCCAGCTCGTAGCGGCTGACGCAGATGATTGTGTCGGTGACGTTCTGCAGCAGCCGCTCGATCAGCGAATAGAGCTTGCGCTTGGCCGGCGAGCCTTCCATCAGGAACGAAAAGGCATGGGGGCAATAGACGATCTTCGGCGACCGCCAGGGCCGCAGAAGCAGGCACACGCAACGGCCGATCACCCCGGAAAAAGTACTGTGCAGGTGCACCACATCGGGCTTTTCCTTGAGCATCACCTGCATCAGCCGCCAGGCGAAGCGCAGCATCGACAGCGCATTGCGCCCGCTCCTTTCGAAGGTGCGGATCTGCCCTCCGTCGATGCCATGCAGCTCCTGTTTCTGATCCTTGGGCACCAGATAGATCAGTTCGTAGTTCGAGGTTTCGTCGTCGGGCGACGCCGATATCGTGCGGATCACCGTCGCGACGCCGCCTTTTATCGTTTCAGCCACGTGCAGAATTTTTTTCACAACCCACCCACTTCCTTGCCAAATGGAACCGTCGCCCGACTCAGGACTTGTCGGACGCGTATTCGTAGCTGTAGTAACCGTAGCCGCCGTTGCCGTAGTAACTGGCCGCGCGCTTCTCGACGCCGTTGAACACCGCGCCTTTGAGTTCGATGCCGTTCTGGGCGAACCGGCGGATCGTCAGTTCGATTTCCTTGGCGGGGTTCACCGCGAACCGGGTGACGATCAGGCTGATCCCCGCTTCGCGGCCGACGATGGCCGCGTCCGTCACGGCCAGCAGCGGCGGCGTATCGATGATCACCACGTCGTAGCGCTCGCTGAGCTCGGCCAGAAGATCGCGGAAGTTGGCGTGCATCAGCAGTTCCGACGGATTGGGCGGCACCTGCCCGCGGCTGATGAAGTGCAGGTTGTCGACCTCGACCTTGTGGATCGCCTGCTCAAGGCTGCAGCGCTTGACCAAAAGGTCCGACAGGCCATTGGCGATGGGCGTGTTCAGCGTCTTGTGCAGATGCCCCTTGCGCATGTCCGCGTCGATCAGCACCACCCGCTGGCCGCTTTGCGCCATGACCGCCGCCAGGTTCGAAGACACGAACGTCTTGCCGACCTGCGGGCTGGGGCCGGAGATCATGATCCGGTTGTTGGTCGAGTCCAGCCCGGCGAAATGCAGGCAGGTGCGCAGGCTGCGGATCGATTCGATAGACAGGTCCGTCGGGTTGCGCAGGGCCAGCAGGTAAGCGGGTTGGGTCTCGGCCTGCTTGGCCCGGACCTTCTTGCTGTCCTCTTCCTTCTGCAGGGCACTGTAGGGAATCGACGCGTACACCGGCAGGCCGAGCTGCTCGATGGCCTCCGGGCCTTCCAGCCCGCGGCTCATCGACTTGCGCACCAGCACCAGCGCCACGCCGACAAAGGCACCGAAGAACGTCGCGATCAGCACGATCAAGGCCTTGCGCGGCTTGATCGGGTTGGTCATGTCCACATCCGCCGGATCCACCAGCCGCACGTTGCCCACCGCCCCGGCGCGGACGATGTCCAGCTCCTGGGCCTTGTTCAGCAATTGGGTGTAGATCTGCGAGGCCACTTCCACGTCGCGGGTCAGGTTCAGCAGTTCCTGCTGGGTGGCCGGCAGGTCCTGCACCTTGCTCTCCAGCGAGCGCTGTTGCTGGGTCAACTCACCGATCTGGGTCATCAGGGCGCGGTAGGCCGGGTGCTGCTTGGTGAATTTGCGGTCCATCTCCGCCTGCTGCATCTTCAGCTCGGAGAGCTTGGTGTCCAGGCCGACGGCCTGGCCCAGCACCGACTGGGTCTCCAGGGAGATGTTCACGGTCTTGCCGCGGGTCTGGTAGGCGTTGAGCGCTTCGCTGGCCTTGGCCAGGTCGCGCTTGACCTGGGGCAGTTGGCCCTGGAGGAAGTTCAGGCTCTGCGCCGCTTCGGCCGAGGTGCGCTGCACGTTCTGCTGCACGTACAGCGCCGAGATCTTGTTGAGGATCCGCACCGCCTCGGGCGCATCGCTGCTGGCCAGGGCCAGGCGGATGATCCCCGATTCCTTGCCTTGCTCGGCGATGTCCAGGGCGTCCTGGTAGCTCTGGATCGTGACGATGCGTGGGTTGCGCACCACCTCGAAACGGGTGCCGGGGTTGGCTTGCAGCCGTCCGATCAGCCCGGCGACGCCGTCCTGGTCGAAGGCGCTGCCGGCCACGCCTTCGGCCAGCAGGTTGTCGTTGTCGTCCAACAGCTGGAAGCGGTGCTGCTCGCCCGCGATCAGGGTGAGTTTCTTGCCCAGCAGTTCCTTGGGCAGGTCAAGGCGCTCGATGTCCAGGCGCTCGCCGCCCCAGGCGTAGCTGTTGAGGCCGAAGCGCGGGCGCGAGACGCTGTCTTCGCTGTCGCCCCGATAGCGCCGGGCCAGGAAGCCGCCGATCACCGGGAAGGTGTTGGGCGTGACGTCGATGTCCAGGCGCAGGTCGTCGACGGTGCGGCCGATCACTGCCCGGGACTTGATGATGCCGATCTCGGTCACCGACGGCGACTGCCCGCCCAGCATGCTGCTCAGGTCGGAGAACCCGAGCATGTCGTTCTTTTTCGGTTCGACCTGGACCAGCGCGTTCGCCAGGTACACCGGCGTCGACAGCACGGCGTAGGCCACGCCGGTCATCATGAAGGCGCCCGTGAAGGCGCCGATCAACCATTTGCGGTCGATCAACGAACCAAAGATGCCGAGGATATCAATGCTGTCTTGATCATTGTCCCGGGTGCCGACTACTGACGGTAACTGCATAAGTCTGTTCTTACCATTCACTGAACTGAAGAATATTCATCAACGCCCGAGGCGTTGCGCCCAAGAGCAAACAGCATCTTCAATCAATGCATGCGCATGAATAAAAGCGGCCTTTCCCTGACGGTACGGATCCGGTATTTCCCGCTCGCTTTGCCACTTGCCGAGCAGAAACACTTTGCCCCTGGCGTGGGACGCGATCTTCAATACTTGTTTTACATGTTCTTTTTCCATGACCAGGACCAAGTCGGCATCATTGACGATGTCCGACGTGATCTGCCGCGCCCGGAAACCTTCGGCGCTGTGGCCGTGTTCTTCCACCACCTGGCGCGCGGACGCTTCCATGGCTTCGCCGACCCGGGCGGACAGCCCGGCGGACGCGACCGTGACGCCGGCCGGCGCCAGTGCATCACGCAACAACAGTTCGGCTGTCGGACTTCGGCAGATGTTGCCCACGCAGACGACAAGGATCTTTTTGAACAAGGTTTACTTTCCTGTGTAATATCATTCTGCCAATACCGCTCGCGGTCTTAATGAACCCACGAGACATTTCTGCGTTCAGAAATAGATTCGCCCTGTTAATTGAGTGCATTAAGTACCATGCCGCCGGAAAGTCCCCCAACCAGAATTGCCGGACCAAAAATAACTGTGATTTTCACAAGTTGATTCCTGACAAAAAATAACATTCGTGCACTTCGCGCACTTGCGCCTATCGAATCAGATAACGCAAACAACGATTGCTAGTGTCATTTCTCATCAGGAGAGCAGACATGTATTCAGCACATCTCAAACGGCTCGGCGCCCTCGCCTTCTTGCTGCTCGGCGCCAGCGCCCAGGCCCACGCCAGCGAACTGTTTCCGGCCCTGACCGGCACCCGCACCATCGGCGTCCAGGTCAAGATCCAGAACTTCTCTTCCGCCGACGCCGCCCAGATCAAGGCGGCGGGCTTCAGCTTCGTGCGCTTGGGCGTCTGGAGCGACAGCCTGGGTGATCCGGCCTATCAGCGGCAGATCGGCGACGCCTTCGCCGTCGCCCGGGCAGCCGGGTTGCCAGTGCTGATGACCGTGCGCGCCACCCGCCCCCTGAGCGCAGAGCCCGCAGCGGCGGGCGGCGCGTTCGCCGGCGCGGTGACGAGCCTGGAAGCGTCCTACCGCACGCAATTGGTGGCGATCGAAATCTGGAACGAACCGGATCTGGCCCCGTACTGGCCGACCGGCAACTTCGACACGACGTTCGCGCCGTTCATGAAAGCCATGTGCCAGTCGCTGCAAGGCAAAATCACATCCACACCCGTGATCGGCTTCGGCTTCGCCCGACCGCCGAGCGCAGGGTCGGCCTCGACCGTTGCGCTGAACAGCATCGTCAGCGCCTACCCCGACTGCCTGGACGCGGTGTCCTATCACCCCTACGGCATGACCGCCGCGCAGATCGGCAATGCCCAGGCGTTCATCCAGCAGAACTTCCACCTGCCGGGGGTCATCAGCGAATGGGGCATCTCGGCGCTCGGCTCCAACGGCGGCCCCGAAGGCCAGGCCAGCAAGATCGGGGCGTTCATCGGCGACGTTAAACGGCTCAACATCCCGTTGACCTCGATCTATGAATGGAAAAACAGCGATTCGGGCAGCAACGACCGGGAACGCAACTTCGGCCTGCTGACCTCCGACGGCCAGCCGAAACCGGCGCAACTGACGGCCCGCACGCAACTGAACGCGCAATAGCCGCCCTCCACCCATCTGTCGCTTTGAACCTGCGGGCGGTTTCGCCATCGAATCCATCGACACCGCGCCCCCGCCTTTCAAACAGCCGTTTTCAGGTTGTTGCCCCGGGGGCCGCCGATCCGCGTTCATGCCCTTGAGCGGCTGTCAGCGCTCGGGTAATGTCATCAGACCCCTAGGACAGAGCACGCTCATGACTTCCAAGCTGGAACAACTGAAACAATTCACCACCGTCGTTGCCGACACCGGCGACTTCGAAGCCATCGCCCGGGTCAAGCCGGTCGATGCGACCACCAACCCTTCCCTGCTGCTCAAGGCGGCCGCCATTCCGGCCTACGCCGAGCTGCTGAACGCCAGCGTCAGCGACTGCAAGGGCGACGTGGGCCTGGCCAGCGACCGCTTCGGCGTCGCGGTGGGCCAGGAAATCCTGAAAGTGATCCCCGGGCGCATCTCCACCGAAGTGGATGCGCGCCTGTCGTTCGACCAGGACGCCATGCTCAAGCGTGCGCACCGCCTGATCGAGCTGTACGACAAGGCCGGTATCGGCCGCGACCGCGTGCTGATCAAGATCGCCTCTACCTGGGAAGGCATCCGCGCCGCCGAGATCCTGGAGAAAGAAGGCATCCAGACCAACCTGACCCTGCTGTTCTCCTTCGCCCAGGCAGCCGCCTGCGCCGATGCCGGCGTGTTCCTGATCTCGCCGTTCGTGGGCCGCATCTACGACTGGTACAAGAAGGCCAACGGCAACGAGTACACCGGTGCCGACGATCCGGGCGTGCAGTCGGTGACCCGCATCTACAACTACTACAAGGCCAACGGCTACAAGACCGTGGTCATGGGCGCCAGCTTCCGCAACCTGAGCCAGATCGAACAGCTGGCCGGCTGCGACCGCCTGACCATCAGCCCCGACCTGATCGACAAGCTGGCCGCAGACACCGGCAAGCTGGAGCGCAAACTGGCGCCGGGCCACACCGGCGAAGCCCGTCTGCCGCTGAACGAAGCGCAGTTCCGCTGGCTGTCCAACGAAGACGCGATGGCCACCGAGAAACTGGCCGAAGGCATCCGCCAGTTCGCCCGCGACCAGGAAAAGCTCGAAGCGCTGCTCAAAGCCAAGCTGTGACCGGCTGACGGCCAACGCAAAAAGGGCGAACCCTCACGGGTTCGCCCTTTTTCATTCGTGTGGCGAGGAAGCTTGCTCCCGCCGCCGGGACGGTCAATGCCGCTCGAGCGCGTTCACCAGGTCATGGAACGCCTCACGGTTGGACTCGTTCAGCCCCATGAGGATCTTGTGCGCCTCTAGCACCTTGATCCGCACCACCTCCTCCGACTGGTCCTGATCCGGCAGGTCGTCGAGACACTCCGGACACGGCACAGGGTGGTTGACGATGTTGAACACCTGCTCGAAGCCCATCGACTGCAGCAGACGGGTGATGTCATCGTGGGTGGTGACGACGGTCGGCAACAGGCCGACCTTCTGCCGCGACAGGATGGACAGCTTGGCCAACAGGCCCAGGGTGGTGCTGTCGATGCTGCGGGTTTCGGTCAAATCGATCACGATCGCGTTGAAGTTCAGCGCGGTGAAGATTTTCTCAATAGTCGCATCCAACGCCGAACACAGGGTCAGGCGTACTTCACCGACGAACTTCAGGACAAAGGTGCCGTCCTGCTCGGCGAACTGGATTCTACCGGTACTCATTGAAGGTTCCTGCTCAACACCAACAGGGCGATATCATCCGGCATCTCCCCGAGCGTGGCCAATCCAAACACCTGGCGCAGACCATCCAGGCTGCCGCCCGCCGTCTTGACCCGTTGGGGCAAGGCGGCTTCTTTTTCTTTGAGTGTGGGCTCTGGCAAAAGATCCAGAATGCCATCAGACATCAGCGTCAGGCTGAACGTCGGCGGCAGCTCCAGCACGTGATCCTCGTAGGTGGCCTCGTTGAAGAGCCCCACGGGCAGCCCGCGGCCCTCGAGGTAGCGCACGCCGTCAGGCGTGTACAGCACAGGCAACGGCAGATGGCCGCCGATGCTATAGGTCAACAAACCGGTCTCCTCGTCGATGACGCCACCGACCATCGTGACATGCTTGCCCAGCTTACAGCTGATCAGTCCCCGGTTGATATGGCCCAGGACTTCCGACGGCTTGAACTCCGGCAGCGTGCCGTTGCGCTTGGACTCGAACAGCAGGCGCGTGGTCATGAACTTCAGCAGCACGGTCACGAACGCGGAGGACGCGCCGTGGCCCGAGACGTCCGCCAGGTAGAACGCCACCCGATGGTCATCGACCCGGAAATAGTCGACGAAATCGCCGGACAGGTACAGGGACGGGATGATCTGGTGTTCGAAGCGCAGTTCGTCGACGCTCCAGGGACTGACCGGGAGCATGTTCATCTGCACCTGGCGCCCGGCGTTCTGGTCTTCCTGCAGCAGGTTCAGGCTGGCTTCGAGCTCGCGGTTGGCCTTTTCGAGCTTCTCGCGGTAGCGCTGGTTCTCCAGCAGCAGCCGCGCACGATCCAAGGCCCGGCGCACGGAGTGCTCGAGCACGGCCAGGTCTTCGAGGGGCTTGATCAGGTAATCGGCGGCGCCCAGGCGCAGGGCCTCCACCGCATCGTTCATCACGCCGGCACCCGATACCACGATCACCGGCGTCTGCGGCGAGCGTTCGGTGACTTGACGGATGAGTTCGAGACCGCCCATCTGCGGCATGCGCAGATCGCAGATGACCAGATCGGGCTTGTCTTGCTCGAATACCTGAAGTCCCTGCTGACCGTTGCCGGCCTGCAGGACGCTGAAACCACTGTCTTCCAAATAGGCCGCGAGGCTCGCGCGCACTACTTCGTCATCATCGATTATCAGCAGCGTGGCACTGGTTTTTGGCATGTGGGCAAACGGCGCCAGAATGGGGTTGGCGTAGCAGGCGGGGCGACAGGCCCGGCGCAGACTACTGGATTCGCTTTCTAGCCTCTCTGTTGCAGCGCTTTCGGACAACGGTCCCGAACGCGATCACACCAGAGGTGCCCTTCTAAGGCGCAGACGGTACTCCCATCCGCGGGGCGTTTCAAGCATGCGCCGATCGCCACCTGACGACTTTGTTTGTCAAATCACAGAGAGTTATAAGAACCCATCCATCCGTAACCCGTTGGAAGGTCGTCGCCATGAAAAAAGGCGGCCTGACGGCCGCCTTCGATGTCCGGCGATCGACGCAGACGATCAGAAATCGTCTTCGACCTGGCCGTCCTTGACCTTGAACTCGCGGTTCTGCAGGTAGGCGTTGCGGATGAAGGTGTACTTGTCGCCGCTGATCAGCTTCTCGCTGGAGAGCAGGCTGGCGCGGGTGTCGACGATGTTCAGGCCGAAGATCGAGTTACGCACCGGCACGTCGTTGATGTAGCGGTAAGGGCCGGTGTAGCTGTCGACGTACTTCGACGGCGCATCGCGCAGGGTGCTCGGGCCCAGCAGCGGCAGCATCACGTAGGGGCCGCTGCCCACGCCCCAGTAGCCGAGGGTCTGGCCGAAGTCTTCGTCGCTGCGCTGCAGGCCCATCTTGGTGCCGACGTCGAAGAAGCCGAGCAGGCCGAAGGTGGTGTTGAAGATCAGGCGCGCCGCATCGACGCCGGCGGCGGCCGGCTTGGCCTGCAGGACGTTGTTGGCGAAGTTGGTGACGTCGCCGACGTTGCGGAACATGTTGTGGATGCCGTCTTCGAGGAATTGCGGCGTCACATATTCATAGCCCTGCGCCAGCGGCTTCAGCGCGTAGGTGTCGACGAAATCGTTGAACTGGAAGATCGGACGGTTGACGCTTTCCCAAGGGTCTTCTTCCGTCGCGGCCTGGGCGGCGAACGGGGCCAGCAACACACCGGCACATACACAGATCTGAGCGAGAGGATTGCTCCAGCGCATAAAAGGAAACTCCTTGGATGGGGATGGCGCAGGACGAATCCGCCCCGGCGATATGGGCGCTAGTATAAGCGCAAAAGCCGCTTTGGGCAGGCCGTCGCGCTGACAACGTGCGACATCTCCTACGGCCGCTTTCACCAATGTGTCATCCAACTGTCACCGGCCTCCCCTAGCCTTTGGCTATTTCAGGGACGTTTTCATGCCGCACGCCGAAACCTTGCCCCACTGCGCCTGCAACCTGACCGCCGTGCTGTTCGGGCTCAGCGGCTGCCTGGTGGATTTCGGCGCCCGCGCCCGCCACGGCGAAGTCCTGCAGGAACACACCCAGGCCACCCCCGGCGCCCTGGACAGCCTCGACAGCCTGCAGCGCCAGCGGATCCCCTGCGCCTGGCTCGACGAACTGCCGCCCGCCCTCGCCCACCCCCTGACCGCCGCGTTGCCGTCGTGGATCCAGCCCTCGCAATATTCGGCAACAATCAATCCATGGCCGGCCCCGGGCGCCTGCTGGCAAGCGCTGATGTCCCTGAACGTCGAACGGCTCGACGGCTGCGTGCTGGTCAGCGGCGAACCGCGCCTGCTGCAATCGGGCCTGAACGCCGGGCTGTGGACCATCGGGCTGGCTTCCTGCGGCCCGCTCTGCGGCCTGTCGCCGGAGCAATGGCACGCCCTGGAGCAGAAGGAACGCGAACAGTTGCGCGGCAAGGCGACCCTGCAGCTGTACGGCTTGGGCGTGCACTCGGTGATCGACCATCTGGGCGAGCTCGACACGTGCCTGGCCGACATCAGCCTGCGCAGGCTCAAAGGCGAGAAGCCCTGACCGGGATCATGCACGCGCCTCGAGAGTGGATTAGTCTTAAGGGGAGCCATAGACCTTTGGCGCCCGGCTGCTGTCTATGCCAGTGCCTCTCGACAAAAGGAAACCGCCATGCCCGCCCGCGAACTGCAAGAACAGCTCAACACCCTGCGCGAGCAACTGGAACAGAATCCGCCGCTGTCCGATGCCGAGCGCGAACATCTGCACCAGCTCATGGAGCAGATCAAATCCAAGCTCGATCTGGAGAAATCCACTCAGGACACCAACATTGCCGATGGCGTGAACCTGGCGGTCGAACGCTTCGAGGTCGAACACCCTGCCATCGCCGGCACCTTGCGCAACATCATGAACTCACTGGTCAGCATGGGCATCTGAGCCCCAGCACAAAAAAAGCCCTGCCGTCGCCGGCAGGGCTTTTTCATGTGCGGTGCCTTCACGGGCGCCTTCGTCAGCAGGCTGGCTCCCACCCTGTTTGGCGGTGAACACAGATTCTGGATTCACCGCAGAACCCTGTGGGAGCCAGCCTGCTGGCGATGAGGCCGGCGCGAACACCGCCTGTGGCGAAAGTCTTTACTGGCGAACCAGACGCAGGTTCGGCCACTGCGCGCTTTCGGTGCTGCGGTACGGGTTGATGTCCAGGCCGCCGCGGCGCACGTAGCGGGCATAGACGGTCAGTTTCTCTGGCTTGAGCAACCGTTGCAGGTCGAGGAAGATCCGCTCCACGCACTGCTCGTGGAAGTCCGAATGCTGGCGGAAGCTGACGATGTACTCCAGCAGGCTGGCATGGTCCAGCGCCGCGCCGCGGTACTCCACCACCACGCTGCCCCAGTCCGGCTGGCTGGTCACCGGGCAGTTGGACTTGAGCAGGTGGCTGTGCACGCTCTCCTCCACCACTCGCGAATCGTCGCAACGCAGCAGTTCGGGGCGCGGATGCTCATAGTTGCTGACACGGATGTCCAGGTCGTCGATGCACACGCCCGGCAGCGCGGTGACGCCTTCGGCCTCGACGTCCTTCAGGCTGCGGATCCGCACGCCCACCGGCTTGCCGGCGGCGGAGGACAGATCCTTGACCAGCGTCGCCTCCAGGCTGGCGGTGTCGGCGAACGGCGTCTGGTTCAGCGAGTTCAGGTACAGCTTGAACGACTTGGACTCGATGATGTTCGGCGAATCCGCCGGGATGCTGAACTCGCCGATCGCCACCACCGGCTTGCCCGACGGCAGCAGCCACGACAGCTCAAAGCAGTTCCAGAAATCCACGCCCTTGTACGGCAGGGTGTCTGCGGTCAGCCCCAGCTCCGCCCATTTGGCGGTACGCGGGATCGGAAACAGCAGGGACGGCGTGTAGGTGGCGATGTATTCGCTGGATTTGCCCAGCGGCGAATGTTCGGCTGCGGGATGCATGGCGGAAACCTGACTGAATAATCAGCGGATTCTACCAGCCTTTGCCCCCGCCTTTGAGTGCTTACTGACTGACCGTCAGTTTGCCGACCATGCCGGCCTGATAATGGCCGGGGATGTTGCAGGCAAACTCAAGATTGACGGCCTTGCTGAACGTCCAGGTCAACTCGGCGGTTTTGCCGGGCTCCACCAGCACGCTGTTGGGGTCGTCGTGCTTCATGCCCTGCTTCATCGCGCCCATCGCCATGGCGTCGTGGCCCATCGCGCTGTGGTCCATGCCGGCCATGTCGTGGGACATTTCTTTCATGCCCGTAGGCGTGAGCATGCCGCTTTGCTGCATCTTGAGCATTTCCTGCTGATGGCTGGCATGCATCGCCGCATCGCCCAGGTTGAATTCGTGCAGCAGTTGCCCCTTGTTCACCAGCACGAAACGAACGGTCTCACCGGCCTTGACCTCGATGGCCTTGGGATCGAACGACATGTCGCCCATCACCACTTCGATGCTGCGGCTGGCCTTGGCCGCCGGGGCCGGCTGGCCGAAATCGTAGGTGTGCGCCCCGGCCGCCCACACAGGCGAACTCAGCGCCAGCAGGCAGGCGGCGACGGTCAGACGGTTGCGCAAAAACATGGTCGTACTCCAACAAAGAAAGGTTCAGCCTGTGGGAAACTCTAGCCCGTCTGCGCTGGCGCGAACCTGACAGGCAGATTACAACTTTGTCAGGTTGGCCTGCGTGGCGACCGTCCACGGTATAACGCCCCGAAACCTCACCCGAGCCGCCCATGAAACTGCTGATCGTCGAAGACCAACCGAAAACCGGTCATTACCTGCGCCAGGGCCTGACCGAAGCGGGGTTCAACACCGAACTTGTGGCCGACGGCAACAGCGGCCAGCAACTGGCGCTGAGCGGCGACTATGCCTTGCTGATCCTCGACGTGATGCTGCCCGGCCGGGACGGCTGGCAGATCCTGCAGGCCGTGCGCGGCGCCGGCCTGGATACGCCGGTGCTGTTCCTGACCGCCAAGGATGCGGTGGAAGACCGGGTGCACGGCCTGGAGCTGGGCGCCGACGACTACCTGGTCAAGCCGTTCGCCTTCTCCGAACTGCTGGCCCGGGTGCGCAGCCTGCTGCGGCGCGGCAGCGCCACGCCCCAGGAGACCAGCCTGCAACTGGCGGACCTGCGCCTGGATCTGATCCGCCGCCGGGTCGAGCGCAGCGGCCAGCGCATCGACCTCACGGCCAAGGAATTCGCCCTGCTGGAAATGCTCCTGCGCCGCCAGGGCGAAGTGCTGCCCAAATCCCTGATCGCCTCGCAGGTCTGGGACATGAACTTCGACAGCGACACCAACGTGATCGAAGTGGCGATCCGGCGGCTGCGCCTGAAGATCGACGACGATTTCCCCAACAAGCTGATCCACACCGTGCGCGGCATGGGTTACGTCCTCGAAGAGCGGGCCGACTGATGCGCAGGCTTTCCTTGAGCGGGCGCTTGGCCTTGCTGTTCGCCGCCTGCACCGCCGCTGTGTCGCTGGTGGCCGGGGTGCTGTTCAGCCGCGCCAGCGAGGCGCATTTCATTGAACTGGATCAGCAGTTGCTCGACAGCAAGCTCATCGGCCTGCGCCGGGCCCTGCAGGACGTGCCGGACCATCAGCGCCAGGCGCGGCTGGCCGACGAACTGAGCCGACAGGCCGACCTGTCGCTGCGCATCAGCGGCAGCGATGGCCAGCGTTGGTACGACAGTTCGGACCGGTTGCCCGAAACGCTGCCCCGGGCGAGCGGCCTGGCCACGGTCAGCGACGACGGCACCGATTACCGGGTGCTGAACGCGGCACTCTATCCGGACAAGGCCGACTCACCACAGCTGACCTTGCTGCTGGACATCACCCATCACCAACACTTCCTGCAACGCATGCAGCACCTGATCTGGCTGACCGTCGGTCTGTCGGCGCTGGCCACCGCGCTGCTCGGCGCCTGGGCCGCGCGCAGCGGCCTGCGTCCGCTGCGGCGCATGAGCGCGGTGGCGCGCGGCGTCTCGGCGCAATCACTCAACGCACGGCTGCCCCAGGAGCAGATGCCGCCGGAACTTTCGGAACTGGCGCAAAGCTTCAACGCCATGCTCGGCCGCCTGGACGACGCCTTTCAGCGGCTCTCGGCGTTCTCCGCCGACATCGCCCATGAACTGCGCACACCGCTGTCGAACCTGCTGACCCACACCCAGGTCACCCTCACCCGCCCGCGCTCCATGGAGGACTACCGCGAAGCCCTGCACAGCAACCTCGAAGAGCTGCAATGGATGGCGCAACTGGTCAACGACATGCTGTACCTGGCCAAGGCCGACCACGGTTTGCTGATGCCCACGCGCGAGCCGCTGGAACTGGCCGACGAGACCGACACGCTACTGGAATTCTTCGCGCCGCTGGCCGAAGACGCCGGCGTGACGCTCAGCCGCGAAGGCCACGGGCGCCTGGACGGCGACCGCGGCATGCTGCGCCGGGCCTTGTCGAACCTGCTGGACAACGCGTTGCGCTTCACCCCGGCCGAGGGCCAGGTGCGCTTGCTGATCGCCGAGCAGCCGACGTCATTGAGGGTGAGCGTGGAAAACACCGGCGAGGGGATTTCGGCGCAGCTGCTGCCGCGCCTGTTCGACCGTTTCTACCGGGCCGATCCGGCCCGCCAGGAAGGCAGCCAGGAACACGCCGGGCTGGGGTTGGCGATCACCCAATCCATCGTCCGCGCCCATGGCGGGCAGATTCATTGCGAATCGGCCCAGGGGTGGACGCGGTTTGTGATCGAGTTGCCGAAGGGGGATTGAGGCCGGCCGTTGCGGCCTCATCGCCAGCAGGCTGGCTCCCACATGGGATCTGTGTCATCCATCCCTGTGGGAACCAGCCAGCCTGCTGGTGATGGCGATCCTGAGGCTCAGGAGTATCTCAAGGCCTGCGCCGGCTCGACCTTCGCCGCCCGCCACGCCGGGTACACGGTGGCCAGGAAGCTCATGATGAAGCCCGCCGAGCAGATCAGCAGCACGTCGCCGCCTTGCAGCTCCGACGGCAGGTTGCTGACGAAGTACACGTCCGAACTGAAGATGTGCTGCCCGGTGACCCGTTCGATCCAGCCCACCATCTCGCTGACGTTCAGCGCGGCGATCACGCCGAGCACGCCGCCGATCAGCGTGCCGACGATCCCGATCACCGTGCCCTGCACCATGAAGATCGCCATGATCTGCCGGGGCGTGGCGCCGATGGTGCGCAGGATCGCGATGTCCGCACCCTTGTCGTTCACCACCATGATCAGGGTCGCGATGATGTTGAACGCCGCCACCGCGACGATCATCAGCAACAGCAGGCCAATCATGGTCTTTTCCATTTTCATCGCGCTGAACAGGCTGCCTTGGGTGTGGGTCCAGTCGTCGGCCTTGTAGCCGGCGCCCAGGCCCGTCGCGATGTCGGACGAGACCTTCGGCGCGGCGTACAGGTCCTTCACCGCCAGGCGCACGCTCTGCACCTGGCTCGGTTCCCAGTGCTGCATCTGCGCGGCGTCGGCCACATGGATCAGGCCCATGGAGCCGTCGAGCTCGGCGCCGACCTTGAACACGCCCACCACGTTCAGGCGCTGCATCCTTGGGGTGATGCCGCCGGGCGCGGTGCTGACCTCCGGCACGATCAGGGTGATCTTGTCGCCCACGTTCAGGCGGAAGCGCCGCGCGGTGATCTCGCCGAGCACCACGCCGTACTCGCCCGGCTTCAAGGCATCGAGCCGGCCCTGCACGATGTGCTGCGCGACGATCGACACCTTGCCTTCCTGGGCCGGGTCGACGCCGCTGATCTGGATCGGCTGCATCATCCCCTTGTAGGAGAGCATGCCTTCCATTTCGGTGAACGGCACGGCGGCGGTGACTTCAGGGTTCTTCAGCGCGGCGGCGGCCACCGGTTGCCAGTCATCGATGGGGTTGACGCCGACGATGGTCGCATGGGGCACCATGCCGAGGATGCGCGAGCTCATTTCGCGCTGGAAGCCGTTCATCACCGACAGCACCACGATCATCGCCAGCACGCCGAGGGCGAGCCCGATCATCGAAGTCATCGAGATGAACGAAACAAAGCGGTTGCGGCGCTTGGCGCGGGTGTAGCGCGCGCCGATGAAGATCGATAACGGTCTGAACATTCGCTGGGGCACCGTTTGGGAATAAAAGGCCCGACGCCTTCACCGGCATCGGGCTGCGGGCGTCAGATGGGGGTCAGGCAACCTTCCTGCAGGTGCAGGACGCGATCCATCTGGCGGGCCAGGTTCATGTCGTGGGTCACCACCAGGAACGCCGTGCGCATCGAAGTGCTGAGTTCGAGCATCAGGTCCTGAATGCCCTGGGCGGTGTGGGAGTCGAGGTTGCCGGTCGGCTCGTCGAGCATCACCAGCCCTGGCTTGTTCACCAGCGCGCGGGCGATCGCCACACGCTGACGCTCACCGCCGGACAGCTCGGCCGGCTTGTGCTCCAGACGATGGGCCAGGCCGACCCGCTCCAGCAGCGCCGTCGCACGCTGACGGGCTTCCGGGATCGGCGTCTTGCCGATCAGCAGCGGCATGCAGACGTTCTCCAGCGCGGTGAACTCCGGCAGCAGGTGGTGGAACTGGTACACGAAACCCAGCGCGCGGTTGCGCAGCTGGCCGCGGCCCTTCTCGCTCAGTGCCGAGAGCTCTTCGCCGGCGAGCCAGACGCTGCCCTTGGTCGGCGTGTCGAGGCCGCCCAGCAGGTTGAGCAAGGTACTCTTGCCCGAACCCGACGTACCGACGATGGCCACCCGCTCGCCGGGGAACAACTCCAGCTGCAGATTGGCCAACACTTCCACCGACTCCGGGCCTTCCTCGTAGGATTTGCCCAGGCTGCGGCAGCTCAAGATCGCTTTTTGACTCATGCCCGACTCACTCATAACGTAGCGCCTCCGCCGGCTGGGTGCGTGCGGCACGCCAGGCGGGATACAGGGTGGCGAGGAAACTCAGGACCAACGCGGCGGAGCAGACCATCACCACATCCTGGCTCTGCACCTGCGACGGCAGGTAATCGATGAAGTACACGTCCGCGTTGAGGAACTTGTGACCGATCAGGCCTTCGAGGGCCGAGATCGCGGCGCTGACGTTGAGCGCGGCGAAGATCCCGACCACCGCGCCGATGGCGGTGCCGACCACGCCGATCACAGTGCCCTGCACCATGAAGATGCGCATGATCGTCCCGGGCGTGGCGCCCAGGGTGCGCAGGATCGCGATGTCGCCCTTCTTGTCGTTGACCACCATCACCAGCGTGGAAATGATGTTGAAGGCCGCCACGGCGACGATCAGCAGCAACAGCAGGCCGATCATGGCTTTCTCCATGCGGATCGCCTGGTACAGGTTGCCGTGGGTGCGGGTCCAGTCGCGGGCGTAGTAACGGTCTTCGCCCAGCTGCCGGGCGATGTTCCACGCCTCGCGCGGGGCCTGGAACAGGTCGTCGAACTTCAGGCGCAAACCCTGCACCTGATCCGGCTTCCAGCGGTGCAGCTTCGCCAGGTCCTGCAGGTTGGTGACGCCCAGGTAGCCGTCGATCTCGCCGGCGCCGACGTGGAAGATGCCGACCACCGTGAAGCGTTTCATGCGCGGGAACATGCCGGCCGGGGTCACGCTGACCTCCGGCGCCACGAACGTGATCTTGTCGCCCAGGCCCACGCCGAGCTTGGCCGCGGCCTTGTCGCCGATGACGATGCCGAAGCTGCCCGGGGTCAGGTCGTCGAGTTTGCCCTGCCGCATGAAGTTGTCGATGATCGACACGTTGCGCTCCAGCGCCGGGTCGATGGCGTTGAGCAGCACCTTGGACACCTGACCGTTGTTGGTCAGCAGCCCCTGCATCTGGGTGAACGGCGCGACGGCCGTCACCTGAGGGTTCTGCCTGACCTTGTCGGCCAGGCCCTGCCAGTCGCTGATGGCTTCGCCGGACTCGACGGTGGCGTGGGGCACCATGCCCAGCACGCGGGTGCGCATCTCATGGTCGAAGCCGTTCATCACCGACAGCACCACGATCATCACGACCACGCCAAGGGCGAGCCCGATCATCGAAGTCAGGGAAATGAAGGAGACAAAATGATTGCGACGCTTTGCACGGGTGTAACGCGTGCCGATGAATACGAAGAGAGGTCTGAACATGTCGGGGCTTGTTCGGAGGGAAAAGGAACGTCCTTGTGGCGGGGGTCGATAACCAGCTTTACACTCAGACCACCGCCGCTACCATGGGTTCGCCATGTCGACATTAGATGAAGAAGATCGCCGCGAATACTACCGTATCGAGGACATGATCGCACTGGAAATTAGGCCCCTGTCCGCTCCCGAAGCGGCGGGCGAGGAAGTGTTGCAGGATGCTTCCCCCCTCTTCAACCTGCTCAGCGAACTGCACCTGAGCGAATTCGAGTCGCAGCACCTGCTGCGCCAGATCAGCGAGCGCGACCGCGCCATCGCCGCGTTCCTGAAGACCCAGAACAAACGCATCGACCTGCTCAGCCAGGTGGTCGCCCTGACCGTGCTCGGCCACATCGGCGAGCCGCAGCCGGTGATCATCTCCGAAGGCGGCATCGACTTCCAGCACCCGACGCCCGTGACCGTCGGCGCGCGGCTGTCGGTCAAGCTGGTGCTGATGCCCCAGGCCCTCGGCCTGCTGCTGCGCGCCCGCGTGACCCATTGCGACCGCAAGGGCGACGGCTATGACGTCGGCACCGAGTTCGAGCACCTGACCGACGCCCAGCGCCAATTGCTCGCCCGCTACATCCTGCAGAAGCAGGCCCAGGAACGACGCCTGGCCCGCGAACAGAACGAATCAGGCATTTGAATTAAGGAAGAACCGTGACCCTCATCTACGGCCACCGCGGCGCCAAGGGCGAAGCACCGGAAAACACCCTGACCAGCTTTCAGGAATGCCTCAAGCACGGCGTGCGCCGCTGCGAACTGGACCTGCACCTGTCCAAGGACGGCGAACTGATGGTCATCCACGACCCGACCCTCAAGCGCACCACCGAGCGGCGCGGCAAGGTCGTCGAGCACACGGCCGCCGAACTGGTGACCTACGATGCGCGCAAGGGCGGCCCGGGCTGGATCAAGCCCTGCCCGATCCCGACGCTGGAAGAGCTGTTCGAGAAATGCGACTTCGAGCACTGGCAACTGGAGGTCAAGAGCGCCTCGCGCACCCGCGCCGCGACCACGGTGCTGGCGATCCGCGAAATGGCGGTCAGGCATGGCCTGCTCGACAAGGTGACGATCACCTCGAGCTCACGGGAAGTGTTGAAGGCAGCGCAGGACCTGGTGCCGGACGTGTCCCGCGGCCTGGTGGCCGAGTACGCCTGGCTGGACCCGCTGAAGGTCGCGCAGAACTACGGTTGCGAGATCCTGGCCCTGAACTGGACGCTGTGCACGCCGGAGCGCCTGCAGAAGGCGCAGCGCCAAGGGCTGCACGTCTCGGTGTGGACCGTCAACGAGCCCGCGCTGATGCGCAGGCTCGCCGACTTCGGCGTTGACAGCCTGATTACAGACTTTCCCGGTTTGGCCACTGCCACCCTCGAGAATTGCTGAAATCGGTCTCCCCGGCCGGCTCAGGCCACCGGCCGGAGCCGCTCAAAAAAGCCGGTTGAGGCCGTCGTACGCCGCTACCCGATAGGCTTCGGCCATGGTCGGGTAGTTGAACGTGGTGTTGACGAAGTACTTCAGGGTGTTGAGCTCGCCCGGCTGGTTCATGATCGCCTGGCCGATGTGCACGATCTCCGAGGCCTGATAGCCGAAGCAGTGAACGCCCAGCACTTCCAGCGTCTCGCGGTGGAACAGGATCTTCAGCATGCCTTGCGGCTCGCCGGCGATCTGCGCCCGCGCCATGCTCTTGAAGAACGCTTTGCCCACTTCGTACGGCACCTTGGCCTGGGTCAGCTCCTGCTCGTTCTTGCCGATCGAACTGATCTCCGGAATGGTGTAGATGCCGGTCGGCACGTCATTCACGAAACGCCAGCTGCCGTTGTCGACGATGCTGCCGGCGGCCGAACGGCCCTGGTCGTGGGCGGCACTGGCCAGGCTCGGCCAGCCGATCACGTCACCGGCGCCATAGATGTTCTGCACGCAGGTGCGGTAGTTTTCGTCGACTTCGATCTGGCCACGGCTGTTGACCTTGATCCCGATGTTCTCCAGACCCAACTGGTCGGTGTTGCCGGTGCGGCCGTTGCACCAGAGCAAGGCGTCGGCCTTGATCTTCTTGCCGGACTTCAGGTGCAGGATCACGCCGTTGTCCACGCCTTCGACCCGGTCGTAGTCTTCGTTGTGGCGCACGGTGATGTTGTTGTTGCTGAAGTGGTAGCTCAGCGCCTGGGAGATTTCCGAGTCGAGGAAGCTCAGCAGTTGGCCGCGGTTGTCCACCAGCTCCACCAGCACGCCCAGGCCGCTGAAGATCGAGGCGTATTCGCAGCCGATCACGCCGGCGCCGTAGACGATCAGTTTGCGCGGGGTGTGGCCGAGGCTGAGGATGGTGTCGCTGTCGTAGATGCGCGGGTGGTGGAAGTCGATATCCGCCGGACGGTACGGACGCGAACCGGTGGCGATGATGATGTGCTTGGCCACCAGCTTCTCGACCACGCCGTTGGCGCAGACCACTTCGATGGTCTGCTCGTCGGCGAAGCTGCCGGTGCCGAAGAACACGTCGACGCGGTTGCGGGCGTAATAGCCGGTGCGCGAGGCGACTTGCTTGGAGATGACCTTCTCGGCGCTTTTCAGCACGTCCGGGAAGGAGAACCAGCGCGGCTCGCCGATGGCCCGGAACATCGGGTTGGTGTTGAACTGCATGATCTGCCGCACGGAGTGACGCAAGGCCTTGGACGGGATGGTGCCCAGGTGGGTGCAGTTGCCGCCGACCTGACGGCGGCTGTCGACCATCGCCACCTTGCGCCCCGCCTTGGCGGCGTTCATTGCCGCGCCTTCTCCCGCCGGGCCGGAACCCAGCACCACCACGTCGTAGTTGTAGACAGCCATGCGTACTCCTCAGAACAGGCCGCGGCACCAACGGCACCGGCGGCTAAATCACGCCGGATGGCGGCGCGAAGGAACAATTGGGGGCCAGTGAAAAAACCCGGACACAGTCTATAGAAGCGTCAACGCCGCGCACATTAACCCTTGGTCGCGTCGTAGGCTACTTCTGCCTGCACTACAACGCCAGTTTTCGCATTGTCCTCAGTCAGGTTTCCCGCGACTGAGCCGCTCGAAAGCAGGGCTTGCGCGCGTGACGAAACCTGTATCGGCACGAATCACGAAGAATGCACCGACGCCGTGACGTTCGGCATAGTCCCAACCCCGCTCTGGGCCGAGGATCAGCAACAGCGTCGAGAGCCCGTCGGCCATCAGCGCCGAAGGATCAATCACCGTCACGGACGCCAGATCGTGCAGGACGGGCCTGCCGGTGCGGGCATCGAACGTGTGGGAATAACGCTGGCCGTCCTGCCGGAAATAGTTGCGGTAGTCGCCGGAGGTGGAAACGCCGTAGCCGTCGACCTCGATGACGCGTTCCGTCACCTGTCGGTCGTCACGGGGCTCCTCCAGGGCGATGCGCCACGCAGCCCCGTCAGGCTTCTTGCCGCTGGCCTTGAGTTCGCCGGTGGCCTCGGCGAGGTAATCGTGGATGCCCAGGGCTTCGAGCCTGGCGGCGATCGCATCGACCGCGTAACCGGCCGCGATGCTGTCGAAGTCGACTTCGACGGCGGCGTCCTTGCACAGCCGCTCGCCCTCGATGCGCAGATGCTGATGGCCGACACGCTGCCGAGCCTGCGCCAGCGCCGCGTCATCCGGCACCTTTTCCTCACGGCCTTGCGGACCGAAGCCCCACAGGTTCATCAGCGGTTCCACCGTCAGGTCGTAGGAACCTTCACTCTGCTGCGACAGACGCTCGCCGACCCGAACCAACTCAAGCACCGGCGCCGGCATGACCTGACAGCCACCGGCGGGCAAGCCGTTGAAGCGCGAGATGTCGGAGTCGCTGCGGTAGGTGGACATCTGCCGGTCGACGCCGGCCAGGATGCCCTCGACTTCGCCGCGCACCTGCGCAGGATCGGGCAGCCCCGGGTGCCGCACGTACTTGACCGACCAAGTGCTGCCCATGGTCGGCCCGCCCAGGGTTTCCAGGGTGTCGCCGGCGCCACAGGCGCACAGCGCACCCGCCAGGATCACAAGCCCAAGCCACCGTCCAGTTAACAATTCTTCATCTCCCCGCAAAACCGCGCCGGCCATTATGAATCAAAGCGCCCGCGCGCTCCGCACGTACGCAACGCCCTCATACAAAATCCAACAGCGAGTATCTGGATATGTCCTCCTCCCCGGGCAAAGGCAAGGCGATCTTTCGCGTTGTCAGCGGCAACTTCCTCGAAATGTTCGACTTCATGGTCTACGGCTTCTATGCCACGGCCATCGCCAAAGCCTTCTTTCCGGCCGACAGCGCCTTCGCCTCCCTGATGCTTTCGCTGGCGACCTTCGGCGCCGGCTTCCTGATGCGCCCTCTGGGGGCGATCTTCCTCGGCGCCTACATCGACCGCCACGGCCGCCGCCAGGGCCTGATCATCACACTGGCCCTGATGGCCGCCGGCACCGTGCTGATCGCCTGCGTGCCCGGCTACGCGACCCTCGGCGTCGCCGCACCGCTGCTGGTGCTGCTCGGACGCCTGCTGCAAGGCTTCTCCGCCGGTGTCGAGCTGGGCGGGGTTTCGGTGTACCTGGCGGAAATCTCCACGCCGGGGCGCAAGGGCTTTTTCGTCAGTTGGCAGTCCGCCAGCCAACAGGCGGCCGTGGTCTTCGCCGGCCTGCTCGGCGTCGGCCTCAACCACTGGCTGAGCCCCGAGCAAATGGGCGACTGGGGCTGGCGCGTGCCGTTCCTGGTCGGCTGCATGATCGTCCCGGCGATCTTCATCATCCGCCGCTCGCTGGAGGAAACCCCGGAGTTCCAGGCGCGCAAGCATCGCCCTACCCTGTCGGACATTGTCCGCTCCATCAGCCAGAACTTCGGCATCGTCATCGCCGGCATGGCGCTGGTGGTGATGACCACCGTGTCGTTCTATCTGATCACCGCCTACACGCCGACCTTCGGCAAGGCCGAGCTGCATCTGTCTGACTTCGATGCCTTGCTGGTGACGGTGTGCATCGGCCTGTCGAACTTTTTCTGGCTGCCGGTGATGGGGTCGGTGTCGGACCGGATCGGACGCAAACCGCTGCTGCTGGCGGCGACGATCCTGGCCATCGTCACGGCCTACCCGGCACTGTCGTGGCTGGTGGCGAACCCGAGCTTCAGCCATCTGCTGATCGTCGAGTTGTGGCTGTCGTTCCTGTACGGCTCGTACAACGGCGCCATGGTGGTGGCGCTGACCGAGATCATGCCGGTGGAGGTGCGCACGACCGGCTTCTCGCTGGCCTACAGCCTGGCGACCGCCACGTTCGGCGGCTTCACCCCGGCGGCGTGCACTTACCTGATCCATGTGCTGGACAACAAGGCGGCGCCGGGCATCTGGCTCAGCGGCGCGGCGGTGCTGGGGCTGATTGCCACGCTGGTGCTGTTCCGCGGCAACCGGCACGAACAGCGCGCGGCGCAGGCGGCCGTGGGCGGCGGTGCCTGACCGGCCGCCATCGCCAGCAGGGCTGGCTCCCACAGGGATTTTGCATCGCCACAGCCCCTGTGGGAGCCCGCCCCGCTAGCGATGGGGCCAGCCCAATTGCGACAGGCACACAAACAAAAACGCCCCGACCAAGGTCGGGGCGTTTTCATGTACCGCTAAGGCTTAGCGCGGGAACGCTGGCGGGTTCACGCCGGCCATGTCTTCCATCACGCGGATCACCTGGCAGCTGTAGCCGAACTCGTTGTCGTACCAGACGTACAGAACGACGCGGTTGTCCTGGGTGATGGTCGCCTCGGCGTCCACCACGCCTGCGTGGCGCGAGCCCACGAAGTCGGTGGAAACCACTTCCTGCGAATTGACGAAGTCGATCTGCTTGTGCAGGTCCGAGTGCAGCGCCATGTAGCGCAGGTACTCGTTCATCTCTTCGCGGGTGGCGGCCTTCTCAAGGTTCAGGTTGAGGATGGCCATGGACACGTTCGGCGTCGGAACGCGGATCGCGTTGCCGGTCAGCTTGCCGGCCAGCTCAGGCAGGGCCTTGGCGGCAGCGGTGGCGGCGCCGGTCTCGGTGATCACCATGTTCAGCGCAGCGCTGCGGCCACGGCGGTCGCCCTTGTGGAAGTTGTCGATCAGGTTCTGGTCGTTGGTGTACGAGTGAACGGTCTCGACGTGGCCGTTGACGATGCCGAACTTGTCGTTCACAGCCTTCAGCACCGGCACGATGGCGTTGGTGGTGCAGGAAGCGGCGGAGACGATCTTGTCGTCAGCGGTGATTTCGTTGTGGTTGATGCCGTGAACGATGTTCTTCAGCTTGCCCTTGCCAGGCGCGGTCAGAACGACACGGTCGATGCCCGGGCACTGCAGGTGCTGACCCAGGCCGTCGGCGTCGCGCCACACACCGGTGTTGTCCACCAGCAGCGCGTCTTTGATGCCGTACTGGGTGTAGTCCACCTCGGTCGGGTTCTTCGCGTAGATCACCTGGATCAGGTTGCCGTTGGCGGTGATGGTGTTGTTGGCTTCATCGATGGTGATGGTGCCGTTGAACGAACCGTGCACCGAGTCGCGGCGCAGCAGGCTGGCGCGCTTGGTCAGGTCGTTCTCGGCGCCCTTGCGCACCACGATGGCCCGCAGGCGCAGGCCGTCGCCGCCACCGGTCTTCTCGATCAGGATGCGCGCCAGCAGACGGCCGATGCGGCCGAAACCGTACAGGACGACGTCGGTGCCCTTGCGGGCCGAAGCGTTCTGCTGACCGACCACTTCGGCCATCTCTTCACGCACGAATTGCTCGGCGGTGCGGCCGTTGGCTTCGTTGCGGAACTTGAACGCCAGCTTGCCCAGGTCTACCGAAGCCGCGCCGAGCTTGAGCTCGCTCATGGCCTTGAGCAGCGGGAATGTTTCGTGGACGGAGAGTTCGCTGTCGTCGGCAGCGCGATGGCGGGCAAAGCGGTGGGCTTTGAGAATCGCGATGACAGACTGGTTGATCAGGCTGCGGCCATAGATCGAGCTCACCACGTTGTTGTTGCGGTAGAGCTGACCGATAAGCGGAATCATCGCTTCTGCGAGTGCTTCACGGTCGATCCATTCACCAAGACACTGGTCGGGCTTCTGAGTCACGGGAACCTTCCACATGTAGGGGCAGAAAAAAGGGGCTACATTATGCCGCCGAGTCCCTCGCGTAGCAATGCGCGCCTGTCGCGCAATCGGTAACAAATGACCGGCCGAAAAAATTGCGCCCCTCGCCAGCCCAGCAAAACCGGGGCTTCCAGCGCTGTCAATTTTTCGACACCCAAACAGCCATGTCTGTAACCCTCCGTAACACCCTTGGTTTTCGGCACTACATTTCCACCAAAAAACCGCCCGTTTTTGTCTTTACCACTACATTTTGCCCAAACCGCGCAGATAGACGCAGTCTGCAACTGACAGGCGGCACCCGACGCCGCTACAATTACCGACTTTGTCGCATCGCCTGGAGCCCGACCTTCCGTGCCCGTTCTGCGTCTACCGCCACTCCCTGCCGCGGCAGGTAAACAGCATTGGGGCAACCTGCCCGGTGCCGCCCTGAGCCTGGTGATCGCCGAGGCTGCCAGCGCAGCCAAGCGCTTTACGCTGCTGCTGACCGCCGACAGCCAAAGCGCCGAGCGGCTGGAGCAGGAGCTGAGCTTCTTCGCCCCGGATCTGCCCGTGCTGCATTTCCCGGACTGGGAAACCCTGCCTTACGACCTGTTCTCGCCGCACCAGGACATCATTTCCCAGCGCATCGCCAGCCTGTACCGCCTGCCGGAACTTGCGCACGGCGTGCTGGTGGTGCCGATCACCACCGCCCTGCACCGCCTGGCGCCGACCCAGTTCCTGCTCGGCAGCAGCCTGGTGCTGGACGTCGGCCAGAAGCTCGACGTCGAACTCATGCGCACCCGGCTCGAAGCCAGCGGCTACCGTTATGTGGACACGGTCTACGAGCATGGCGAATTCACCGTGCGCGGCGCGCTGATCGACCTGTTCCCGATGGGCAGCAAACTGCCCTACCGCATCGACCTGTTCGACGACGAAATCGAGACCCTGCGCACCTTCGACCCGGAGAACCAGCGCTCTATCGACAAGGTCGACTCGGTCAAGCTGCTGCCGGCCAAGGAATTCCCGCTGCAGAAGGAAGCGGTGACCCGCTTCAAGGCGCGCTTCCGTGAACGTTTCGATGTCGATTTCCGTCGCTGCCCGATCTTCCAGGACCTGAGCAGCGGCATCACCCCGGCCGGCATCGAGTACTACCTGCCTCTGTTCTTCGAAGAGACCTCGACCCTGTTCGACTACCTGCCCCAGGACACCCAGGTGTTCTCGTTGCCGGGCATCGAGCAGGCGGCGGAAAACTTCTGGAACGACGTGCGCAACCGCTATGAGGAACGCCGCGTCGATCCGTCACGTCCTCTGTTGCCGCCGGCCGAACTGTTCCTGCCGGTGGAAGACTGCTTCGCCCGCCTCAAGAGCTGGCCCCGCGTCACCGCCAGCCAGCAGGAGACGGACACCGGCGTCGGCCGCGAACGTTTCCCCGCTCAGGCATTGCCGAACCTGGCCATCGAAGCCAAGGCCAGCCAGCCGCTGGCGGCCCTCTCCGCCTTCCTCGACGCGTTCCCCGGGCGCGTGCTGTTCACCGCCGAATCCGCAGGCCGCCGCGAAGTACTGCTGGAACTGCTCGAACGCCTGAAGCTGCGCCCCAAGACCGTCGACAGCTGGCCGGACTTCGTCGCCGGCAAGGAGCGCCTGGCGATCACCATCGCCCCGCTCGACGAAGGCCTGATGCTGGACGAGCCGTCGCTGGCGCTGATCGCCGAAAGCCCGCTGTTCGGTCAACGGGTGATGCAGCGCCGGCGCCGCGAAAAACGCGCCGACGCCAACAACGACGCGGTGATCAAGAACCTCACGGAACTGCGCGAAGGCGCGCCGGTGGTGCACATCGACCACGGCGTCGGCCGTTACCTGGGCCTGTCGATCCTGGAGATCGACAACCAGGCCGCCGAGTTCCTCACCCTGGAATACGCCGAGGGCGCCAAGCTGTACGTGCCGGTGGCGAACCTGCACCTGATCGCCCGCTACACCGGCAGCGACGACGAACTCGCGCCTCTGCACCGCCTCGGCTCCGAGACCTGGCAGAAAGCCAAGCGCAAGGCCGCCGAACAGGTGCGCGACGTCGCCGCCGAACTGCTCGACATCTATGCCCGCCGCGCCGCCCGCGAAGGCTATGCCTTCGCCGACCCGAAGGCCGACTACGCCACGTTCAGCGCCGGCTTCCCGTTCGAGGAAACCCCGGACCAACAGGCCACCATCGAAGCCGTGCGCGAGGACATGCTCGCGCCCAAGCCGATGGATCGTCTGGTCTGCGGCGACGTCGGCTTCGGCAAGACCGAAGTGGCGATGCGCGCCGCGTTCATCGCGGTGCACGGCGGCCGGCAGGTGGCGATCCTGGTGCCGACCACCCTGCTCGCCCAGCAGCACTACAACAGTTTCCGCGACCGCTTCGCCGACTGGCCGGTGACCGTGGAGGTGATGAGCCGCTTCAAGTCGGCCAAGGAAGTCAACGCCGCCGTGGCCGACCTGGCCGAAGGCAAGATCGACATCGTCATCGGCACCCACAAGCTGCTGCAGGACGACGTCAAGATCAAGAACCTGGGGCTGGTGATCATCGACGAAGAGCACCGCTTCGGCGTCCGCCAAAAGGAACAGCTCAAGGCCCTGCGCAGCGAAGTCGACATCCTGACCCTGACCGCCACGCCGATCCCGCGCACGCTGAACATGGCGGTGTCGGGCATGCGCGACCTGTCGATCATCGCCACGCCGCCGGCCCGGCGCCTGTCGGTGCGCACCTTCGTCATGGAGCAGAACAAGAGCACGGTCAAAGAGGCGCTGCTGCGTGAGCTACTGCGCGGCGGCCAAGTCTATTACCTGCACAACGACGTGAAAACCATCGAGAAGTGCGCCGCCGACCTGGCCGAACTGGTGCCGGAAGCGCGGATCGGCATCGGCCACGGACAGATGCGCGAGCGCGAGCTCGAACAGGTGATGAGCGACTTCTACCACAAGCGCTTCAACGTGCTGATCGCCTCGACCATCATCGAGACCGGCATCGACGTGCCGAGCGCCAACACGATCATCATCGAGCGCGCCGACAAGTTCGGCCTGGCCCAACTGCACCAACTGCGCGGCCGAGTCGGACGCAGCCACCACCAGGCCTACGCCTACCTGCTGACGCCGCCGCGCCAGCAGATCACCGCCGACGCGGAGAAGCGCCTGGAGGCGATCGCCAACACCCAGGACCTGGGCGCCGGTTTCGTGCTGGCCACCAACGACCTGGAGATCCGCGGCGCCGGCGAATTGCTCGGCGACGGCCAGAGCGGGCAGATCCAGGCCGTGGGCTTCACCCTGTACATGGAGATGCTCGAACGCGCGGTGAAATCGATCCGCAAGGGCGAGCAACCGAACCTGGAGCAGCCGCTCGGCGGCGGCCCGGAAGTGAACCTGCGGGTGCCTGCGCTGATTCCCGAGGACTATCTGCCGGACGTCCACGCCCGCCTGATCCTGTACAAGCGCATCGCGTCGGCCACCGACGAGGAAGGCCTGAAGGACCTGCAGGTGGAGATGATCGACCGCTTCGGCCTGCTGCCGGAGCCGACCAAGAACCTGATGCGCCTCACCGCGCTGAAGCTTAAGGCCGAACAGCTGGGCATCAAGAAAGTCGACGGCGGCCCGCAGGGCGGGCGCATCGAGTTCGCCGCCCAGACGCCGGTCGACCCGCTGACCCTGATCAAACTGATCCAGGGCCAGCCCAAACGCTACAAATTCGAAGGCGCCACGATGTTCAAGTTCATGGTGCCGATGGAGCGCCCGGAAGAGCGCTTCAATACTGTGGAGGCGCTGTTCGAGCGCCTCATCCCGACAACTGCTTGAAGGACGCCGCATGCGCCTGTTCCGCTCACTGACCTTGTTGATGACCCTGGTCGCCCCCACCGCGTTTGCCGATGACCTGTATCAGGTCGAAATGATCCTGGTGCGCCAGAACGCCGTGCCGGCGATCGTCAGCCGCGCCGCACCGGAAGACTGGGCCGCCGGCGCCCAGCGCCTGGGCGACGACAGCCGGCGCACCCCGGCCCTGGGCGACGTCGCCGCCAAGCTCACCGCCAGCGGCGAGTACAGCGTGCTGATGCACAAGGCCTGGCAGCAGACCCTGGGCGAAGCGCCGGCGAAAGTGGCGGTCAGCGAAGGCCAGGAGCAGTTCGGCCAGTTCCCCATCGAAGGGACGCTGGAAATGAAACTGGGGCGCTTCACCGACGTGAATGCCGATTTCTGGGTCAACCAGATCGACGGCAACGGCATGGTCACGGCCAGCGAACGGCTGAAGCAGGACAGCCACACCAAGAACGGCCAGCTCAACTACCTCGACAACGGCCACCTGGCCCTGCTGATCAAGATCACTTCACTGACGGCGCCTGCGCCTCGCGAAGCGCCTGAAGTCGTGCCGGACTGATCGACGTCGTCATGCCATCGCCCCTGAGCAAACCGCTGGCACCCTCCTGGGTCGGCCGGTTCAAGGAACAGAGCCTGGAACGCGGCCGCCGCTACGCGCTGGAAAACCGGGTGCGGATCGTCGAGGCCGGCGACGCCACCATCACCGCCAGCTGCGAAGGCTCCGGCGGCAACGTCTACCGTCAGATCATTCGCCTGCGCGAGTCGGCAAAGGGCACGCTGCTGATGGTCGACGCCACGTGCACCTGCCCGGTCCACAGCAACTGCAAACACTGCGCGGCGGTCCTTTTGCAGGTGCAGGAAACCCTTGAGTACCCGGCGGCGGCGAAGGACGCCGAACTGCTGGAAAAACTCCAGGCCGTCCTCGAAAGCCGCAGCCCCAAGGCACCGCCCCAAGTGCTGGTGGACAATGTCCAGCCGGTGCCGCGCCTGTGGCTGGCCAGCGTCGAGTTCAGCGCGTTCGAGCCGCGCAACGGCAAGATGCAGCGCTACATTCAGCACCGCGCGGCGCTGTCGTTCAGCTATCTGGACGAGTACGTCAGCGGGCAGAAGAACAGCGACATCCTGATCCGCCAGGAAGCGCAGACGCTGCGGATCAAACGCCACCCGGACATCGAGCAGACCTACCGCGAGCAACTGCGCATCCTCGGGTTCCGCATCGCCACCCGGCAGAGCAAGGCCCTGCCCGAAAGCGCCGGCGAACTCTACGAGATGGTCAACGACAGCGCCTGGCTGACCTTCACCCTCAACGACTTGCCGAAACTGCGCACCCAAGGCTGGGAGCTGCAGATCGACGACGAATTCGGCTTCGACCTCACCGCCGTCGACGATTGGTACGCCACCGTCGAACAGACGCCCGAGCGCGACTGGTTCGACCTGGAACTGGGGATCATCGTCAACGGCGAACGCCTGAGCCTGCTGCCGATCCTGCTCAACCTGATGCGCTCGCACACGGAGATTCTCAACCCGGAACGTCTCGCCCGCCGGCGCGACGACGAATTGATCCTGGTGAACATCCCCCAGCGCAACAGCGAGCATGGCCCCCTGCAAGTGGCCCTGCCCCTGGGCCGACTGAAACCGGTGCTGGCGACGCTCGGCGAGTTCTATCTGCAGGAACCGGGCGAAACCGCCCTGCGCCTGAGCAAGGCCGACGCCACCCGGCTCAATTCGCTGGAAGGCCTGCCGCTGCTGTGGGAAGGCGGCGAGCAGATCCGCAGTTTCGCCCAGCGCCTGCGCGACATCCGCGACTACTCCGCCAAGGCGCCCAAAGGCCTGAACGCGACGCTGCGTCCCTATCAGCTCGAAGGCCTGAGCTGGATGCAGTCGCTGCGCCAGTTGGAGGTCGGCGGGATCCTCGCGGACGACATGGGCCTGGGCAAGACCCTGCAGACACTGGCGCACATCCTCTGCGAAAAGAACGCCGGACGCCTGGATCGCCCGAGCATGGTGGTGATGCCCACCAGCCTGATCCCGAACTGGCTCGACGAGGCGGCGCACTTCACTCCGCAGCTCAAGGTGCTCGCGCTGTACGGCGCCGGCCGCAAAAAGCACTTCGGGCACCTGGAGGATTACGATCTGATCCTCACCACCTACGCGCTGCTGCCCAAGGACATCGAGCACCTCGTCCGGCAACCGCTGCATGTGCTGGTGCTGGACGAGGCGCAATACATCAAGAACCCCGGCAGCAAGGCTGCCCAGGCCGCCCGTGAGCTGAACGCCCGCCAGCGCCTGTGCCTGAGCGGCACGCCGCTGGAAAACCATCTGGGCGAACTGTGGTCGCTGTTCCACTTCCTGCTGCCCGGCTGGCTCGGCGACGTCAAAAGCTTCAATGCCGATTACCGGGTGCCGATCGAAAAGCGCGCCAGCGAAGTCAGGCTTTCGCACCTCAACGGTCGGATAAAGCCGTTCCTGCTGCGCCGCACCAAAGAACAGGTGGCGACCGAGCTGCCGCCCAAGACCGAGATCATCCACTGGGTCGAACTCAACGAAGCCCAGCGCGACGTGTACGAAACCATGCGCCTGGCCATGGACAAGAAAGTCCGCGACGAGATCACCCGCAAAGGCGTGGCGCGCAGCCAGATCATTATCCTCGAAGCCCTGCTCAAGCTGCGTCAGGTCTGCTGCGACCTGCGCCTGGTCAGCGACGCCGCCCCGCCCGCCCGCGGCAGCACGTCGGGCAAGCTGGACAGCCTGATGGAGATGCTGGAGGAACTGCTCGACGAGGGCCGGCGGATCCTCCTGTTCTCGCAGTTCACCTCGATGCTGTCGCTGATCGAAGACGAACTGAAGAAACGCAAGGTGGATTACGCGCTGCTGACCGGCCAGACCCGGGACCGGCGCACGCCGGTGAAGGAATTCCAGAGCGGCAAGCGTCAGATCTTTCTGATCAGCCTGAAGGCTGGGGGTGTCGGGTTGAACCTGACCGAAGCGGACACGGTGATTCACTACGACCCGTGGTGGAACCCGGCAACGGAAAACCAGGCCACCGACCGCGCCTACCGGATCGGCCAGGAAAAGCCGGTGTTCGTCTACAAGATGATTGCCCGGGGCACCGTCGAAGAGAAGATTCAGCACCTGCAGAAAGAAAAGTCCGACCTGGCGGCCGGCGTGCTGGATGGGCGCAAGGCCGGAGACTGGAAGCTGCAGAACGATGACATCGAAGCGTTGTTTGCGCCGTTGCCGGACAAGTTCGACAAGCGCTAGGGCCTTGAACGCTTGCGGGCAACCCCTGTGGGCGTTTGCCTGCAAGCGATGAGGCCGGCACCGGCGGTGTCCTCACTGACGCCATCGCCAGCAGGCTGGCTCCCACAGGGATTTCGGCTGCCCACGGGATCCATGAACCGCAACGCGGCGCAGGGCCGGATTCAGCCCTTGAGCACCCGCGCCAGTGTCGATTTCACCTTGCCCATGCCGTCGTGCAGCGCCTGCTCGATCTCGGCCATGGTGATGACCGCCGCGGTCTTGCCCGCCGCCGGGTTCACCACCAGCGACAGACAGGCGTAGTCCAGTTCCAGCTCACGGGCCAGCGCGGCTTCCGGCATGCCGGTCATGCCGACGATGTCGCAGCCGTCACGCTCCAGGCGCACGATTTCCGCCACGGTTTCCAGGCGCGGGCCCTGCGTGCAGGCATAGACGCCTTGGTCGCTGTATTCGCAGCCCTCGGCCGCCAGCGCGGCAATCAACTGCTGGCGCAGCGGCTCGCTGTAGGGAAAGCTGAAGTCGATGTGGGTGACATGCTCCAGGTCATCGGCGAAGAAGGTGTGCTCCCGGCCGCTGGTGTAATCCACGATCTGGTGCGGCACGCAGAAATGCCCGGTGCCCATTGCCGGATGGATCCCGCCCACGGCGTTGACCGCGATGATCGCTTCGGCGCCGGCCTGCTTCAGCGCCCACAGGTTGGCGCGGTAGTTGACCTTGTGCGGCGGGAAACGGTGCGGGTGGCCGTGGCGGGCCAGGAACAGCACTTCCTTGCCGGCGTACTCACCGATCTGCACCTCGGCCGAGGGCGCTCCATAGGGCGTGTCCAGCGCCAGCGAGCGGCGGATGCTCAAGCCTTCCAGCTGGGTCAGCCCGGTGCCGCCGATAATCGCGTAAACCGTCATAGCGAAGAATCCTTAATCAATCAGTTGAGCGTTTTTGAGCGCGCCGAGGGCGGTGAGCCAGCGCGGATCCTGACGGTAGTCGGTGCTGGCGAACGCCTGCCCGCGCATCCTGGCAATGCGTGCGGACGGCTTGACCTTCAGGCGCTGCGCCGCGCTCAGGGCGAGCTCGGCGGCGGCGCGGTCGTTGCAGACCAGGCCCATGTCGCAACCCGCGCTGAGCGCCGCCTCGATGCGGCTGGCGGCATCGCCCACCACATGGGCGCCGGCCATCGACAGGTCGTCGCTGAAGATCACGCCGTCGAACTGCAGCTCGCCGCGCAGGATGTCCTGCAGCCAGCGACGGGAGAACCCGGCCGGCTGCGCGTCGACCTGTGGGTAAATGACGTGGGCCGGCATTACGGCGGCCAACTGTTTGCTCAGCCTGGCGAAAGGCACCAGATCCTTGGCGCGGATCTCGTCGAGGCTGCGCTCATCGTTCGGAATCGCCACGTGGGAGTCCGCCTCAGCCCAGCCATGGCCGGGAAAGTGCTTGCCGGTGGCCGCCATCCCGGCGCTGTTCATGCCGCGGATGAAGGCGCCGGCCAGCAGCGCGGCACGCTCGGGATCCCCTTCGAAGGAACGGGTGCCCACCACGGCGCTACGCTGGTGATCCAGGTCGAGCACCGGCGCGAAGCTCAGGTCGAGCCCCACCGCCAGCACTTCGGTGGCCATGATCCAGCCGCACTGTTCGGCCAGGTATTCGGCGTTCGGGTTGTCGGCGATCGCCCGCATGGCCGGCAGCCGCACGAAGCCCTGACGCAGACGCTGCACCCGGCCGCCCTCCTGGTCCACCGCCAGCAACAGGTCGGGACGCACCGCGCGGATCGCCGCGCTCAGCTCCCGCACCTGACGCGGGTGTTCGATGTTGCGGGCGAAAATGATCAGGCCGCCCACTTCGGGCTGACGCAACAGTTGGCGATCTTCGGCCGTCAGCCAGGTACCGGCGACGTCCACCATCAACGAGCCTTGCAGGCCAGCAGTCATAGGAATTCCTTGATAACGAAAAACCCGCTCCACGGACAACCGCCGCCCGGGGCATTGCCCGGCGGGTCGGCGATTTCATCGGGGAACGGGTTCAGAACGAGAGTCGGCATGGGCGGCTAGCTTAGCGGATGTCCGCCGCCGCGCCCACCCGTTTGGTCAGGCCTTGGCGGCCACCGGGGCGGTTTTGCTGCGGGGGCGCAGTTGCGCGGCGGCCATGGCGTCATCGGTGACGCCGCTTTCGGCGCGCATGCCGGCGGCGAGGAACGGCACCATCAGGCGCATCACCTGCTCGATGGACGTGTTGATGCCGAAATCGGTTTCGGCGATGGCGCGCAACGCCTTGATCCCGGACATGCTGAACGCGGCGGCACCGAGCATGAAATGCACGCGCCAGAACAGCTCGATGGGCGGAATGCGCGGAGCGGCCTCGTTGACCAGCAGCATGTAGCGGCGGAACACCTTGCCGTACATGTCTTCGAGGTAACGGCGCAGGTGCCCCTGGCTCTGGCTGAAGGCCAGGCCCAGCAAGCGCATGAAGATCGACAGGTCGTTGCCGCTGCGGGGCTGGACCACCAAGGCCTGCTCGACCAGGATCTCCAGCAGCTCCTCAAGGGATGCCTTGTGCTCCGGCTTGGCCTGGCGGCGCTCCAGCTCCTTGTCGAGGCTGATGCAGAACGGCCCGAGGAACCGAGAGAAGACCGCCTGGATGAGCGCCTTCTTGGAACCGAAATGGTAATTCACCGCCGCCAGGTTGACCCCGGCCTTGCTGGTGATCAAACGCAACGAGGTTTCGGCGAAACCTTTCTCCGCGAACAATTGCTCGGCAGCATCGAGAATGCGTTCAACGGTTTCCGACTGGGCCATGGCTACTCCGCCTGACAAACACTTGTTTGAAACATACGTTTCAGCCCATGCCTTGTCAAGCCTGCCGGTTCGTTTTGAGAACGGTCGGTCAGGTATTTAACCACACAAGGCCGCGCCTTTGACGGGCGCCGTCGCCGACCGTCCGGCGGGCTGCCGAAAAACGAGCATTGCCAAGCCTCTCACACTGTATATAATCCCAGTCACTGTATAAAAAGACAGAGCGATCAATATGCTTAAGCTGACGCCACGCCAAGCCGAGATTCTGGCCTTTATCAAACGCTGCCTCGAAGACAACGGCTACCCGCCGACCCGCGCGGAAATCGCTCAGGAACTGGGCTTCAAGTCCCCCAACGCCGCCGAGGAACACCTCAAGGCCCTGGCCCGCAAGGGCGCGATCGAGATGACGCCCGGCGCTTCCCGCGGCATCCGCATTCCCGATTTCGAAGCCAAGGTCGACGAATCCACACTGCCGATCATCGGCCGCGTGGCTGCCGGCGCCCCCATCCTGGCCCAGCAACATATCGAAGAGTCCTGCAACATCAATCCTGCCTTCTTCCATCCGCGCGCCGACTATCTGCTGCGCGTGCACGGCATGAGCATGAAGGACATCGGCATTTTCGACGGTGACCTGCTGGCGGTTCACACCACCCGGGAGGCCCGCAACGGCCAGATCGTCGTGGCCCGGATCGGTGACGAAGTGACCGTCAAGCGTTTCAAGCGCGACGGCAGCAAGGTCTGGCTGATCGCCGAAAACCCTGAGTTCGCCCCTATCGAAGTCAACCTCCAGGACCAGGAACTGGTCATCGAAGGTTTGAGTGTCGGCGTGATCCGCCGCTAAAGGAGGCTGTATGCAGTTCCCTCACACACCTCAGCAAACCCAACTGCCATTGTTCGAAGCTTTTTTGGCGCAACCGATGGCGCCAGTCCTGAAGGACATCGTCGAGCGTCCCTGGAATGCCGCCCCCGAAGTCTTCAGCGAACTGTCACTGCGAGGCGCTGCCGGGAACTGCCTGAACCTGCTGGCCCCCATTCTTCGTGACCTGAGCGAAGAGCAGGACGCCCGCTGGCTGACCTTGATCGCGCCACCCGCAAGCCTGACCCAGGCCTGGCTGCGGGATGCCGGCCTGAACCGCGAACGGATCCTGCTGCTGCAACCACGCGGCGCCCAAAGCGCTCAGCAACTGGCCTGTGAGGCATTGCGCCTGGGGCGCAGCCACACCGTGGTCACCTGGCTCAACCCTCTCAGCCCTGGCTCACGACAACAGCTTATCGGCGCCGCCCGTGCCGGGGACGCTCAAAGCCTGAACATTCGATTGGGTTGACTGAGCGAGGAACGCTCTGTTTCAAGCTCCGGGCCTCTCCAGGGACAGAGAAGCCCGACCGACGGGATCAATGCAGAACCCGTGGCCCTTCCTCTTTGTCGAACTCGCCTTCGACCATGCGACCTGCCATCTGGACACCGACGCTGAGCATCGCCTTGGCGATTTCCACGTGCTGACCCTGAAGGAACGCCTTGGCATCCTCGGAGAAATCCAGAGTCACCAGGGAGCCTTCATCTTCGGCCCTGCGCAGTTCGATTCGGCCGTCTGGTAACTCGACAATCTCTAGAAAGGACGTTGGCATATGGGTCTGTTCTCCACGAAAGGCAGCGATTATATAGAGATCGTCAAGGCTTCGCTCGGGATCTTGACCAGCAGCATGTTGGCTGCCACCCGTGCCCCGCAGCCCGTCAGCACTCGTTCAGTCCTTCGCGGAAGCGAATCGCCAATTCCTTGAGATTCTGCCGCCAGGCTTCCAACTCTTCCCGGCCCAGCTCTGCAGGCGCCTCTTCCTCATCCAGGTTAACCGCCTGAATCAACGGCTGCGTCACATCCCCCTTGGGCTTGTGCGGCACCCGAGGCGGCTGGAACATGGCCGAATGCGCAGCCAGCAGCTTCGCCAGCCAGGTCTCCGGATTGCCCGCCAGCTCGATCATCTCGGCCAGTTCCGGAATCGCGATCGACTCCAGCACATCGCGGTTCAGCAACGCTTCCGCCCGTGACGCACCTGCCTGCGGCAGCCGGTAGAAACCGGCGATCTCATGGCAGAGCCCCAGCAACGCACCGTACAGGTGAAACAGCGCCGACTCGCGCCCGGCCTGGATCAACGCCAACGCGTTCATGGCCCGCCCTTCTTCGGCCCTGGCCAAGGCCTCCAGCGACAAACCGGCAAAATAGATTTTCTGGTTGGTACGGGTATAGAGCTCATGTGCCATGCCGGCAGTCCCCACATCGAAATGATTGCGTCACACAGGTCGGACAGTGTCATGGATCATCCGATGCGTCCGCAAGCACAAAACAGAAAGGCCGGATGAAACCTTGGGTTCCATCCGGCCTTTGCGTTCAGATCGCCGACAATGCCGGGCTATTGCCCGATCAAGCCTTGGCTTTCGCCGGGCGCTTGTCTTCGACCGTCCACTTGCCGCCGTCGTAGTACGCCTTCCAGCCGGTCGGCTTGCTGTCCACTTCGGACTGCACGTACTGCTCCTTGGTCTTGCGGCTGTAACGGATCACCGTCGGCAGGCCGTCAGGGTCTTTCTGCGGCGCTTCGCACAGGAAGTGGTACTTCGGATCGATCTCGTCCTTGTGCGGCAGGATCTCAAGCACCAGCGGCGCGCGCGTCTCGCGGTTCTTCGGGAACTGGCTGGCGGCCAGGAACAGACCGGAAGCACCGTCGCGCAGGATGTAGGTATCATCGACCTTTTCGCACTTGAGCTCAGGCATCTTCACCGGGTCCATCTTCGGCGGCGCCGCGTCACCGCTCTTGAGCAGCTTGCGGGTGTTCTTGCAGGTCGCATTGGTGCAACCGAAGAACTTGCCGAAACGACCGGTCTTGAGCTGCATCTCGCTGCCGCACTTGTCGCATTCCAGGCTCGGGCCTTCATAACCCTTGATACGATAGCTGCCCTCTTCGATCTCGTAGCCGGCGCAATCCGGGTTGTTGCCGCAGATGTGCAGCTTGCGCTTCTCGTCGAGCAGGTAGGCGTCCATCGCCGTGCTGCAGATCGGGCAGCGATGCTTGCCGCGCAGCACCAGGGACTCCGATTCGCCCTCGTCGTCCGCCGCGATTTCGTCGCCCGGCACCAGGTTGACGGTGGCCTTGCAGCGTTCCTTCGGCGGCAGGCTGTAGCCCGAGCAGCCGAGGAACACACCCGTGGACGCAGTACGGATCTGCATCGGACGGCCGCAGGTCTGGCACGGAATGTCGGTCATCACGGGCTGGTTGGCGCGCATGCCGCTGTCCGGGTTCTCTGCCACCTCAAGCTTCTTCTTGAAGTCGCCGTAGAACTCGTCCAGCACGTTCTTCCAGTCGCGCTCACCTTCGGCCACGTCGTCGAGGTTCTCTTCCATGCCGGCGGTGAAACCGTAGTCCATGAGGTTCGAGAAGCTCTCCGAGAGACGTTCGGTGACGATGTCGCCCATCTTTTCCGAATAGAAACGACGGTTATGCAGGGTCACGTAACCGCGATCCTGAATGGTCGAAATGATCGCCGCATAAGTCGACGGACGGCCGATGCCGCGCTTTTCCATTTCCTTGACCAGGCTGGCTTCCGAATAGCGGGCCGGCGGCTTGGTGAAGTGCTGGGACGGATCGAGCTTGATCAGCTTCATCGCGTCGCCTTGTGCCATGTCCGGCAGCACGTCGTCATCGCCGGGCTTGGCGATCTGCGGCAGGACCCGGGTGTAGCCGTCGAACTTGAGGATGCGGCCCTTGGCGCGCAGCTCGAAGTCGCCGGCCGCCACGCTGACGGTGGTCGACAGGTACTGCGCCGGAAGCATCTGGCAGGCCAGGAACTGGCGCCAGATCAGCTCGTAGAGGCGCTCGGCGTCGCGCTCCATGCCCGACAGCTTGCTCGGTACGGTGTTGGCATCGGACGGACGGATCGCTTCGTGAGCCTCCTGGGCGCCTTCCTTGCTGCTGTAGACGTTCGGCGACTCCGGCAGGTACTTCTTGCCGAACTCGCTTTCGATGTAGGTGCGCGCCATCGCCACGGCATCGGCCGACAGGTTGGTGGAGTCGGTACGCATGTAGGTGATGTAGCCGGCCTCATACAAGCGCTGAGCCATCATCATGGTCTTCTTCACGCCGAAGCCCAGGCGGTTGCTCGCGGCCTGCTGCAGGGTGGAGGTGATGAACGGCGCCGACGGCTTGCTGCTGGTCGGCTTGTCTTCGCGCTTGACGATGCTGTAGCTGGACGCCTTGAGCTTCTCCAGCGCGGCCAGGGTCTGGGCCTCGTTCAGCGGCTTGAAGGCTTCACCCTTTTCGCGGGCCACTTCGAAGCGCACGGTGGAGCCCTTGGCGGTGCCGAGGTCAGCGTGCACCTCCCAGTACTCTTCCGGGTTGAAGGCACGGATCTCACGCTCGCGCTCGACCACCAGCTTCACCGCCACCGACTGCACGCGGCCGGCGGACAGGCCACGGGCGATCTTGGCCCACAGCAGCGGCGAAACCATGTAGCCGACGACGCGGTCGAGGAAACGGCGGGCCTGCTGGGCATTGACGCGGTCGATGTCGAGCTCGCCCGGCTCCGAGAAGGCGTCCTGGATCGCCTTCTTGGTGATTTCGTTGAACACCACGCGCTTGTAGCGGCTGTCGTCACCGCCGATGGCTTCGCGCAGGTGCCAGGCAATGGCTTCCCCTTCGCGGTCCAAGTCCGTCGCCAGATAGATGGTGTCGGCGTCCTTGGCGAGGCGGCGCAACTCTTCGATGACCTTTTCCTTGCCCGGAAGGATCTCGTACTTGGCTTTCCAGCCGTGGTCGGGATCCACACCCATGCGCGAAACCAGCTGCTTGCGCGCCTTTTCCTTCGGCGACAGCGCGGGGGCCTCGCCGGCGGCGGCCTTGCCGCGCTTGGCGGCAGGCTCCTTGGTGGCGCTAGCCGAACCGCTGGTGGGCAGGTCTCGGATATGGCCGATACTCGACTTCACCACGTATTGGTTGCCCAGATACTTGTTGATGGTCTTGGCCTTAGCCGGGGATTCCACAATGACCAGCGATTTGCCCATGGATCGGAAAATTCCTGAATTCTAGAAGTGAAAGGCGGTTGGCGCCTGACGCGGCACCGCTATATATAGTGGCTACAAGGTGAGGTCAAGCGCAGGGTTCTGCGCGCACTCGCCTCACGGCCCGGTAAAAATGCTCGGTTCGGCCTGCACCAAAGCAAAGCGTGGCACCTGCTCGCCGTCAACCTCGACGGACTCCAGAAACATGCTCAAGGGACGTACCCAGAAGCCGTAATCGCCATACAGGGCTTGGTAAAAGACCACTTCCTCTTCGGTCTCGGAATGCCGCGCGACACTGAATACGCGGTACTGCGGACCTTTGTAATGCTGGTACAGCCCAGGTTGTATCGGCATGCTTCGGCCCTCACTCAAATCTTTTCAAAATAAAAACAAAAAAACCGCAAAAACAAAAACCGGGGCACTGGGCCCCGGCTTCCGTCGACGAGTCGCTTAAACGCGTTCGAAGACGGTGGAGATGCCTTGGCCAAGACCAATGCACATGGTGGCCACCCCGAAGGTGCCGCCATTCTGCTTCATCACGTTGAGCAAGGTGCCGGAAATCCGTGCACCGGAGCAACCGAACGGGTGACCCAGGGCGATCGCGCCGCCGTGCAGGTTAACCTTCTCGTTCATCTTGTCGAGCACTTTCAGGTCTTTGAGCACTGGCAGGGCCTGTGCCGCGAACGCTTCGTTGAGCTCGAAGAAGTCGATGTCATTGATGCCCAGGCCCGCACGCTTCAGGGCTTTCTGCGTGGCCGGCACCGGGCCGTAGCCCATGATCGCCGGGTCCACGCCCGCCACCGCCATCGAACGGATCACCGCCATCGGCTGGATGCCCAGGTCCTGTGCGCGCTGCGCCGACATCACGATCATGCACGAGGCACCGTCGGTGATCTGCGACGAAGTGCCCGCCGTCACGGTGCCGCCCTTCGGGTTGAAGGCCGGCTTCAGGGTCGCCAGGCTTTCCAGGGTGGTTTCCGGACGAATGGTTTCGTCGTAGTCGAAGGTTTTCAGGAAACCGTTCTCGTCGTAGCCCTGCATCGGGATGATCTCATCCTTGAACTTGCCCTCAACGGTCGCCTTGTGGGCGAGCTGGTGGGAGCGCAGGCCGAAGGCGTCCTGCTGCTCACGGGTGATGCCGTGCATCTTGCCGAGCATTTCGGCCGTCAGGCCCATCATGCCCGACGCCTTGGCCGCGTACAGCGACATGTGCGGGTTCGGATCGACGCCGTGCATCATGCTCACGTGACCCATATGCTCGACGCCGCCCACCACGAACACGTCACCGTTGCCGGTCATGATCGCTTGCGCTGCGGTGTGCAGGGCGCTCATCGACGAACCGCACAGGCGGCTGACGGTCTGGCCGGCCGAGGTGTGCGGGATCTGGGTCATCAGCGACGCCATGCGCGCGATGTTCCAGCCTTGCTCCAGGGTCTGGTTCACGCAGCCCCAGATCACGTCCTCGACTTCCGCCGGGTCGACCTTGGTGTTGCGTTCCAGCAGTTTGCTGATCAGGTGCGCCGACATGTCTTCGGCGCGGGTGTTGCGGTGCATGCCGCCCTTGGAGCGGCCCATCGGAGTACGACCGAAGTCGACGATCACGACGTCTCTAGGATTCAAGCTCATACGTTCACTCTCACTCTAGTTTGGGGGCGCTTAACCGAAGAAGCTCTGGCCGTTCTTGGCCATTTCGCGCAGCTTCGCGGTCGGGTGGTACAGCGCGCCCAAGTCAGCGTACTGGTCGGCCAGGGCAACGAACTCGGCAACACCGATCGAATCGATGTAGCGCAGCGCACCGCCACGGAATGGAGGGAAACCGATGCCGTAGACCAGGCCCATATCGGCTTCGGCGGCGGTTTCGACGATGCCGTCTTCCAGGCAACGAACGGTTTCCAGGCACAGCGGGATCATCATCCAGTTGATGATGTCTTCGTCGGTGACTTCGCGCTGCTCGTAGACGATCGGCTTGAGCACTTCGAGCACCGACGGGTCGGCGACCTTCTTCTGCTTGCCTTTCTTGTCGGCCTCGTAGGCGTAGAAGCCCTTGCCGTTCTTCTGGCCCAGGCGCTTGGCTTCGTACAGCACGTCCACGGCCGAACGACGGTCGTCCTTCATGCGGTCAGGGAAGCCGTCAGCCATCACGTCACGGCCGTGGTGGCCGGTGTCGATGCCGACCACGTCCATCAGGTAGGCCGGGCCCATCGGCCAGCCGAACTTTTCCATGACCTTGTCGATGCGCACGAAGTCCACACCGGCGCTGACCAGCTTGGCGAAACCGCCGAAGTACGGGAACAGCACGCGGTTGACCAGGAAGCCCGGGCAGTCGTTGACGACGATCGGGTTCTTGCCCATTTTCTTGGCGTAGGCAACGGTGGTGGCGACGGCCAGCTCGCTGGACTTCTCGCCACGGATCACTTCCACCAGCGGCATCATGTGCACCGGGTTGAAGAAGTGCATGCCGACGAAGTTTTCCGGACGCTTGAGGGCCTTGGCCAGCAGGCTGATGGAAATGGTCGAGGTGTTGGACGCCAGGATGGTGTCCTCCTTGACCTGGTCTTCCACTTCGGCCAGCACGGCTTGCTTGACTTTCGGGTTCTCGACGACCGCTTCGACCACCAGATCGACGTGGCCGAAATCGCCGTAGGACAGCGTAGGACGGATGCCGTTGAGCACTTCAGCCATCTTCGCTGCGGTCATGCGACCCTTGTCGACGCGGCTCACCAGCAGCTTGGCCGCTTCGGCCAGGCCTTGCTCGATGCCGTGCTCGTTGATGTCCTTCATCAGGATCGGCGTGCCTTTGGAGGCCGACTGATAGGCGATGCCGCCACCCATGATGCCGGCGCCCAATACGGCGGCCTGCTTCACGTCCTGGGCGATCTCATCGTAGGCCTTGGCCTTTTTCTTCAGTTCCTGATCGTTCAGGAACAGGCCGATCAGGCTCTGCGCAGCGGAGGTCTTGGCCAGTTTGACGAAGCCGGCGGCTTCGACTTCCAGGGCCTTGTCGCGACCGAAGTTCGCGGCTTTCTGGATGGTCTTGATCGCTTCGACCGGGGCCGGGTAGTTCGGACCGGCCTGACCGGCCACGAAACCCTTGGCGGTTTCGAAAGCCATCATCTGCTCGATGGCGTTGAGCTTGAGCTTGTCCAGCTTCGGCTGACGCTTGGCCTTGAAGTCGAACTCGCCGGAGATGGCGCGCTTGATCAGTTGCACAGCGGCGTCGTGCAGCTTCTCGGGAGCGACCACCGCGTCGACGGCGCCGACCTTCAGCGCGTCTTCAGGACGGTTTTCCTTGCCGGCGGCGATCCACTCGATGGCGTTGTCGGCACCGATCAGGCGCGGCAGGCGCACGGTGCCGCCGAAGCCCGGGTAGATGCCCAGCTTGACTTCCGGCAGACCGATCTTGGCCTTGGTGGACATGACGCGGTAATCGGCCGCCAGGCACATTTCCAGACCGCCGCCCAAGGCGATGCCGTTGATCGCGGCCACGGTCGGCACGTTGAGGTCTTCGAAATCGCTGAAGATCTTGTTGGCTTCGAGATTGCCAGCAACCAGCTCGGCATCCGGCAGCTTGAAGTTGTCGACAAATTCGGTGATGTCGGCGCCGACGATGAAGACGTCCTTGCCACTGCTGACGATCACGCCCTTGATCGAAGCATCTGCCTTGATGGTGTCCACGGCCTGACGCAGTTCGTTCAGGGTAAGACGGTTGAACTTGTTGACGGACTCACCCTTGAGGTCGAAATTCAATTCGACGATGCCACTTTCAAGAGCTTTAACCGTGATGGCTTTACCTTCGTAAATCATCAACTGATCTCCACGATATGGAAGCTGAACAGTACACGTCGGACGCAGGCAACCGGCTCGCAGGACGTTTTTTTCGTCGATGCTGACGCCAATCCACCCGGCACACCCGCCAACGCGATAGTCGGGAATCTGTAGGAGCAGTCTGCAATACAAACGCTCAATTCATACGCCCGTTTGATTTGGGTACGCCACATTCACGGAATTTCCGACAATTGTCAATCGCCCGAAATACCGGTTCAAACGCGACCTTACGGTCATTTCCGTAGGACACAGGCCACCGCTCACGGTTGCATGTGAGTACATTCATAAGATCAATCATTAGAAAAGTCGCCCTAATTCCCGGCGAGCCCCGCACAACGGGCTACGCTCTCGGGAGGACGCAGGAAAACAGCCGCATCCAGGCGAACGAACAGGATCGCGCTACGCCCCAGAAGATTTTCCGGCCTGCCTGGCCACCCCGCCCGATGAATCATGTCGGGCTTTTTATTGCGCGTCTGCCGGACGTTTCGCACCGTTGCGGCACGAAACGTCCCTGGATCACGCCAGCGCTTTCAGCGTGGCGTCTATGTCCTGCAAGACGCTGGCCTCGCCTTTCTCGCCCCAATACAGGGCGATCATCTGCTTATCTGCCTCGACCTTGAAGACATTGGCCGGCAACTTCAGGAAATGATCGAGCAGCGCCGGGTCTTCGCAGGCCTCCTGCCACTGATTGACCCAGACCCCGGCAGACTTCTGCCAGTAGGCCCAGCACGCAGGCCGGCTGCCGCGCCGCGGCCGGTGGTACTGCGCGCACGGGCTCGGCGGCTCCTGCGACAGCCAGTGCGGCCATTCCTGGGGCGCCAATTGCATGGCCAGGCCCAGGCGCCGCGCCTCCATGCGCAGGGCCATGCGGCCGCTCTGCACACGTGACGGGCGCAACCATGCCAGCGGACTCAACACCACCAGCAGGATTGACACCACCAGCCAGACCGTCATATCTCTACTCCCGTTTTTGGATGAGCCCATTGCTTCAGTTCGGAACCAATGCGCTTGAAACCAGCCATACTTAACACTATCGAATCCTCTGGAGGCGCCACCATGCCCTACCACCACATCCTGGTCGCCGTCGACCTGACCGAAGAATGCGACCCCGTGATCCACCGCGCCCGCGAGCTGTCGGTGAGCAACGGCGCCAAGCTGTCGCTGGTGCATATCGTCGAGCCGATGGCTATGGCCTTCGGCGGTGACGTGCCGATGGATCTGTCACAACTGCAACAGCAGCAGTTCGACCAGGCCAAGGAGCGCCTGGAGCGCCTCAAGCACAAGTACAGCGAGCTGGAAAGCGCCAACTGCCACCTGACCTACGGCCAGCCGCGCCAGGAAATCCACCATTTCGCCAAAGAGCAGGAATGCGACCTGATCGTGGTCGGCAGCCATGGCCGGCACGGCCTGGCGCTGCTGTTGGGTTCGACCGCCAACGATGTGCTGCACGGCGCGCCGTGCGATGTGCTGGCGGTGCACCTGATCAAGCGCTGAGTTTCTCTCCAGCGTCCAACCCGGATGCGAAAAGCCCGGCGCCCATCACTGGACGCCGGGCTTTTCCGTCTGCGGGGCGGTCAGGCCTCCAGTTCGGCCCAACGCTCCACCAGGGCGTCCAGCTCCGCCTGCAGGCGCTCCAGCGACGCCAGCACTTCAGCTGTCTCCGCCGGCGGACGCTGGTAGAAGCCGGCTTCGGCCATTTCGGCCTCCACGGCGGCGATCTGCTGCTCCTTGGCGTCGATGTCGCCCGGCAGCGCTTCCAGCTCGCGCTGCAGCTTGTAGCTCAGTTTCTTCTTCGCGGCCGGTGCCTCGGCCACCGGGGCCGCCACCGGCGCAGGCTCGGCCTTGACCACCGCCGAGTTCAGGTCGGCCTTGCCCGACTTGCTCTCGGTCACGCCCAGCAGGCGCGGCGAGCCGCCCTGGCGAATCCAGTCCTGGTAACCGCCGACGTACTCGCGCACCTTGCCCTCACCTTCGAACACCAGGGTGCTGGTGACGACGTTGTCGAGGAACGCCCGGTCGTGGCTGACCATCAGCACGGTGCCGCTGAAGGTCAGCAGCACCTCTTCGAGCAGTTCGAGGGTTTCCACGTCGAGGTCGTTGGTCGGTTCGTCGAGCACCAGCAGGTTGGCCGGCTTGCTGAACAGCTTGGCCAGCAGCAGGCGCGCCCGTTCGCCGCCGGACAAGGCCTTGACCGGCGTGCGCGCACGCTGAGGGCTGAACAGGAAGTCGCCGAGGTAGCTCAGCACATGGCGGCTCTGGCCGTCGATCTCGATGAAGTCGCGGCCTTCGGCGACGTTGTCGATCACGGTCTTTTCCAGATCCAGCTGATGGCGCAACTGGTCGAAATAGGCCACATCGATCTTGGTGCCTTCCTCGACCGTGCCGCTGCTCGGTTGCAGGCCGCCGAGCATCAGTTTGAGCAAGGTGGTCTTGCCGGTGCCGTTGGCGCCCAGCAGGCCGATGCGGTCGCCGCGCTGCAGCACCATCGAGAAGTCGCGGACCAGGAACGGGCCGCCCGGGTGGGCGAAGCTGACGTTCTCCAGCACCATCACCTGCTTGCCGGACTTCTCGGCGGTCTCCAGCTGGATGTTGGCCTTGCCGGTGCGTTCGCGGCGCTCGCTGCGCTCCACCCGCAAGGCCTTCAGGGCACGTACGCGGCCTTCGTTGCGGGTGCGGCGGGCCTTGATGCCTTGGCGGATCCAGACCTCTTCCTGGGCCAGGCGCTTGTCGAACAAGGCGTTGGCGGTCTCTTCCGCCGCCAGCACGGCTTCCTTGTGGACGAGGAAGCTGGCGTAGTCGCCGTTCCAGTCGATCAGCCCGCCGCGGTCCAGCTCAAGGATGCGGGTGGCGAGGTTCTGCAGGAAGGAACGGTCGTGGGTGATGAACAGCACCGCGCCCTGGAAGTCCTTCAGCGCCTCTTCGAGCCAGGCGATCGCGCCGATGTCCAGGTGGTTGGTCGGTTCGTCGAGCAGCAGCAGGTCCGGCTCGGACACCAGCGCCTGCGCCAGCAGCACACGGCGACGCCAGCCGCCGGACAGCTCGGCGAGGGTCTTGTCGGCCGGCAATTGCAGGCGGCTCAGGGTGCTGTCGACCAGGGTCTGCAGGCGCCAGCCGTCACGGGCTTCGAGGTCGTGCTGGACGTGCATAAGCTTTTCCAGATCGGCGTCGGTGACGATGTTCTGGCTCAGGTGGTGGTACTCGGCCAGCAGCGCGCCGACGCCGTCGAGGCCTTCGGCCACCACGTCGAACACTGTCCGTTCGTCGGCCACCGGCAATTCCTGCGGCAATTCGCCGATCTTCAGACCGGGTGCACGCCATACCGCGCCGTCGTCAGGCTTCTGGTCGCCCTTGACCAGTTTCATCATGCTGGACTTGCCGGTGCCGTTGCGGCCGATGATGCAGACCCGCTCACCACGGGCGATCTGCCAGGACACCTTGTCCAACAACGGCATGGCGCCGAACGCAAGGGACACATCGCTGAATTTGAGCAGGGTCATGAGCTTCTCCAAAAACCGGGCGCGCATTCTACCTGAATCGGGGCTCCAGCAGGCCGGCAATTTCACCGTCGAAGCACTCTGCATAACATTTGTTGCGATCTTGCGGCTCAAGCCCGGCAAAGCTTTCGCCGCCTGCTGGCAAAAGGCTAAGCTACAGACAATTCAGCGCCGGTCCTTGCCGGCGCTTGTCCTGTTTTCATGTGCCCGGATGTCTCATGCGCAGTCGCCTTTTCAGTGTCTTGTCCTGCTTGCTGCTTTCCGCCGCTGCCGCCCAGTCCGCCCAGGCGGTGGACCTGTCCACCCAACGCCAGTACTACGATGAGGCCAAGCGCGCCTTGGCCAAGGGCGATACCGGCCCGTACTTCCGCTACAGCCAGGCCCTGGCCGATTACCCGCTGGAACCCTACCTGGCCTACGACGAACTCACCGCCCGGCTGAAGACCGCGAGCAACGCCGAGATCGAGAAATTCCTCGCCGAGCACGGCGACCTGCCCCAGGCCAACTGGATGAAGCTGCGTTGGTTGCGCTGGCTGGCTGAACGCGATGACTGGGCGACCTTCGTCAAGTACTACGACCCGAAACTCAATTTCACCGAACTGGACTGCCTGAACGCGCAGTACCAGATCAGCCACAACAAGAAGGCCGAGGGCTATGCCAACGCCGAGAAACTGTGGCTGACCGGCAAGTCCCAGCCCGCCGCCTGCGACGCGCTGTTCGGCATGTGGGCCGCCGAAGGCCAGTTGACCGAGCAGAAGCGCTGGGAACGGGCGAAACTCGCCGCCCAGCACCGCAATTACCCGCTGGCCAACAGCCTGGTCAACGGCCTGACCACCCTCGCCCCGCGCGGCCGCCTGCTGGTGGACGTGGCGCAGAAGCCCGAATTGCTCAACCAGCCTTCGCGCTTCATTCCTGCCGATGAGCCGATGTCCGACGTGGTCAGCCTCGGCCTGCGCCGCCTCGCCCGCCAGGATCCGGACAAGGCCATGGCCCTGCTCGACGGCTACGCCAGCAGCATGCATTTCTCCCGCGACGAAAAGGTCGCGATCGCCCGGGAAATCGGCCTGACCCTCGCCCGCCGCTTCGACAGCCGCGCCCTGGACGTGATGACCCAGTACGATCCGGAACTGCGCGACAACACCGTGTCGGAGTGGCGCCTGCGCCTGCTGCTGCGCCTGGCCCGCTGGAACGACGCCTACCAGCTGACCCGCCGCCTGCCGCAGGACCTGGCCACCACCAACCGCTGGCGCTACTGGCAGGCCCGTAGCCTGGAACTGGCGCAACCGCAGAACCCGGAAGCCCAGACCCTGTACAAGAACCTGGCCCGCGAGCGGGACTTCTACGGTTTCCTCGCCGCCGACCGTTCCCAGTCGCCCTACTCGCTGGTCAACAAGCCGCTGGTGCTGAGCCAGGCGACCATCAACAAAGTGCGCAATACCCCGGGCGTGCGCCGGGCACTGGAATTCCACGCCCGCGGGCAGATCGTCGACGGACGGCGCGAGTGGTATCACGTCAGCCGCCATTTCAGCCGCGACGAAATGGTCGCCCAGGCCAAGCTGGCCTACGACCTGAAATGGTACTTCCCGGCGATCCGCACCATCAGCCAGGCCCAATACTGGGACGACCTGGACATCCGTTTCCCGATGGCCCACCGCAACACGCTGGTGCGCGAAGCCAAGGTGCGCGGCCTGCATTCGAGCTGGGTGTTCGCCATCACCCGCCAGGAAAGCGCCTTCATGGACGACGCCCGCTCGAGCGTCGGCGCCAGCGGCCTGATGCAACTGATGCCCGGCACCGCCAAGGAAACCGCACGCAAGTTCAGCATCCCGCTGGCCTCGCCGCAGCAGGTGCTCGACCCGGACAAGAACATCCAGCTCGGCGCCGCCTACCTCAGCCAGGTGCACAGCCAGTTCAACGGCAACCGCGTGCTCGCCTCCGCCGCCTACAACGCCGGCCCCGGCCGCGTACGCCAATGGCTGCGCGGTGCCGACCACCTGAGCTTCGATGTCTGGGTCGAAAGCATCCCGTTCGACGAAACCCGTCAGTATGTGCAGAACGTGCTGTCTTATTCGGTGATCTACGGCCAGAAGCTCAATTCGCCGCAACCGCTGGTGGATTGGCACGAGCGCTACTTCGACGATCTGTGAGCCGAAGCTGCAATCCCGTGAAATGAAAATGCCCGCATCCGATGCGGGCATTTTTCATGGCGTCCTACCGAGCCGTTGGGTCAGTCGGTTACCGGGGCAGTCGAATCAAGAACACCATCGCTGAACTGCAGCGCCGCCAACCGCGCATACAGCGGATTGCCGGCGATCAGTTCCTGGTGCGTGCCGATCGCGACCAATTTGCCCTGATCCAGCACGGCGATCCGGTCGGCGTTTTTCACTGTGGCCAGCCGGTGGGCGATCACCAGTGTGGTGCGGTTGCGCATCAGGCTCGGCAGCGCCTGCTGGATCAGGTGTTCGCTCTGGGCGTCGAGGGCGCTGGTAGCTTCATCCAGCAGCAGGATCGGCGCATCCACCAGCAATGCACGGGCGATGGCCAGCCGTTGGCGCTGGCCACCGGACAGGCCCAGCCCGCCGTCGCCCAGGTGCATGCGGTAGCCGTCGGGCATCCGCTCGATGAAGTCGTGGGCGTGGGCGATCCGGGCGGCCTCCCTGACTTGCTCCGGTGTCGCGTCGGGACAGCCGTAGCGGATGTTGTCCTCGACGCTGCCGAAGAACAGCGCCGGGCTCTGCGACACCAGCGCGAAGCAGCGGCGCAGGTCCAAGGGATCCAGACTTGTGAGCGGCACGCCATCGATCAGGATCCGGCCGGCATCGGGGTCGTAGAAACGCAGCAGCAGGTCATACACCGTGGACTTGCCGGCGCCTGACGGCCCCACTAGCGCCAAGGTCTCCCCCGCCCTGACCGTCAGGCTCAAGCCGTCGACGGCGAAGCTGTCGGGACGCGAGGGGTAGGAAAACCGCACATCCTGCAAGTCCAGTTCACCCTTGACCCGTTCCGGCAACGTCACCAGGCCGTGGGCCGGCGGCTGGATGATGTTCTCCGAGCGCAGCAGCTCGGCGATGCGCTCGGCGGCACCGGCCGCCCGCTGCAACTCACCGATCACCTCGCTCAATGTGCCGAAGGCGCTGCCGACGATCAGGCTGTAGAACACGAACGCCGCCAGCTCGCCGGCGGAGATGCGCCCGGCGATCACATCCATGCCGCCCACCCACAGCATCACCGCCACGGCCCCCAGCACCAGCACGATCACCAGGGTGATCAGCCACGCCCGCTGGAAGATCCGCTTGCGCGCCGTGTCGAACGCCTGCTCGACGGTGGCGGCGAAGCGCTGTTCGTCCTGCACCTGATGGTTGTAGGCCTGCACGGTCTTGATCTGGCCCAGGGTTTCGGACACGTAGCTGCCGATGTCGGCGATCCGGTCCTGGCTCAGGCGCGACAGGTTGCGCACCCGTCGGCCGAAGATCAGGATCGGCGCAATCACCAGCGGCAAGGCGATCACCACGATGCTGGTGAGCTTGGGGTTGGTGATGAACAACAGCACGATCCCGCCCAGCACCATCAGCAGATTGCGCAGGAACAGCGACAGCGACGAGCCGATCACCGATTGCAGCAGCGTGGTGTCGGCGGTCAGCCGGGACTGGATCTCCGAGCTGCGGTTGTTTTCGTAGAAGCCCGGGTGCAGGTAGACCAGATGGTTGAACACCTGCCGGCGGATGTCGGCCACGCAGCGCTCGCCGATCCACGACACCAGGTAGAACCGGGCGAACGTGCCCACGGCCAGCCCGAGCACCAGCAGCATGAACAGGCCGATGGACTGGTTGAGCAGGTGCGGCGACTGGGTCATGAACCCTTGGTCGACCAGCAGGCGGATGCCCTGCCCCATCGACAGGGTGATGCCGGCGGTGACGATCAGCGCCAGCAAGGCGCCGAACGCCTGCCAGCGGTACGGCGCCAGGAACCGGTTGGCCAGGCGCAGGGCCCGGCGGTGTCGCGGGGAAAGCATCGGGATCATTCGGGTTCACGTCTTGTGCAGGTGAATGGGATCAGCCTACACGCTGAAATGGGGTGGAACTGTGCGAATCACAACGAGTCAGGTTAATTATGACCGTCACGACTAGAGGCTAGACGCTATTGGTCTAATCTCACGGTTGAGACACACCGCCATTTCTGTTTGAGTGGAGATGCCGTCCCGGACAGACCGCAGGGAGTTGTCACAGCCTGGTCACCTGACGGTTTTACCCTAGGCACACAACCTGATGAGGAGACAGGCCATGTCCTTGCAAAACAGCAGCGACGACAAGATTCAAGTGATCCGCACCAAGCCCGGTCAAGCTCTGGGTTGCTCGATCATCGATGAGGACGGCCGCGAAGTGCCGATCACCGAAGAGATGATCCAGAAGGCCTGCCGCGAACTGGATCAGCGATTGGTCAAGCCTGCCGAACAAAAGTGATGTCGCCACCGTCTTCCTGACCCGGCCCTGATGGCCGGGTTTTTTATGCCTGCCGGCCAAGGGCCGCGACGCACTCACTGACGCCATCGCCAGCGGCCTGGCTCCCACATCGGTTGCGGCGCAGACCGACACGGTGGGAGCCAGCCTGCTGGCGATGAAGCCGCCCCGGTTCATCAGACCGCCACAGCCCCCAACGCCGCCACGATCTGCCGCAGGGCCGGGGACTCCCCCTCGATCCTGACCTTGAGCCCTTCGATCTCGCGCCGCACCGGATACCCCTTGCGCAACGCATCGAACGCCGCCCGCTGCGCGCCGACATCGTCCACCAGGCTGCGCCGGAAGTCCGCATCGTCCCGGCGCGGGTCGTACACGCCGCGGCACAGCGCCGCCAAGGCCCAGGCCGGGTCGGTGTCGGCATGCAGGGTCATCTGGGTCAGCCACGGCGCCGGCAACAAGTCTTCGAGACGGATGCTGGCCGGATGACCGATGACGTCGCAGTAGGCCTGGTAGATCTGCGCGGTGCCGCGCTGCTTGCCGTCGAGGCTGTAGCCGGCGATGTGCGGCGTCGCCAGCACGCAGAGGTCGGCCAGCGCCAAGTCCACCTCGGGCTCGGCCTCCCAGACGTCGAGCACCGCTTGAAGGTCTTCGCGGGCCAGCAGCACCTCGCGCAGTGCGGCGTTGTCGATCACCGGGCCGCGGGCCGCGTTGATCAGCCAGGCGCCGGGCTTGAGCCGCTGCAGACGCCCGCGGTCGAACAGGTGCCAGGTCGCGCCGTCGCCGGTGCGGGTCAACGGGGTGTGCAGGCTGATCACGTCGCACTGCTCGATGATCTCGTCGAGGCTTGCATAGTCGCCGCCCTCGGCAGCCTGGCGCGGCGGGTCGCAGACCTTCACGCTCCAGCCCAGGCCTTTGAGCACCTTGACCAAACGCCCGCCGACTTGGCCGGCGCCCACCACGCCATAGGTGCGCCGGCTCAGGTCCGCGCCTTCGATGTCGGCGAGGGTCAGCAGGCTGCCGAGCACGTAGTCGACCACGCCCCGGGCGTTGCAGCCGGGGGCGCTGGACCAGGCGATGCCGGCTTCGGCGAAGTAGTCGAGATCCAGATGATCGGTGCCGATGGTGCACGTGCCGACAAAGCGCACGTGGCTGCCTTCGAGCAGGGCCCGGTCGACGTTCGTCACCGAACGCACCAGCAGGACATCGGCCTGTTCGACCGTGGCGCGGTCGATGGCCCGGCCCGGCACCCGGCGGATCTCGCCGAAACCGGCAAAGAACGCATCGAGCAGCGGGATGTTTTCGTCGGCGACAATCAGCATGGCAGGGGCTCCTTGGGCGGATCGGCAGTGTAGGCGCTGACACTGCGATGAGCCAGCGGACATTGCGCGCCCTGAGCCCTCCCGCCCCATGCCGCGATTACAAATCCCCAACACGGGATTTTTCCTGACCGATGCGTCAGCGGCGTAGAATGCGCCGCCCTGCGCATCAACCCTTGGACGCTTTGCCTGTGAACTCCGTGACCCAACGCCCCGCCGCCGTTTCCCCCGACCGCCCCGCCCGGATCCGTCTGGAGCTCAAGAGCCTGCTCGGCCTGGCCCTGCCGATCATCATCGCGCAACTGGCGACTACCGCCATGGGCTTCGTCGATGCGGTGATGGCGGGCCGCGTCGGGCCCCGGGACCTGGCGGCCATGGCCCTGGGCAACTCGATCTGGGTGCCGGTGTTCCTGCTGATGACCGGCACCTTGCTGGCGACCACCCCAAAAGTCGCCCAGCGCTTCGGCGCCGGCACCCACGGCGAAATCGGTCCGCTGGTGCGCCAGGCGCTGTGGCTGGCGCTGGCGGTGGGGCTGATGGCGACCGCGATGCTGGTCTGCGCCGAGCCGATCCTGCACCTGATGAAGGTCGATCCGGAGCTGATCGGCCCCTGCATGCAATACCTGCACGGCATCGCCAGCGGCCTGCCGGCGGTGGCGCTCTACCATGTGCTGCGCTGCTTCAGCGACGGCCTGGGCCGCACCCGCCCGGCGATGGTGCTGGGCCTGTGCGGCCTGGCGCTGAACATTCCGCTGAACTACGTGTTCATCTACGGCCATTTCGGCGTGCCGGCCATGGGCGGCGTCGGCTGCGGTTGGGCCACGGCGATCGTGATGTGGGTGATGGCGCTGGGCCTGGCCGGTTACGAGCGCTGGGCGCCCGCCTACAAATCCAGCGAACTGTTCAGCCGTTTCGACTGGCCGCAATGGGCCGTGATCAAGCGTCTGCTGGCCATCGGCCTGCCGATCGGCATCGCCGTGTTCGCCGAGTCGAGCATCTTCGCCGTGATCGCCCTGCTGATCGGCAGCCTGGGTGCCACGGTGGTGGCCGGGCACCAGATCGCGCTCAACGTCAGCTCGCTGGTGTTCATGATCCCGTATTCGCTGGGGATGGCCGTGACCGTGCGGGTCGGTCAGGCCCTGGGGCGCGGGGAGCCACGTGAGGCGCGCTTCGCCGCCGGGGTCGGCATGGGCAGCGCGCTGGCCTACGCGTGCCTCTCGGCGAGCATGATGCTGTTGCTGCGCGAGCCGATCGCGGCGATCTACACCGCCGACCCGACGGTGATCCACATCGCGGCGATGCTGATCGTGTATTCGGCGCTGTTCCAGTTCTCCGACGCGATCCAGGTCACCGCCGCCGGGGCGCTGCGCGGCTACCAGGACACCCGGGTGACGATGATCCTGACCCTGTTCGCCTACTGGGGCATCGGCCTGCCGGTGGGTTACGCCCTGGGCCTGACCGACTGGCTCGGCGAGCCCCGTGGCCCGAGCGGCCTGTGGCAGGGCCTGATCGTCGGCCTGAGCTGCGCGGCGCTGATGCTGTCGGTGCGGCTGATCCGCAGCGCCCGCAAGCGCATTCGCACCGGCCATCCGGCGGGCTGAGGCCCGTTCAGCCGAAACAAAAAACTGTGGGAGCCCGCCTGCCGGCGATGGCGGCAAGTCAGTCAACTTGATGTTGAACCGACTGCCTCATCGCCAGCAGGCTGGCTCCCACAGTGGGTTTTGAGCCCCTACCGGGTTCAGCCTTGCTTCTTGCGGATCCAGTACAGGTAGGTGCCGGCCTCTTCGTGCTGGGCCACCAGTTCGTGGTCGAGGAACGTGCAGAACTTGGGGATGTCGCGGCGGGTCGAGGGATCCGTGGCGATCACCTTGAGCAGGCCGCCGGGCACCAGGTCGCGGATGTGCTGGTGCAGCATCATCACCGGTTCCGGGCAATTGAGGCCGGTGGCGTCGAGGGTGCCGTCCACCGGGGTATCGATCATTTCACTCATGGTTCACTCCTGAAGCAGGCCGGCATTGTCGCGCATTGCCGGGCGCGTGGCGAGCGAGCGGCCCCCCGCCGGGCGGCAAAGGCCCTCGCCACCGTGTTCATTTCCGTCATCCGCGGGATTTGGACTTTTTCGTGTCGTGCCGGCGCAAGTGGCAGGTGACTTCCTCGCGGTCGTGGTACAGCTGCTTGCAGCCGATGTCGACCTTGACGCCCCGGGCCTTGAAACCGTCGGCGATGCGTTCGAGCAGGCGTTTGACTTCGGCGTAGCGCTGCTTCATCGGCAGCTTGAGGTTGACCACCGCTTCCCGGCAGTGGCCCTCGCCGACCCATTCCTCGAGCATCGCTGCGTTGCGGGCCGGTTTTTCGACGATGTCGCAGACCATCCAGTCCACCGGCTGCTTGGGCTTGAAGGTGAAGCCGTCGGCCATCAGGTGCTGCACCAGGCCGGTGTCCATCAGGCTTTGCGCCATCGGGCCGTTGTCGATGGCCGTCACCAGCATGCCCCGGTTCACCAGTTGCCAGGTCCAGCCGCCCGGCGCGGCACCCAGGTCGACGCCGGTCATGTCGCTGTGCAGGCGCTCTTCCCATTGGTCACGCGGGATGAAGTGGTGCCAGGCCTCCTCCAGCTTCAGGGTCGAGCGGCTCGGCGCCTCCCGGGGAAACTTCAGGCGCGGAATGCCCATCGGCCACATCGCCGAGTTGCCGGCGTCGGCCAGGCCGAGGAACACTTCGCGGCCGCTCTTGAAGGTCAGCAGCAGGCGCGGCTTGCCGGCGTCGTCCACCAGCTTGCCGGCGCCGGTCAGCGCCTTGCGCAGAGGGGCCTCGAATTTCTTGCAGAAGTTCGACAGCTCCTTGCCGTCGTTGGTGTCGAGCACTTCCAGCCACAGGCTGCCGCACACCGGAAACTCGGCCATATGGGCGAGGATCACGCTGATGCGGTCGGTTTCCGGCAGATCGATGAAGACACCGCGGGCCCATTGGCGCGGGAAGATCAATTCGGCGAAGCGCTGGCCACGCATCAGCCGCTCGGCGCCGTCGGCTTCGCTGCACACGAACTCGGCGCAGGCGCTGGACGGCTTGGCCTTGGCGTAGCCGGCCACGTTCAGCCGGGCGGCGAGGTCGGAAATCTCGGAGCAGACTTCGCCTTCGAAGCCTGGCCGGCAGTGCATGAATAGGGTGTTCATTGAATCTCCTGGGCAACTGGCAATGGGTCGATGCGCAAACTTGCCCTGTAGCAAAGCCTGTCACGAAAACCGGCGCATGATAGCCGAGTTCGGAACCTTGGTTCTGTCTATAGAGTCGAGTGATTAGCCAGCTACCGGAAACGGGGCTAGGTTTAAAGCTCAGTTCGTCCCCTCAATCCGTAGCCGTGCGGATTCAAAGGAGTGATCGCAATGCCGTCCCTCGATAGCCTGAACACCCTCAAGACCCTGCCGGTCGACAGCAAGACCTATCACTATTTCAGCCTGCCGGAGGCCGCCAAAAGCCTGGGCGACATCGACAGGCTGCCGATGTCGCTCAAGGTGCTGCTGGAAAACCTGCTGCGCTGGGAGGACGGCAAGACCGTCACCGGCGCCGACCTCAAGGCGATCGCCGCCTGGCTCAAGGGGCGCCGCTCCGACCGTGAGATCCAGTACCGCCCTGCCCGTGTGCTGATGCAGGACTTCACCGGCGTACCCGCCGTGGTCGACCTGGCGGCGATGCGCGCCGCCGTGGCCAAGGCCGGCGGCGACCCGCAGCGGATCAATCCGCTGTCGCCGGTGGACCTGGTGATCGACCACTCGGTGATGGTGGACAAGTTCGCCACCGCCAGCGCCTTCGAACAGAACGTCGACATCGAAATGCAGCGCAACGGCGAACGCTATGCGTTCCTGCGCTGGGGCCAGAGCGCCTTCGACAACTTCAGCGTGGTGCCGCCGGGCACCGGGATCTGCCACCAGGTCAATCTCGAATACCTGGGACGCACGGTGTGGACCCGGGACGAGGACGGCCGCACGTATGCCTTCCCGGACACGCTGGTCGGCACCGACTCCCACACCACCATGATCAACGGTCTGGGCGTGCTCGGCTGGGGCGTCGGCGGGATCGAGGCGGAAGCGGCGATGCTCGGCCAGCCGGTGTCGATGCTGATCCCGGAGGTCATCGGCTTCAAGCTCACCGGCAAGCTCAAGGAAGGCATCACCGCCACCGACCTGGTGCTGACCGTGACCCAGATGCTGCGCAAGAAAGGCGTGGTCGGCAAATTCGTCGAGTTCTACGGCGACGGCCTCGCCGACCTGCCGCTGGCCGACCGTGCGACCATCGCCAACATGGCCCCGGAATACGGCGCCACATGCGGATTCTTCCCGGTCGATGACGTCACGCTGGACTACCTGCGCCTGTCCGGCCGCCCCGCCGAGGTGGTCAAACTGGTCGAGACCTACACCAAGGCCCAGGGCCTGTGGCGCCTGCCCGGCCAGGAGCCGCTGTTCACCGACAGCCTGGCGTTGGACATGGGCAACGTCGAAGCCAGCCTCGCAGGTCCCAAACGGCCGCAGGACCGGGTGGCGCTGCCCGATGTCGGCCAGGCGTTCAGCGACTTCCTCGATCTGCAGTTCAAGCCCGCCAGCAAAGACGAAGGCCGCCTCGAAAGCGAGGGCGGCGGCGGTGTGGCGGTGGGCAACGCCGACATGGCCGGCGAAACCGACTACGAGTACGAGGGCACGACCTATCGCCTGAAAAACGGTGCGGTGGTGATCGCCGCGATCACCTCCTGCACCAACACCTCCAACCCGAGCGTGATGATGGCCGCCGGCCTGCTGGCGAAAAAAGCCGTGGAAAAGGGCCTTACCCGCAAGCCGTGGGTCAAGAGTTCGCTGGCGCCGGGTTCCAAGGTGGTCACCGACTATTACCGGGCGGCGGGACTGACGAAGTACCTCGACCAGCTCGGCTTCTCGTTGGTCGGCTATGGCTGCACCACGTGCATCGGCAACTCGGGACCGCTGCCGGAGCCGATCGAAAAAGCCATCCAGCAGGCCGACCTGACCGTGGCGTCGGTGCTGTCCGGCAACCGCAACTTCGAGGGCCGTGTGCATCCGCTGGTGAAGACCAACTGGCTGGCCTCGCCGCCGCTGGTGGTCGCCTATGCCCTGGCCGGCAGCGTGCGCACCGACATCAGCCGCGAGCCGCTGGGCGAAGACGCGCAAGGCCGGCCGGTGTACCTGCGCGACATCTGGCCCAGCAGCCAGGAGATCGCCGACGCGGTGAACCAGGTCAACACCGCGATGTTCCATAAGGAGTACGCCGAGGTGTTCGCCGGCGACGAGCAGTGGCAAGCCATCCAGGTCCCGCAGGCCGCGACCTACGTCTGGCAGGCGGACTCGACCTACATCCAGCACCCGCCGTTCTTCGACGACGTCGCAGGACCCCTGCCGGCGATCGGCGATGTCCGGGGCGCGCGGATCCTGGCGCTGCTGGGCGATTCGGTGACCACCGACCACATCTCCCCTGCCGGCAACATCAAGGCCGACAGCCCGGCCGGGCGTTACCTGCGCGAGCTGGGCGTGGAGCCGCGGGACTTCAACTCCTACGGCTCTCGCCGGGGCAACCACGAAGTGATGATGCGCGGCACCTTCGCCAACATCCGGATCCGCAATGAAATGCTCGGCGGCGAGGAAGGCGGCAACACGCTGTACATCCCCACCGGCGAAAAACTGGCGATCTACGACGCGGCGATGCGCTATCAGGCGTCGGGCACGCCGCTGGTGGTGATCGCCGGCCAAGAGTACGGCACAGGCTCCAGCCGTGACTGGGCAGCCAAGGGCACCAATCTGTTGGGCGTGAAGGCCGTGATCGCCGAGAGCTTCGAACGCATCCACCGCTCCAACCTGGTGGGCATGGGCGTATTGCCGTTGCAGTTCAAGCTGGATCAGAACCGCAAGAGCCTGAACCTCACCGGTCGGGAAACCCTGGACATCCAGGGCCTGAGCGGCGCGGAACTGACGCCGCGGATGAACCTGACGCTGGTGATCACCCGGGAGGACGGGCGTCAGGAGAAGGTCGAGGTGCTGTGCCGCATCGACACCCTGAACGAGGTGGAGTACTTCAAGTCCGGCGGGATCCTGCATTACGTGCTGCGGCAGTTGATCGCGTCCTGAGGGGCGCATGCCCGTCGGACTGCGCAGCGGGCCTGCTTTATTGGCCCGCTGCGCGCGCCAACCGGACCAAGATCCCTTGCCACAAGGGCACTTTCCTGCAGACGAAAAAAAACCCGCCGAAGCGGGTTTTTCCCAAGACCATTATCGACTCCCTGTCGGCAGCGATCCTTGCTCATGGTCGATCATCCATGATCCTGAAACACTCCCTGTGCTTCAGTTGATGTGGCTAGATTACGCATCGGATCCAATCTGGAAAAGTCGAAAAAGCTACCAGTGCGTGTAAGACATTCGCTATAGCACCCCTTCCGAAATCCCCTACGCCTGTCAGGCTTCAAGCGCCGAAGCCGCCAACTGTGCGACTTGCAACTGCCCGGCAGCGGCTTGGCGGTCGTCATCCTCCAGGAACCACGCGGCCGACAGGCCGGCGAACGCCAACACCCATTGCAGCAGCCGCCGGCGTTCCAGCCCCGCCGCTTCGGCGATCACCTCGACCTGCCGGCGGAAGCGTCCGGGATCGCCCGCCGTCGGCAGTTCGGGGTTGCAGATCAGGTTGGCGTAGTCGTATCCACGCTCGCCGCGCACCCGCTTGGGATCGATGGCCAGCCAGCCCCGCGGCCCGAAATCGAGCACGTTGTCGTGGTGCATGTCGCCGTGCAGCACCACCACGTCCTGCGGCTCGGCAAGCAGGGCTTCGGCGGTGCGCAGGCTCTTCACGTAAGGCCCGCCGTGGCGCTCGGCCGCCAGGCGCAGGGAGGCGAACCACGGCGCCAGCTCCACCAGCGGCGGAGGCGGCGACGGACGCGGGGCATGCAGGCGCGCCAACGCCGAACAGAGGATCCGGCTGGCCTTGTCGTCCTCGCCGTTGAGCGCCATGCGCATCAGCGAACGGCGGCCCATGGCCCGTTCCAGCAGCAGGCCGTCGCCGTGATGGGCGATCACCCGCGCTGCGCCCTCGCCGTCCCACCAGGTCATCAGCAGGTTGCCGAATTTCTCTTCGGCGTCCACGGCGACCTTGAGCATCGCCGGAGCATCGCCCTGACGCACCGGCAGCAGGCGGCTGCCGAGGGTGATGACCGGCTCGCCGTCCGGCACCAGCGCCCAGCGCTGCAGCCACGGCCCGAACACGTCGCGCTCAGCCACCTTCACGCTCGCGGGCCCGTTCGCTCTCGGTCAGGAAATGCTCCAACCGGCTCAACTGCTCTTCCCAGCCACGGCTGTCCATGTAGTAGGCCTCCTTCTGGCGCACGTCGGGGATGTGCGCAAAGCCCGACTCGGACACCTTCAGCAGCGTGCCGTTCTCGTAGTCCTGCAGTTCGAACTTGACCAGCGTGGTTGGCTCTTGGGAGTAGTCGATCTTCGGGTTCACCGCATAGGGGTGCCAGCGGAACGAAAACAGCTGCTGCGGCTCGACCCGCTCCACCAGCACGTTCCACAGCACGTGCTCATAGCCTGGGTACGTGACCTGCCCTTGCGTCCATTCGCCGGCGATGAACCGCCGGCCTTCCAGCGCCACGCCGAACCACTGGCCGAACGCTTCAGCATCGACCAGCGCGCGCCAGACATGGGGGCGCGGCGACTTGAGCGTGATCTTGCGTTCAAAGCTATTGGGTACTGGTTTCATACGTCACCTCCTGTTTTGAACACTAGGCCTGTTCGACCACATGTCCAATGCGAAGTTGTATCAAACGTCGCACCCGATGCGACTAAACTTCACAGTCCCCTTAACGCAGACAACGAGAAAATCCATGTCACCACGCCTGCTCCTGGCCCTTGCGCCGCTGCTTTTCACCCCGCTCGCCCACGCGGCCGCCGATTGCGCCAACGCCAGCGACCAGTCGACCATGAACCAGTGCGCAGCGCAGGAAAACAAAGCGGCGGACAAGGAACTGAACGCGGTCTACCAGCAGATCACCGCGCGCCTGAAGGACAACCCCGACGGCAAGAAGCTGCTGGTGGGCGCCCAACGGGCGTGGATCGGCTTCCGCGATGCCGAATGCAAGTTCTCGGCGTCCGGGGTGACGGGCGGGAGCGTCTATCCGTTGATCTACAACAACTGCATCACCTCGGTGACCAAGGCGCGGACCGAGGCGCTCAAGCAGTACCTGAAATGCGAGGAAGGGGACCTGGGCTGCCCGGTGCCGGGCGCTTGATGCTCGTCTGGCCCTGATGGCCTCATCGTCGGATCGCCGCCCGGGGCAAGCCCGCTCGCACAAGGTCGGCGGCGCGAATGAAACAGCGGCCCCCACAGAGAATGCGTGAACACCTCGATTCCCTGTGGGAGCCCGCCTGCTGGCGATGGCGTCAGCGAAGACGCCGCCCCTTACCGGACAAACACCTGCGCCGTGGTGATCGCCATGTCCCCGCCCGGCAGCTTGATGCTGCCGGTCTGCTTCAGGGTCTCGGCATCGAAGATCGCCACGTCGTTGAAGGTGCCGGCCAGGTAGATCTTGCTGCCGTCCTTGTTGAACGAAATGCAGTAGTAGGAGTGATCCAGGTTCGCCGCCTGGATCAGCTTCTTCTGCTTGATGTCGTACTTGGCCAGGCGATTGAGCACGCCGAACATCAGGTTCGGATCCTTGGGCGAGCGCATGCCGCTGAAGTAGATCTCGGTCAACGGGCCGAAGTCCGTGGTTTCGGTCTTGCCGGTCTTCAGGTCGACGCTGAACAGGCCGTACAGGTAGTCGGCCGTGGCCGGATCCTGCTTCTTGTCCTTGAACTTCGCCGCCGTGTAGAGCAGCGAGAAATCATGCCGGTAGGTCTGCTGGTTCCACACATAGAGCACGTCCGGCGCACTGTAGTTGGGGCGTTTCCAATGGCGGCTGGGGATCAGCACGTCGAACTTGCCGGTCTTCACGTCGACCTTGTATACATCGGCCCCCGCCACATACAGCGTGCCGTCGTCGCCGCTCTGCATGATCGTCAGCTGCCGCGGCGCCGGGAAGCTGCGCACCGGCTTGGCGTTCATCCCGGCGTCGGTCGCGTACACGTCCAGGCGCGGCTGCTTGACCTCGTAGCGGTCGTTGAGCATCTGCGTCGGGTTGGCGATGGCGTACAGTTCCTTGCCGTCGTGGCTGACGGTGAAGGCGAACATCGAACGCGCCTTTTCCCCCGGCTGCTGGGTGATGCTGGCATGGAACACCTGTTTGCAGGTGTCCAGCGCCACGCCGTAGACATCGGCGTAATGGTTGTTCAGCACGTACGCGGTCTTGCGGTCCGGCGACAGCTGCACGGTGCCGGGGCCGAAGGCGTCGGGCATCTTGCAGGTCTTGAACAGGCTGTCGGTGGCCAGGTCGATGACGTGCAGGTTGTTGGGGTAGTTGGTGGTCAACATGTATTCGTGACCGTCTTGCAACGCCGTGTTCTCATCGGCCAGGGCGCTGAGCGAACAGGCGCTCAGGACGGCGAACGCGGCCAGGCCGCAGGCTTTGATGCTGTGCATGCTGGAATCCTTTGTCTGACCGATCATTTGTCTTTGGGGAAGACGGTGCCGAGGTTGCGCCAATTGTCGTTGGACGCCTGGGCATCCTTGTTCCAGTCCGGGTAGGTGCTCATCATGTCCGGCACCTGGGCCGGCCACCAGCACGGGTCGGAGCAGCCGTACAGGTCCGCCTCCATCGGCTGGCACAGCGACGACACCCCGCCGAACGCATCGATTTCCCAGCCCGGGTCCGTGGTCGAGGCGCAGCCGGCGACGGAACTCATCGCCACCACCTCTTCGATGCGGTTCTCGGCCGCGGCTTGATCGAGCTTCTGCGCTTTGTTGTTGATTGCCTTGAGATGTTTCATGTCAGTGAGCCTTGCGCGGAGTGATGTAGCGGCTGATGAACGCAGGGTTGACGGCCATGATCCGGGTGTAGACCTCGATGCCGAAGTCCACCCAGTCACGCATCAGTTCGCAGTAGTGATAGGTGGGGTGGGCCGGATCGCCGTAGCGGGCGTAGCTCTCGTGGTAGCAGCCGCCGGAGCAGAGGTTGCGGATCCGACAGTCGTGGCAACCGGTGCCGGTGCGGTCCAGGCGCTGGGACAGGAAGTCGTTCAGTTCCACCTGTTTCACGCCGCCGTGAACGTTGCCGAACGTCGGCAGCGACGAGCCGGTGAAGCGGTGGCACAGGTTCAACTCGCCCTTGTGGTCGACCGCCAGCATCTTCAGCCCGGCGCCGCACGGCAGCGCTTTCTTGTGGCCCTCATGGATGTCGGTGATCAACTGGTGCAGGTTGGAGAAGCCGATGTTGCGGTGCTCCAGCGCCGCCTCCAGGTAACGCCGGCCCAGCTTCTTCATGTTGGCGAACACCTCGACCAGCTCGGCGCCGGTGAGGTTGAAGCTGCTGATGTCGCCCGAGGTCACCGGCGCGAAACCGACCTCGGCAAAGCCCAGCTCGTTGAACAGGTGATCCCAGATGGTCTCGACGTCGGTGACACCGGTGGTCAGCGTCACCCGGGCGCCGACCGGGCGGCTGTCGTAGCGCGACAGCAGCATCTGCGCCTTGCGCCGCACCACGTCGTAGGTGCCCTGCCCGCCCACGGTGATGCGGTTGCGGTCGTGTACGGTCTTGGGCCCGTCGATGCTCACCGACAAGCCGAAGCGGTGGGCGTTGAGGTAGTCCACGGTCTCTTCGGTGAGCAGCGTGGCGTTGGTGGTCATGACGAATTCCACCGACTTGCCGGCCTCGCCGAAACGCCTTTCGCAGTAATCGACCATGTACTCGATGAGTTTGCGGTTGCTCAGCGGTTCGCCGCCGAAGAACACCACGGTGTACCGCTCTTCGTCCGGCGACTCGCGCAGCAGCATTTCCACCGAGGCGACGGCGGTCTCCACGTCCATCTTCTTGCCGGCGGACGGCTTGTCGAGGTCTTCCTTGTAGCAGTAGGTGCAGCTCAGGTTGCAGCCGGTATTGACGTTGAGCACCACGGTGTTGATGGCCGTGCGCTCGACCCGTTTGGCGGCGATGTCCGGGGTCAGCGGCGAGCCGTCGCTGACCAGCTCCAGCGAGATCAGCTCGCGCAGGGTCTCGTGGATCGCCTCGCCGTCGAACTGCGCGCCGAGGCGCCGGACCAGGTCTTCCGGGGAGCAGCCGGAACCGCGCAACGCATCGATGATGGTGCCGGTCAGTTCATCGCTGGCGAACAGCGAACTGCTGGGGATATGGAACAGCATGCGGTCGGCGTCGACGTGCACTTCGTGCAGGTTGCGTTCGACCAGATTCAAGATGGCGCCCATTGCAAACCTCCTGTGCAGGCCCCGCTTGGCGGGGCCGGCGGTCATTCCTAAAAGTGTCTGAAGCTCGTGCGTTCAGGCCGTCTCACGGAATGGGTGGATTGTTCCAGCGCTGCACGGTGACGATCAGGTGACCTTCGCCGGTCAGGGACTTGCCCGCATCGTCGACGGCGGCGATCACCTTGAGGTTGCCGGCATTGTTGGTGGACATCTTGCGCGCCGGGTTCGGCCCGGCATCGCCCGGTGTGAACACGCCCGCGTCGCCCTGCATGGTGCCGGCGAACTTGACGTCTTCGTCCTCCTTGGCGCGCTCGTCGAAGGCTTCGACTTTCCATTGCGCCGGGAACACACCGATGCGGTACGGCTTGCCGTCGGCGCCCTTGCCCCAGGCTTCCGCGTCGAAACGGCCTTGGACTTTCGGCGTCGAACCGCCGCCCTCGCCGATCCGCGCCACCGAAAACGCCGGCACCACCTTGACCGAGTCGACCGTGCCGTACACCGCCAGGCTCGGGCCTTTCAGGCCGCCGACGCTGACCGCCCGCAGGCCTGGCCGGGCATCGGCCGCCGCCTTGACCTTGACCTTGATCCGGTCGGCGCCCTGCTCAAGCACTGCAAGCACCTGCACACCCTTGCCGAAGTCCGGCTTGCCGTTCAGGCCGCTGCCGATCAGGGTCACTTCGGCCTCGCCGCCGGCCTTCACATACCCCGGCTGCACCGCCAGCAGACGCTGGGAGCCCTGTTTGGCGGCAACGAAATCCAGGCCCCGCTCATCGTGCTCGGCCTCGAACATCCGGCCTTGCATGGCCGAGCCCTGGGCGGCGAACACCTGGCGCAGGGTCACGCCGTCGACGGTGACATTGCCGCGCCATTCGTAGCCGCTGTAGAGGATGGCGCTGCCGTCGCCGTTGAACGGGCTGCCGTCGGCGTACTGACCTTTGACGCTGACCTTGAAGGTATCGCTGCCGTCGGCGGTGACGCTCATCACCCCGGCCAGTTCGCCCTTGCCCGGCAGGTGGCCGCTGAAGCTCCAGTCCCCCGCCAGCGCCGCAGCCTTGGGTGCGGTCTTGAGCCAGGCCTGCCACGCCGGATTGTCCAGCGCATAACGCTTGGCCAGCAGCGGCACCATCTCTTTGCGGGCGATGTCGAACCAGTCGCGGTCACGCGCCAGCGCCTGGTACTCCAGCGACGGCCATTGGCCCAGGTGGAAGTTCACCAGCCGCTCCCATTCCTGGGCCGGGCGCCGTTGCAGGGCCACGCGCGCGCCGGAGTGGCAGCGGCCGCACATCTGCGCGGTCTTTTCGTCGAACTGCTCGACGGTGTTGAGCCGCCGCTCCAGCGCATAGCGCACGCCGTCGGTTTCGCTGGGCGCCAGGCCCTGGGTGTCGGCCAGGTACTTGACCAGCGTGCGCCGGTCCTCGTCGCTGATCTGCAGGCCGTGCATGGTCTGCATGCGGGCGATGCTCATCAGCCAGCCTTCCGGGGTCTTGCGCTGGTGGCTGATGCGGCTCAGTTTGTCGCCGGTTTCGGGGGTGTGGCAGCCCTGGCAGGTTTCCCTGAGGATGGTCTGGGCGTCGCGGGCTGCCAGGCTGTGCGGCGAATGCAGGGCCACGCAAGCGGCCACGGCCAGCAGGCTGGCGCCCATGCCTGATCGGAGTCTTCTCTTCATCAACGTCGAACCTCGCACGGTGCTTTCTTATTGTTGTGGCTTGTCGTTCTTATGGTTTCGCCGTCGGCGGCGCTGCGCGGACGGAGGCAAGCGAAACGTCTGAGCTGAGCAATACACAGAGCGTGCCAGCTTGCGGACAGGCTTTGCGATCAAGCAGTTACGTGCACACCGCAGCGTCCGTACCCTGCCGGCGACGGGCCCGCGCGTCCCATTTCGCGACAGCTGTTGCAGTGTGAGACAAGCACAACGGCCACGTCTGCGGCGCCGCGACCGACGACTGACACCCCGATATCAAAGTGCCTGCTACGCTTGCTGTTCGCACAGCCAGTGCGTCACGCCTCACACCACCGAAAACCTGAGGAATGGATCATGGGATCACATGGAAAGGGTCACGGCTGCACCCATTGCGGCTGCGAAAACCCGGTATGGAACGCACTCAAGCACACCGTCGACCTCAAGGCCTTCGCCGGCAAGGCCGCCGGGCTGCTGCCGGAGCCCGGCAGCGAATCGCTGGTCTTCACCGGCGGCACCATCTACCCCTTGATTGACGGCAACATGACCCAACGGGTCGAAGCGCTGGGCATCCACGGCGGCGACGTGGTCGCCTCGGGCAGCCTGGCCGAGGTGGAGGCCCGCATGAAAGCCCGGGGCATCCGTTACCAGACCCGCTCGCTGGGCGGCAAGACCCTGCTGCCGGGCCTCATCGAACCGCACGCGCACATCGTGCAGTCCTGCGTCATGGAAGGCTGGGAGGATCTGGGGCCGATCGAGGAGAAAACCCAGAAGCTCAAAGATCCCTATGACTGGGCCTGGCTCAAGGCAAGGATCCAGGACAGGCTCGGCACAGCGGATTTCGCCGATCGATCGCGCTGGTTCCTGGGGCGCATGGTCGACCCCGCGCTGATGCCGTTCACCGAATCCGGGCAGCCGGGCGTGCTGAACACGCTCACCGCGTTCTACTGCAAGGCCGATTTCGCCAAGGACGCCGACACCACCGGCAACCTGGACAGCATCGTGTCCGACCGGCCGCTGCTGCTGATCAGCGCCTCCATGCACACCGTCTACCTCAACACCGCCGCCTGCGACGTGGTGTATCACCATCAGGACAAGGCCAGCCAGGCGCTGCGCGACACCTACAAGACCTTTGAGAATTTCCTGTCGGTGACCAAGGGCAACCTGCAGGAAGAGGCCGGCATCACGCCCGCCCTCCTGTCGATCCCGCTGGTGCAGGCGCTGGACGTGGTGAACATCTTCAAGTACATGAAGGACTACTTCCACACGGCGTCCAGCCGCGGCATCACGCTGCTGTATGACGCGATGGTGGACCCGACCTCCAAACTGATCCTGGAAGCCTACGGCCTGACCCACCCGCGCAACCTGCGCATCGGCTATGCGGCCTCCTGCAACGGCGTGGACTTCAGCCACATCCCACCGTACAAGCCGGTGACCAAGGAAGCCGCCCGGCACTTCTACCAAGGCTCGGTGAAACTGGTGTCGGATGGCTCCAACCAAGGGCTGACCGGTTATCAGGCCACACCGTACTGCTGCAAAACCGACCGGCCGGTGGGCAACTTCAACTTCTGCGACCCGGGCCCGGACAACACGACCCCGCAAGCTCTCCCCGACGCCTACCAGACCACCCTCAACAACGCCGTAGCCACCGGCTGGCCGCTGATGATCCACGCCAACGGCGACCGGGCCATCGAGTTCACGCTGCAGGCCTACAAGACCGCGCTGAAGGGCAAGAGCGGCCTGGACAAGCGTCACCGCATCGAACACTGCTCGCTGCTCACCCCGCGCACCCTGGATCAGTTGCAGAGCGTGGGCATTTCCCCAAGCTTCCTGATCGGCCACGTCGGCTACTGGGGCTACGCGTTCGAGAACGCCATTTTCGAAGACAAGGCCACGCGCATGCTCGACCTGTGCCAGGACGCCCTGGACCGGGGCCTGCGCATCTCGCTGCACAGCGACTGCACCGTCACGCCGCTGGGCCCGCTGCGCTCCATGGAACAGGCCGTCACCCGCAAAATGGAAGGCAAGCGTGAGAACGGCAAGTTCGTCACAGACGCCGCCCGCCAGCCGGTGCTCAACGAAGGCCAGTGCCTGACCCGGCAGCAGGCACTGAAAGCCATCACCTACGACGCGGCCTGGCAGTGCCATGCCGACCAGTGGGCCGGCTCGCTGAAGGACGGGCATTTCGCCGATTTCGTGATCTTGGACGACGATCCGCTCGACGAAAAAGTCCCGGCCAGCAAGATCCGTGAAATCACCGTGAGGGAAACCTGGAAGGGCGGACACAAAGTCTTCGCCCAATAACCGCCGCTGACGGCGCGGACGTCCGGCTGGCAGGCCGTACGTGCGCGCCCGATCAGCGGCAACCGGTCACAGGGCAGTTCATCGCCCGGCGATTGACGTACCCCCCGTCCCGGCGCGAAATGGTTGTTCACCCAGTGCTGACAGGGAGATGCGTCATGGCAAACATCACGGTCCTGGCGGGGGATTTTCTGCAAGGTGACGGCGTGTACCGGGACGGAAGCCTTACGCTCAGGACAACGTTGCACCCATGGCCGGGCCTTACCCTGCCGCTCTCATCGATCAAGACCCTCGAAGTCGCCAACGAGGAGTCGATCAGCAACTTCAAGGACGCCATCGGCTACGGCGTGGCCGGGGCCATGCTGCTGGGCCCCATCGGCGCCATCGCCGGGTTCATGCTCGCCGGCCACGAGACCGAAGTGACGTTCCTGGCGACCCTCAAGGACCGGCGCCGCCTGCTGATCGCCGCCGACAGCGACACCTACCAAGAGATCTCCCGCCAAGTCGCCTGCTGAATATTCCGCCAAGAGCCCTCTGGCACCTGATTGTCCTTCGTTGTGCCTGCCCGGAATCGGCCTTCACCCGTTCCGGGCGCGTTCGATCCTTACCAGGCGCTAGCGAACAGGCTTGTCTGGATGCACCTCGTACCGTGCGCCCGGCTCGCGACAGGCGAGCCCTTGCTCTGCCGGAACCGCCCCGCTTGCCTGCTTCCTGTCTCTTTGGCGCTGCCTCCGGTTGGCCGGTGGGGACATACGCAGATCCCTGTAGACCGCAAAGGCGATCAGCAAAAGAATGCCAAGCGACCACAAGGACAAGATCAGAACCGTCATAAATCCTCCTCAAGTACCGCGACCACATAGGACGCAACGATCACAAAGAAGCTGACGACAGCCATCGAGGCCCCCGTACGAACCTCTTCAGCCTCGACCACGTCGCCGATCAACAAAGCCGCGGCCCCCGTCACCATGAATCCCGTACCGATGCACAACAGCAGGTTGGTCATCCATCGAATGGTTTTGTTGTTCATCGACATCCTTGCCAGACATTCTCCCGCCAACTCCGTGGCAGGGTTCACCGCATGACGGCAATCGGGAATCCGCCCCCCATGCCGCCTGCGAAACGTTCATGGAGACGAAAGGTAGCGTCGGCCCCTTGAATCCACCAGCCGGATTCAACACTCGGACACACAATCGCGCCCTCGACCGATCATGCCCAGCGGGTTCCGGCCCAGCCTGAACGGCGGCGCCCCGTATCCGGCATCTCACCGACTGTCGCGTTTTGCGACAAATCCCCTCCTTCTAGCCCGTCCTGCTCCGCGCCAGCGCACAGCCACGCCCGCTTTCAGCCCTTGGCACGGCCATTGCGACGGCTATTGCGAAAGCCCCCCTCCCGATCCCATCGAACAACAAGAGGTTCTCGCCATGCCCCTGCCGTATCTGCTTCCCGCCACCTCGGCCTTCATCCAGCGTCCGCCGCGCATGCTGATTGGCGGCGACTGGACCGAAGCCGCCGACGGCCAGACCATGCCCCTGCACAACCCGGCCACCGGCGAGGTGCTGTGCGTGGTGCCCCGGGCCACGCCGGAAGACGTCGACCGTGCCGTGCTGGCCGCCCGGCAGGCCTTTGACGATTCGGCCTGGAGCCGCACCCGCCCCCGGGAGCGGCAGAACCTTTTGTGGAAACTCGCCGACCTGATGCAGCGCGACGCCGAACTGCTGGCCCAGCTGGAATGCCTGAACAACGGCAAGAGCGCGGCGGTCGCGCAGGTGATGGATGTGCAGTTGGCCATCGACTTCCTGCGCTACATGGCCGGTTGGGCGACCAAGATCGAAGGCACCAGCGTCGACGTGTCGCTGCCGTTGATGCCCGGCGACCAGTTCCACAGCTTCATCCGCCGCGAAGCGGTGGGCGTGGTCGGCGCCATCGTCGCCTGGAACTTCCCGCTGCTGCTGGCCTGCTGGAAACTCGGCCCGGCCCTGGCCACCGGCTGCACCGTGGTGCTCAAACCCGCCGACGAAACCCCGCTGACCGCCCTGAAACTGGCGGAGCTGGTGATGGAGGCCGGATACCCGGAAGGCGTGTTCAACGTGGTCACCGGCACCGGCATCACCGCAGGCGCAGCCCTGACCCACAACCCACTGGTGGACAAGCTGACCTTCACCGGCTCCACCGCCGTGGGCAAGCAGATCGGCAAGATCGCCATGGACTCGATGACCCGCGTCACCCTGGAGCTGGGCGGCAAGTCGCCGACCATCGTCATGGCCGACGCCGACCTCAAGACCGCAGCCGCCGGCGCAGCCAGCGCGATCTTCTTCAACCAGGGCCAGGTCTGCTGCGCAGGGTCGCGCCTGTATGTGCAGCGCAAGCATTTCGACAACGTGGTGGCCGACATCAGCGACATCGCCAACGCCATGAAACTGGGCAACGGCCTCGACCCGAGCGTGGAGATGGGCCCGCTGATTTCCGCCCGCCAGCAGGAGCGGGTCTACCGCTACATCGAAACCGGCCGGGACAGCGGCGCGACCATCGCCTGCGGCGGCGAGCAGTTCGGGCCGGGGTTCTTCGTCAAGCCGACGGTGATCGTCGACGTCGATCAGAAGCACCCGCTGGTGCAGGAGGAAATCTTCGGCCCGGTGCTGGTGGCGATACCGTTCGATGACGAAGCCGACGCACTGCGCATGGCCAACGACAGCCCCTACGGCCTGGGCGCCAGCATCTGGTCGAACGACTTGGCGGCGGTGCACCGGATGATTCCGCGGATCAAGTCAGGTTCGGTGTGGGTCAACTGCCACAGCGCGCTGGATCCGGCGCTGCCGTTCGGCGGCTACAAGATGTCCGGGGTCGGGCGGGAAATGGGCTACGCGGCGATCGAGCATTACACCGAGCTGAAGTCGGTGTTGATCAAGCTGTAAGGCTTTCGGTGCCTTCAAGGGCCTCTTCGTCGGTGCGCAGCTGCCAGCGATGGCGGCCTGTCCGGCACATCGGAGCTGGATGCGCCGCCTTCGCGGGCAAGCCCGCTCCCACAGGTTTCAGCTGTGATCTCGGACTCTGCATTCACCTGAAATCCCTGTGGGAGCGGGCTTGCCCGCGAAGAGGCCCGGCCTGCCGACACACGGCTCAAGGCTTGAACCCTTGGGCCAGCAGCCAGCCGCGCACCGCCCGCCCCTGCTCCGCCGTCAAGTCGGCCAGCACCTGCTGCGCCGGCTCGGTGCGCAGCCGTCGCATCAGCGGCGCCACTTCGACGCCGTGCACATGCCAGATCCCCAACGGCTGATCCGGCGTGACCACCACCTCGGCCTCATCGACAAACCCGTCGCGCAACACCGGCATCCGCTCGATCCGCAGCGCGGTGAAGTCCGCCGCCGCGTGAGCCTCCTCAGCATCCGGCCACTGCTGCCGCGCCTGCCAGAACGGCCGGTCCGCCCAGCGTCGCTCATCGGCATAGAAATCCCGGCCGATGCGCGCGAAGCGCAGGAACAACTGCTCCACCCGCTGCCGGTGAAAGCGCTGCGCCAGCGCCGCCCGTTCCGGCTTGCGCAGCAGCGTGTTGATCACCGCCGGTGCCTGCAAGGCCGACGACAGCGACTGGAAAATCCCGTTGCCGGACAACGGATCCACCGCCATCGCCGCATCGCCGACGCGGATCCAACGCTCGCCGCACACCTGCGGCGCCAGGATCGCCGTGCTGCTGCGGGCATGCAGCTGCAGGTCGGTCTCGGCGTCGTCAGCGAAGAACATCCGCGCCAGCGGCGATGACCTGCGCCGCTCCCGGCAGTGCTCCAGCAATTGCGCCTTGGCCGGCAATTGCGCGCTGTTCACGTCCACCGTCCACTGCCAATAACACTGGCCGTCGGCCCGGCGCGCCATCCAGGCCCAACCGTCCTCCAGGCTTTCCACGGCGCTGGCGGTCACGCCCGGCGCCCCTTGCCAGCGATTGAGCAGGCTGACCGTCTCCGGCCCGCGCACGCCCTTGCCGGACGCCGGCGCCTGGCGTCCGCGGGCCTCCACCAGAAAATCCGCCGCCAGCGCCTGACCGCCGTCCAGTTCGACCCGCTGGCCATCCGCCGAAGACTGCACGCTCAGCACCCGACCTTCGACCACCTCGACACCGGCCAGGCGCAAGTCTTCGCGCAACCCCCGGTCGAAGGCCGGGCGATCCAACAGCCATTCGATGTTCTGTGCATGCCGCTGACCGTTCCAGATCACCTGTCGTTGCGACGGCAACGTCGCCTCCGCCAGCGCCCGATTCAGGCCCGCGCCGCGCAAGGCCTCCAGCACCCGCTGCGACACGCCTTCCAGCGCCGCGAAGCGCCGCCATTCGCTGACCAGCGTCACCGCGAGGCCCAAGCGCCGCAGCCCCAGCGCCACCGCCGCACCGGCCGGCCCCGCACCGAGAATCACGATCCGTGCGGTCATGGGCCGAGCCGCCGCTCAGGGCCGCGATAGCAGGCGTTGGCCCGCAGCCAATCAAGCACCTGGCCGTTGCTCGCCTCGGGATGGGCCGACAGGAAGGCGCCGATGTGCCCGCTCAACGCCGCACACCCGAGGCTGGCGCCGGACTGCCCCGGATGCGTGCCGTGCACGCACGCGGCGAAATCCGCCTGCGCGCTGTCGAGCCACGACCATTGTCCGTCCGTGCAGCGGGCGTCGCCGGTCACCCGCAGCACCTGCGGATAGCTGGCCGGGAATACCGCCGCGCCCTGGGCCGGACTCGACGCGCACACCAGCACCCCACGCGCCACCGCCGCCGCACAGGCTTCACGCAACAGGCTGCGGTCCTGGCGCAGGCCGAGGCTCAGGTTGATCAGACGCACGTCCTGCGCCACCAGCCAGTCGATCGCTGCGACAATCTGCAAGGCGCTGGTGACGCCACGCCGGTCGAACACTTGCGCCACGCACATCCGCGCTTCCGGAGCGCGGCGGCTGATGGCGTCGAACACGGCGGTGCCGTGGCCCAGGGGATCACCCTGCAGCGCCGATTGCGTCAGCCCCTCGTCCGCCAGCACAAAACGCTGCCCGACCAGCACCCGGTCCTGCTGCGGCGCCGAATGCCCGCTGTCCACCACACCGATCCGCAACTCAGGCATCATGCCGCACCGTTCTCAAGGCAGGTCTTGCACACCAGGACGCCGTCGGTCAGCTCGAAGCGCAGGTCGGCATCCGCCAGCGTCGAAGGCCGATGGCTGATCAGGATCCGCGTACGGCCGGCAAACAGGCGGTCGATGGCCTCGATCACCTCGCGCTCGGTGGCTTCATCCACCGCCGAGGTGGCCTCGTCGAGCACCAGGATCTGTGGATCCTGCAACAGTGCCCGGGCGATGGCGATCCGTTGTTTCTGGCCGCCGGACAATTGCTGGCCGCGCTCGCCCAACGGGCTGTCGAGGCCTTCGGGCAACGTGTCCACCAGGCTGTCGAGCTGCGCCAGCCGCGCCACCTCGGCCACCGCCTCGCGGCCGGCATCCGGCACTGCGTAGGCCAGGTTGTCCGCCAGGCTGCCGCGAAACAGCACAATGTCCTGACTGACCACGGCGATGCGCCGACGCAACGCGAACAGGTCCAGTTCACGCAGATCCACCCCACCGAGCAGCACCCGCCCGGACTGCGGATCGTGGTGGCGCTGCAACAGATCGATCAGCGTGGATTTGCCGACACCGGACGCGCCGCTCAAGGCCACCTTCACCCCGGCAGGAATCGTCGCCTCGATCCCGCGCAAAGTGCCCGTCCGCCCAGGGTGGCTGAAGTGCACCTGCTCGAAGCGCAGTTCGCCCGAGGCCGGCAGCGGTTGCGGCGCGTCCGGCGAACGCACGGTCGGCGCTTCGCCGCGCAGCTCCATGACCCGGCCGAGGCTGACGGTCATGCGCTGAATCGCCACGTACAGCCCCAGCAGGCTCTGCACCGGCCCGACGGCCATGCCCAGATAGGTGGAAAACGCGATCAGCGCGCCCAATTGCCAGGTGCCCTGCACCACCCAATAGCCGCCGATCAGGAACGCGCAGGCCCGGGACAGCGAGGTCAGCGTCCCCGGCACCGCTTGGGTGAAGAACTCCGTGACCTGCAGGCGCAGCAGCTGATCCATGTAGCCCTGCCCCAGGGTTTCCAGGCGCCGCGCCTCGCGTTGCTGCTGGCCGGCGGACTGGATGAACTTCATCACCGGCAAGGTCTCGACCATGAACGACGACATGTCCGCCGAACGCTCGCGCAAATGCCGCACATCGCGCTCGACCTTGCGCCGCATCCAGCGCAGCCACACGACGTCGAGCGGAATCAGCACCAGCGCCAGCAGCGAGAGCTTCCACGACAGCGTCAGCAGCATGGCAATGGCCGCCACCAGCCCGATCACGCTCGACACCGCCGAGAACAGCGAGTCCACGGCAAAGCGCTGGATCTCCGCGACGTCGCCGTCCAGCCGCGACATCAGGTCGCCGATGCGCCGCTGGCCGTAGAAGCCCGGCGACAGGGTCTGCAAATGCCGGTAGAGGTCGTCGCGCAGGGCGAACAGGATCCGCCCGGACAACCGCGTGTGCAGGTAGCGGTTGATCCCCGACAGCGCCGTGCCGAGCAGCCCGGCGACGATCATCAGCACCGCGATCAGCACCAGCACCGGGAAGTCGCGCGCCAGCAGGCCGTCGTCGATCAGCAGCTTGACCAGCCACGGCTGCACCAGCACCAGCAGCGACGCGCACACCGACAGGGCCAGCAGGCCGGCAATCGCCCAGCGCTGCGGCCGCACGAAACCGTACAGCCAGCGCAGCGCCGCCTGCAGTGCGGCAGGGTTCCGGCTGTCGATCAGGCGCACGATCAGGCGCTGCATCACGGGCGCAACTGCTTGAGTTTGCGGTACAGGGTCGCGCGGCTGATGCCCAGGGCGTCGGCGGCGGCCGAGACATTGCCCTGATGGGTGTCGAGGGATTGGCGGATCAGGTCCAGCTCATTCTCGCGCAGGCTGCCGGCCTGGGGCTTGTCGATGTCCGTCAGTTCGTCCAGCAGGCTGTCGGGCAGATGATCGAGGGTCAGCACGGTCTCGCCCGGTTCGCGCATGGCCAAAGCGGTGCGCAACACCATTTCCAGTTGGCGGATGTTGCCGGGCCAGTGATAGGCGGCGAACAGCCGGGCCAGCTTATCGTGCAGCACCGCGTGCGGCGCATCGAGCTTGCCCAGCAGGCGGGCGACCAGCGCGCTGAAATCATCGCGCTCGCGCAGGGCCGGCAGCTTCACGCTGATGCCGTTGACCCGGTAGAACAGGTCTTCGCGAAACTGCTTGTCCTCGACCTGGCGCTTGAGGTCACGGTGGGTGGCGCAGATCAGCGCCACGTCGATGTCCTGTTCTTCTCCGGCGCCGAGCGGCGCCACCTTGCGGTCCTGCAGCACCCTCAGCAGCCGCGCCTGCAAGGCCAGCGGCATGTCGCCGATCTCGTCGAGGAACAGCGTGCCGCCGTGGGCCTGCTGCAGGCGCCCGACCATGCCGCCCCGGCGCGAACCGGTGAACGCGCCTTCGCGGTAGCCGAACAGTTCCGATTCGATCAGCCCCTCGGGGATGGCCGCGCAATTGACCGCGACGAACGGCTTGTCGCAACGGCTGCCGGCCATGTGCAGGGCACGGGCGACCACTTCTTTGCCGGTGCCGGTTTCGCCCAGCAACAGCACCGGCAATTCATTGGCCAGGCCTTGGCGGGCCATGCGCAGGGCGCGGGCGTAGCGGGCGTTGCCGCCGGACAGGGCGTCCAGGTCCGGTTGCGGCTTGGCGGCTTTCGCCACGCTGCGCGGCGGGCCGCCGAGGTTGACCGAACGGGCCGGGGCACGCAGGGTTCTGTAGAAGAATTCGCCCTTGGCGGTCTGCACGCTGCCGACCCCGCCCTGTTGCAGGCGGCTCAGCAGTTGCACGCCATCGACGCCGAGAAACTCTTCGCAGCGCCGCCCCACCAGCGCCCCGCGCTCGGCCCCCAGCAATTGGCAGGCCTGGGCGCTGACCGCCAGGATCTGCCCGCCGAGACTGACCGCCAGCAACCCTTGCCACGGCGATTCGAGGTACTGCCGACGGCTGTGGAACGCCAGCACGATCTGATCGGGAAAGCTGTTGCGGAACACCCGGCTCTCGATCTGGCTGACCGCCAGGCTCAGCAGCGCGGTGCTGTCGTGCACGCGGCCGAGCGGGCCTTCGCGGGTCAGGTCGAGGACGCCGAGGATGTCGCCTTGAGGACAGCGGATCGGCACCGAGGTGCAGGAGAAATCGGTGAGGCGGTCCAGGTAATGCTCGCCGCAGTCGATCAGGGTCGGCCGGGCCTCCACCAGCGCCGTGCCCAGAGCATTGGTGCCGCGCGCCGCTTCGCTCCAGCAGGCGCCGAGGGTGATGTCCTGCAGGCCGCTGCCCTTGAGCCGGTCGGCGCGCCCTTCGACCGCCAGGATGGTGGCGTCGGCGTTGGCGAGGATGATCAGGCCTTCCTTGCCTTGGCGCTCGGCCAGGTAGTCGATGGCCGGCGTCGCGGCGTCGATCAGCAAACGGTTGCCCGCCAGCAGCACCTCCAGGCTCGCGCCGGAGGCCAGCGCCAGCTCATGCTTGGCGTTGAAGTGCACGCCGTGGCTCAGGCTGCGCCGCCACGAGGCGTCGATCTCGGCACGCAGCACGCCGTCGGGGACTTGCCCCTCCAAGTGCAGGCGTTCCCGGGCCAGGCGGGCTTCGGGGTGGGGCTTGGGGCCGGTGTTTTTTATTAGAGTCATCAAGCGCTCCGGAGCGGTCCGCTTTGCGCTTTTTCAAGCGTCCTGACGCCAATGTTTACGTTAACGTCAGGACGATGGCAATAGCCTTATGGCGCCTGGGTTGCGGCATTGAATGAACACTCCGGGTTTAACCCAAGTCCGCAGAGAGAGCAGGTGGTTTGTCCTGTGGCGTCCTCACCGACAAACTCAGCGCTGCCACACCTGGGCATTCACAAAGAACGCCCGCGCATTGTCCTCCAGGCTCTCCAGGTGATACCCGCCCTCCTGCACGATCAGGCACGGCAAGCCCAGGCTGCGGATGCGCTCACCCAGCGCGGCGAACCCTTCACGGGTCACCGCCACCTTGCTCTGGGGGTCGAGCTCATAGATGTCGAACCCCAGCGACAGCACCAGCACCTGCGCCCCGAACCCGCGCACCGCCGCCAGCGCAATATCCAGTTGAGCGAGGAAGTCCGCCTCGCTCGCCCCGTGGGCCATCGGCAGGTTGAGGTTGAAGCCCTCCCCCGCACCGGTGCCGCGCTCGTCGGCGAACCCGGCCACGCCCGGGTAGAAGTTGGTCGGGTCGCCGTGCACCGAGACGTAAAGCACGTCATCGCGGTCGTAGAAGATTTCCTGGATGCCCTGGCCGTGGTGCATGTCGGTGTCGAGCACCGCGACCTTGCCGAAGGCGCCGCGCAGCACCTGCGCCGCCACCGCCGCGTTGTTCACGTAGCAGAAGCCCCCCGCCGCTTCGGCACGGGCATGGTGCCCCGGCGGACGGCACAGGGCGTAGGCCGCCGGTTCGCCATCGATCAGCGCCTGGGCACCGGCCACCGCGCACTGCGCCGACCAGTAGGCCGAGCGCCACGTCTGTTCGCCGACCGGGCAACTGCCGTCGGCCAGGTAGCGCGCGGCTTGGGCGAGGACGCCGCGCAAGGCGTTGGGCTCACGCACGAAGATGTTCGACATCACTTCGTCGCCCCAGTCTTCGGGGATCTCTTTCCAGCGCGCATGGGCTTCCTGCAGGAAGGCCAGATAGGGCGCGCCGTGCACCGCCAGCAACGGCGCGAGGCCGGCATCGGCCGGTGGCTCGACGGCAAAGCCCAGACCGTGGGCGGCCTGGACCAGCCGCTGCGCGCGCTCGGGGACTTCCTGGGGCGTGCGCATCTGCCCGCGTGAGTAGTAGCTGCGAGGATGGTGGAGCAACTGTTCGGGATGGAAAAAACTGCGCATGGGGTGAAATTCCTGTCTGTCCGCTTAAGGCATGCAGTCGGCTGCGATCCCTTGTGGGGGCCAGCCTGCTGGCGATAGCGGTGTGTCATCGAAATGAGGGGTGTCTGATCGGGCCCTATCGCCAGCAGGCTGGCTCCCACAGTTTTGTACGCGGTTCCTGTGGGAGCGGGCTTGCCCGCGAAGGCGTCGGTCAGGGCGCTACTCAGTCAGCCCGCCCGGCACGGGCCAGCACGGCGTTGAGTAACACATCGGTGCCCTGGCGCACGTCGTCGGGCAGCACGTCTTCGGCCTCGTTGTGGCTCAGGCCGCCGACGCACGGGATGAACACCATCGCCGTCGGGCAATGCCGGGCCAGGTGGATCGCGTCATGACCGGCGCCGCTGACGATCGGTTGCTGAGCGTAGCCCAGCGCATCGACGGCCTCCTGCACCGCCGCCACGCACCCCGCGTCGAACGGCGTGGCCGGGCTGATCCAGTGCGGCGTGACGGTGAGGGTCAGGCCCCGTCCGTCGGCGATCGCCTGCAAGCGTGCGCGCACCTGAGCTTCCATCGCCGCGATGGCATCGTCGCGGTGATGACGCAGATCGACGGTGAAGTTCACCAGGCCCGGAATGGTGTTGCGCGACGACTTGCTGATTGACAGTTCGCCCACCGTGGTCAGGCCCTCGGGCGCGAAATCCGCCGCCAGCCCTTCGATGGCCTGGATCATCCGCGCCACGCCGTACAAGGCATCCTTGCGCAGCGCCATCGGCGTGGTGCCGGCATGGGCGGCCATGCCTTCGACCCGCACGTCGAGCCAACGGATCGCCTGGCCGCCCGTCACCACGCCGATGCTCTTGGCGTTGTCCTCAAGGATCGGGCCCTGCTCGATGTGCGCCTCGAAATAGGCGTCGACCTTGCCGCCCAACGGACGGTTCCCGGCATAACCGGTGCGCTGCAGGGCCTGGGCGACGCTGATGCCGTCGGCGTCGCGCACGGCCAGCGCGGCGTCCAGATCCATGAGGCCGGTGAACACCGCCGAACCGAACATCGCCGGGGTGAACCGGGCGCCCTCCTCGTTGGTCCACACCGCCACCTCCAGCGGCTTGCGGGTGCTGATGTTCAGGTCATTGAGGCGGCGCACCACTTCCAGCCCGGCGAGCACCCCATAGACGCCGTCGAAGCGTCCGCCTTCGGGCTGGGTGTCGAGGTGGCTGCCCATCATCACAGGCGCGGCGTCCGGGTCGGTGCCGGGGCGGCGGGCGAACAGGTTGCCGATGGCATCGACGCTCACGGTCATGCCGGCCTCGCGGCACCAATGGGCGAACAGTTCGCGACCGGCCTTGTCTTCGTCGCTCAGCGCCAACCGGCAACTGCCGCCCCGGGCCGTCGCACCGATTTCGGCCATGGCCATCAGGCTCGCCCACAGGCGTTCACCGTTGATCTTCAGCATGAAACTCTCCAGAACAGTCATCAGGCGCGGACCGTTTCCGCGCGGTGGGCAAGGGCGTGACGGCGCGCCAGCGACAGCACGCAGACCAGCGAAACGGCGGCGATCAGGCTGTAGAACACCGCCATCGGCCACCACTGGCCGGTGAACCGGTGCGCCAGCATCGTGCCGATCAGCGGCGTCAGGCCGCCGGCCAGCGCGCCGCAGACCTGATAGGCCAGCGAGATCGCGGTGTAGCGCACGCGGGTCTCGAACATGCCGCTGACGTAACCGGCGATCACCGCATAGAACGAGGCCATGCACACCACCGCCAGGGCGATGCCGAGGATGATCAAAGGCGCCTGGGCCGAGCTGACCAACACGAACATCGGGTACGGCGACGCCATCGCCAGCAGCGACACCAGGCACAGGAACCGCGTCGCGCCGATTTTCTCGGCCATCCACGCCGCCAGCGGCTGGATGCAGAACTGGATGATCGCGACGAAGAACAGGCACTCCAGGATCAGCGAGCGCGGCAGCGCCAATTGCTGGGTGGTGTAGGCGATCATGAAGGTGTTGGTGAAATACACCCCGGCGATGCCCAGGGTGTTGGCGCCGATGCACAGCAGCAGCGGCCGCCACGCGGTGCGCAGCACTTCCATCACGGGTGCCTGTTCCTTGCGGGCCTGCTGCCGGGCCTGCTCGCGGCCGGCGAGGAACTCCGGCGATTCGTTCACCCCCAGGCGAATGGCCAGACCGACCACCAGCAACAATGCGCTGGCCAGGAACGGCACCCGCCAGCCCCAGCTCATCAAATCTTCCTCCGGCAGACGGGTCACGGCGCCGAACGCCAGCAGCGACAGAATCAGACCTGCCGGACTGCCCAACTGCGCAAACGACGCGAAGAAATTGCGCCGGCCTTTCGGCGCATGCTCGCCGGCCATCAGCACCGCCCCGCCCCACTCGCCGCCGACGGCGATGCCCTGGACGACCCGCAGCAGGATCAGCAGCACCGGCGCGGTCGCGCCGATCTGCGCATAGGTCGGCAGCAGGCCGATGCACACGGTGACCACGCCCATCATCAGCAGCGTGATGACCAGCGATTTCTTGCGCCCGATGCGGTCGCCGATGTGGCCGAAAACGATCCCGCCCAAGGGCCGGGCGAAGAAGCCCACCGCGAAGGTGCCGAAGGCGGCCATGGTGCTGAACAGCGGATCGCCGGAGGGGAAGAACAAGGCGCCGAACACCAGCGCGGCGGCCGTGGCGTAAATGTAAAAGTCGTACCACTCGATCATCGTGCCGATGAAGGCGGCGGCCGCCGCACGGCGCGGCTGGTTCGAAGCGTGGGGCTTCATGGGTCGGGCTCCTTTGGTTATTTTTCTGGCAGGAGTTGAACGGCAAATCGCGGCGCTCTGCTGGCGCCTGTCGTGGAGGGATTTATCGTTCCGGGGCTATGATCAGTCAATTTTCTATTTATTATTCCGATTATTACGCCACCTTATAATCGAGGGCCGCCATGGCCGAACGCGACCTGCAACGCCTGCTCAACGACCGCCTCGACTGGAACCTGCTGCGCACCTTCCGCGTGATCGGCCAGGAACTGAGCATCAGCCGCGCCGCCGCGCGCCTGCACCTGACCCAACCGGCGGTGAGCCAGGCCCTCAAGCGCCTGGAAGAACAACTGGGCCGCCAACTGATCGCCCGGCGCGGCCCGCGCTTCGCCCTCACCGAGGTCGGCGAACAGCTCTTGGCGCTGGCCGGCGAAATCTACGGACAGGTGTCCCAGGTCAGCAGCCTGCTGGGCGAGCCGGCGGACGAAGTGATCGGCAAGGTGCGGCTGTTGATCATCAGCCGGATCTTTTCCGAGCGTTTCGACGATTTTCTCGCCGACTTCCACCGCCAATTCCCCCGCGTGGACCTGGAGGTGGAGGTGATGCGCAGCTCGGACATCGTCAGCGCCCTGCAAGAGAAGACCGCGACCCTGGGCCTGAGCCTCAACCGGCGTGCGCAGCCGCGCCTGGAACAGCGCCTGTTCCTGCGCCAGCGCTACGCGTTTTTCTGCGGCAAGCACCACCCGTTGTTCCGACGGCAGGACGTCAGCCAGAGCGATCTGCAGCGCGAGAACTTCGTCAGTTTCACCAGCGACCAGATCGGCGGGATGCTCTCGCCGCTGACCATTTTCCGCGATCAACAGGGCTTCAGCGGGCGCATCGTCGCGTCCTCGCCGAGCCTGGAGGAAGTCCGGCGACTGGTGATCGCCGGATTCGGCATCGGCTGCCTGCCCGAACACGTGGTGGCGGCGGACGTCGAGGCCGGATTGCTCTGGCGCCTGCCGCCCCACGAAGGGATCGCCGATGTCGACATCCACATGCTGTGGAACCGCGAGCAACGCATGAGCCGCGCCGAAACGCTGTTCATCGAACGCTTGCAGGCGTGCCTGGCCGATCAGTAACCCAGCAGGCGGTCCGCACTGTTCAGCAGCGGCTCGCCGGCGTTCAGGCGCCGGACGTTCTCGGCGATCTGCTCGGCGATGCAATCGTGGGACGCCGCCGACGCCATGTGCGGCGTGACGGTGACGCCGGGGGTCGTCCACAGCAGGTGGTCGGCGGGCAGCGGTTCCCGTTCGAACACGTCGAGCAGCGCGCCGCGCAGTTTTCCGTCGGCCAACGCCTGTTGCAGGTCGTCGGCATTCAGGTGCGCGCCGCGCCCGACGTTGACCAGCGCGGCGCCGTCGGCCAAGCGTCCGAACGTGCGGCGGTTGAGGATGCCCCGGGTCTCTGCCGTCAGCGGCAGCAGGTTGACCAGCAGTTCCACCCCGTCGAGGAACGGGTCGAAGGCCGCGGCACCGGCGAACGTCTGCACGCCGGGCAACGCTTTGGCGCTGCGGGCCCAGCCGCGCACGTCGTAACCGGCGCCGGCCAGATCCTGCGCAATCGCGCTGCCCAGCGAGCCGAGCCCCATCACCCCGACCCTGAAGCGGCTCGCCGGGCGTTGCGGCGGCCGCTCCCAATGTCGGTTCGCCTGATGGCCGAGCACCCGGTCGAACCCTCGGTGATAGTGGATCACCGCCCAACGCACGTATTCGGTCATGCCTTGGCGGTGGCCGGGATCGACCACCCGGCACACCGGCAAGTCCGGGCAGGACGGGTCGTGCGCCAGGTGATCGATGCCGGCGGCCACCGAATGGATCACCTGCAGGTTCGGCAACGCGCCCAGGCTGCCCGGCAACGGAAACCAGCACGCCGCCACCTGAGCCCGGATCGCCTGTGGATCTTCGGCCAGCACCGCCGCCAAGTGCGGCGCACGCCGGGCGAAGGCGTCCTGCAATTGCGCGAGCAGCAGCGTGTCGCGGGACAACAGCGCGACGGTGTTCATGTCGGCGCTCACGATGTGTAGGACTCGCGCTGGGACTCGATCAGGGTCAACGCGGCCTGCCAGGCCAGGTCGATGATGTTGTCCTGCTCGTCACGGTCGAACTGCTCGGCGGTGTGGGCACAGACCTCCGGCGACGGGAAGTGCAGCTCGGAACCACCGGCCAGTGCCTGCACCTGAGCCTGGCAGGCGCGCTCCAGGAAGTGGATTTCCTGAAACGCCTGGGCCACGCCGGAACCGCCCACCAGCAACCCGTGGTTGCGCAGGATCATCGCCCGGTGCGGGCCGAGATCGGCGATCAGTCGCTCGCGCTCGTCCAGCGACAGCGCGATGCCTTCGTAGGTGTGGTAAGCCAGTTTTCCGTAGAACTTCAGCGCGTGCTGGCTGATCGGCAACAACCCGTGCTTCTGCGCCGCCACCGCCATGCCGGCGGCGGTGTGGGTGTGGATCACGCAGTTCAGGTCCGGGCGCGCCATGTGGATCGCCGAATGGATGACGAAACCGGCGGCGTTGACCCGGTGCCCGGCGTACGCGGGGTCGACGATGCGGCCGTCCTGGTCGATGCGCACCAGGTCAGAGGCGCGCATGCGGTCGAAGATCACCCCGTAGCGGTTGATCAGGAAATGATGCTCCGGCCCCGGAATGCGCAGGGTGATGTGGGTGTCGATCAGGTCGGTCATGCGAAAGTGCGCGATCAGGCGATACAGCGCGGCCAGTTCGCAGCGCGCCTGCCATTCGACCGGGTCGGTTTGGGACGTTCTACTCATAAAAGCACTCACGAATACACCTCTTGGTTGGAAGGAAGGACGGCGGGATTGGCGCGCAGCCGGGCGAGGCCGCAAACGCCGATCAGGGACAGGGCCGACAGCAGCGTGAAGAACACCGCCAGCGGCAGCCACTGCCCGGAGAACTTGCTGGCCAGCAGCGTGCCGATCAGCGGCGTGGTGCCGCCGGCGACGGCGCAGCTCAACTGATAGGCGATGGAAATCCCCGAATAGCGCAGATGCACCGGGAACGCCTGGGTCATGTACCCGGCGACCACCGCGTACAGCGCCGACAGGATCACTACCGCCACGGCGATGCCGAGCGTCATCAACACGATGTCCTGGGTGCCGACCAGCAGGAACATCGGGTACGGCGTGACCATGCACAGCAACGCGACCAGCGTCAGGAAGCGGCCCTCGCCGATGCGCTCGGCCAACAGCGCGGACAGCGGCTGCGACAGCAACTGAATGACCGTCACCAGAAACAGGCAATCGAGGATCGTCGCCCTCGGGATGCCCTGATACTGGGTGACGTACGTGATCATGAAGGTGTTGGTGAAGAAGAACCCGGCCGAACCGATGGTGACGGCGGCGGCCGCGAACAGGATCTGCCGCCAGCACTGACGGATCACATCCTTCACCGGGTGCCGGGCGGTCTGGTGGCTGGCCTTGGCTTTGGCGAACTCCGGCGACTCGTGCACGCCGGAGCGGATCATCAGCCCGACCGTCATCAGCACGCCGCTGGCCAGGAACGGCAGACGCCAGCCCCAGGCCAGAAAGTCCTCAGGCTCCAGCGACGTCACCAGGCGGAATGCGATCAACGCCAGCAGCAACCCGGCGGGGCTGCCCAGTTGCGCGAACGAGGCATAGAACGTCTTGCGCCCGGCCGGCGCATGCTCGCTGGCCATCAGCACCGCCCCGCCCCACTCGCCGCCGACGGAAATGCCCTGGATGAGGCGAAGCACGATCAGGCCCGCGGGCGCCCAGATGCCGACGCTGGCATAGCTGGGCAACAGGCCGATGCCGGTGGTCGCCAACCCCATCAGGGCCATGGTCACCAGCAGCATTTTCTTGCGTCCGAGGCGGTCGCCCAGATGGCCGAACACCATGCCGGCCATGGGGCGGGCGATGAAGCCGACGGCGAAGCTGCCGAACGCGGCGAGCGTGCTGGTCACCGGATCGCCGCTGGGGAAAAACACCTGTCCGAGCACCAGGGCGGCGGCCGTGGCGTAGATGTAGAAATCGTAGAACTCGATGGTCGTGCCGATGAAGGCAGCGGCGGCGGCACGGCGCGGCTGAGCGGTGGTGTGCATGCAAGAACCCTGTGTATTTATAGTTTTGGGCAGGTGTCGAAGCGGCTGGCGGTGGCGCTCTGTGGCGCTTGTGGGCTTTATCGCTTCCGTGAAAGGATTAGTCAATTTTCAAAAACTTATCCTTACTATTAGCCTTGCTACTACATGGAGCGTGCATGACCTCGACTTCCACCCCTTGGGCGGGCCGCCGCTTTCTCAACGACCGCCTCGACTGGAACCTGTTGCGCACCTATCTGGTGATCGGCCAGGAAGGCAGCATGAGCCGCGCTGCCGCCCGGCTGCACATCACCCAGTCGGCGGTCAGCCAGGCGCTTAAACGGCTCGAAGAGCAATTGGATTGCGTGTTGATCGCCCGCAGCGGTCGGCGGTTCGACCTGACGGAAACCGGGGAAGAAGTCCTGCGCATCGCCGCCGACATCTACGGCGACATTTCACGGTTGGGGACGGTGGTGGAGAATCGCCACGACGACGTGGTCGGCAAGATCCGCATCCTCACCGTCAGTGGTGTGCAGGCGCGGCATTACGATGACTTCCTCGCCGATTTCCATGAAACCCACCCGAAAATCGAGCTGGAAGTCGAAGTGATGGGCAGCTCGGACATCATCAGTTCCCTGCTGCAGAAAACCGCCACGGTGGGCGTCGGCCTGTGTCGCTTGCCGCAACCGCGGCTTGAGCAGCGGGTGCTGTTCCGCGAGCGTTACGCGTACTTTTGCGGGCAACGGCATCGACTTTTCGGACAGGAGAATCTGACCCTTCAGCAGCTTGCGGCGGAAAACTTCGTCAGCTTCACCAGCGACCAGCTCGGCGGCAACCTTTCACCCCTGACACTGTTCCGTGACCAGCAGGGCTTCACCGGCAAGATCGTTGCCTCATCCACCAGTTTCGAAGAGATTTACCGCTTGATCTGCGCAGGGTTCGGCATTGGTTGCCTGCCGGTTCACCTGGTGCGGCGGGACGTCGAGCAAGGTCTGCTCTGGCGTTTGCCGCCGGAAGAGGGGGTGGTGGATTTCGATATACAGCTACTATGGAACCGCGAGCAGAAGATGACCCAGGCCGAGACCGTGTTCCTCGACAGCTTCCAGCACATGCTCAGCCTGCGTGAGCCTGTGCTGTAAGCCTTTGCCGGCTCAGACGTGAGGATCGCCCTGGGGCTTGGTCGGCGCGGCGTACTGCGGCTTGAGGTGGCCGTCCTGATCGAGCAGCCAGGCATCCATGATCTGCCGCACCACGGGACCTGCGACCCGACCGCCCGCCTCGCCGTTCTCGATCATCACTGAGATCACGATCTGCGGATGCTCCGCCGGGGCGAAGCCGACGAACAAGGCGTTGTCGCGGTGACGTTCCAAAGTCTTCTCGCGGTTGTAGCGCTCGCCCTGCTTGATCGCCACCACCTGCGCCGTGCCGCTCTTGCCGGCGATGCGGTACTGCGCGCCGGCCGCCGCCGCACGGGCGATGCCGCGGGCATCGTGCATCACCATCTGCATGCCGTGGTTCACCTGTTCCCAGTCACGCGGATCCTTGAGCCGGATGTTCGGCATCGGGTGTTCGTCCACCGGCGCGACACCGTCGACCGTCTTGGCCAGACGCGGGCGGTTCCACACGCCTTTGTTGGCGATCAGCGCCGTGGCCTGGGCCAGTTGCAACGGCGTGACCTGCATGTAGCCCTGGCCGATGCCGAGAATCACCGTCTCCCCCGGGAACCAGGCCTGACGGCGGGTGGCGCGCTTCCAGGCCTGGGAAGGCATCAGGCCCGGCGACTCCTCGAACATGTCCAGCGAGACCTTCTCGCCAAGGCCGAACATCGCCATGTAATCGTGCAGGCGGTCGATGCCGAGCTTGTGCGCCAGGTCATAGAAGTAAGTGTCGTTGGAGCGCATGATCGCGGCATCCATGTCCACCCAGCCGTCGCCGCTGTGGTTCCAGTTGCGGTACTTGTGATCGTAGTCAGGCAGTTGGTAGTAACCGGGATCGAAGACCCGGGTCTGCGGCGTCACGATGCCAGCATCGAGCCCGGCGATGGCCACTTCCGGCTTGATGGTCGAGCCCGGCGCATAGAGGCCCCGCAGCACGCGGTTGAACAGCGGCCGGTCGATGGAGTCGCGCAGCGCCGAGTACTCTTTGGAGCTGATGCCCGTCACGAACAGGTTCGGGTCGAAGCTGGGGTTGCTGACCATGGCCAGCACCTCACCGGTGGCCGGATCCAGCGCCACCACCGAACCGCGCCGATCCCCCAAAGCCGCTTCGGCCGCTTCCTGGAGCTTGACGTCCAGACTCAGGACGATGTTCTTGCCCGGCACCGGATCGGTATGCTTGAGCACACGCAGGACACGGCCTTGGGCGTTGGTCTCGACTTCCTCATAACCGACGTGGCCATGCAGCTGCGCCTCGTAGAAGCGCTCGATGCCGGTCTTACCGATGGACTGGGTGCCGCGGTATTCCACGGAATCGAGGGTCTTGGATTCTTTTTCGTTGATTCGACCGACATAGCCGATGGAATGGGCAAAGTGCGCACCCAGCGGGTAGTGACGGACGAACTGCGGTTCGACATCCAGGCCCGGCAAGCGGAACTCGTTCACCGCCAGTACGGCGATCTGTTCCTCTGTCAGCTCGTAGAACAACGTCACCGGCGTGAACGGGTGGCGTGACTGCTTCATGGCCTTGTCGAACACCGTGCGGTCTTCGGCGGGGAGGTGCAGGAGCTCGATGACCTCGTCCAGTTCCTGGCTGACGTTGGTGGCGCGTTCCCGGGTGATGGTCAAGTTGTAGCTGGGGCGGTTGTCGGCCAGCAGTACGCCGTTGCGGTCATAGATCAGGCCGCGGGTCGGCGGGATCGGCAAGACGTGTACGCGGTTGTTTTCCGAGATGGTCGAGTGGTAGTCGAACTCCACCACCTGCAGGATGTACAGGCGCACCACCAGTGCGCAACTGATCGCAAAGACAAACAACGCGCAGGCGATCAGCCGTTTGTTGACCAGGCGCGTCTCTTTCTCGTGATCCTTGATCGGAATGGGTTCGGGCATTTCTGCAGCCACTCTTTGACAAAATGAGCGCCGATCCATGGGCGTGACATCAGTCCGTTAAAAAACGAGCTGCACCATACCAAAAACTGCCGGGTCACTTCAGAAGGAATTCCTTCAACGGTGGTGCCGGTGCGACGGCTGGATGCGTCCAGAAACTTTCCTGCGGGCAAAACAAAACCCCAACCGCTTTCGCAGTTGGGGTTCCGGAATTTAATCTTGACGATGACCTACTCTCACATGGGGAAACCCCACACTACCATCGGCGATGCATCGTTTCACTTCTGAGTTCGGGATGGGATCAGGTGGTTCCA
>NZ_NEIP01000018.1:0-110383 GCF_002112745.1 Pseudomonas sp. B7(2017) | reverse complement strand
GCCCGGAATAACCCGCCCGCCGCCGACGCCGCGCATAAAAAAGCCCCGCGGCCCAAAGGGCGCGGGGCAAGCGGGTCGAAGCTTCCAACCCAAGGAGCACGCAACGTGCGTTTACCGGTTGGCGAGCTTCTCGCCCGGCCAGCCGCCGCCCAACGAGCGGAACAGGTCCACCAGCGCGATCTGGCGCTGGGTGCCGACTTCGATCAGCGCCGATTCATCGACGAAACTGCTGCGCTGGGCATCGAGGTAGCGTAAGTGACTGTCGATCCCGCCTTCGTAGCGGGCCTTGGCCAGGGTGAGGGTCTCGCGGCTGGTGTCGGCCAGCGCACGTTGGGCCTGTTCCTCGCGGCGCAGGGTGTCGGTGGCCGACAAGGCGTCCGCCACCTCACGGAACGCCGTCTGGATCGTGCCTTCGTACGCGGCCACCGCCGAATCCTTGCGCGCCTCCGCCAGGCTCAGCCCGGCGCGGTTGCGGCCGCCGTCGAACAGCGGCAGCGACAGGGTCGGCACGAAGCTCCAACTGCGCGACCCGCCGTCGAACAGGCCGGACATCTGCGCGCTCGACGTGCCGAAGCTGCCGGTCAGGGTGATGCGCGGGAAGAACGCCGCCCGCGCCGCGCCGATATCGGCGTTGCGTGCCTGCAAGCGGTGCTCGGCGGCCAGGATGTCCGGACGGCGCTCGATCAGCGACGACGGCGTGCCCGGCGCGATGTCCTGCACCAGCATCGGTGAGTCCTGCGCGGTCTTCGGGATCGACTTCGCCGCATCCGGCGTGCCGAGCAGCAGCACCAGGGCGTTGAACGCCTGCTGCTTCTGGCGCAGGTTGCGTTCCTGTTCGGCGCGGGACTGCTCCACCAGCCCCAGCGCTTCCTGGTAGTCCAGGGCGCTGGCGGTGCCGACCGAACGGCGTTGGCTGATCAGGGCGAAGGAGTATTCGCGGCTGATCAGGGTCTGCTGGGTCAACGTCAGACGGCGTTGGGCGCCGTCGTGCACCAGGTACGCCTGGCTGACCTCGGCGATCAGGGCGATCCGCGCGGCGCGGGCCGCCTCCTCCGTGGCCAGGAATTCCTGGAGCGCGGAGTCGCTGAGGCTCTTCACCCGGCCAAACAGGTCCAGCTCGTACTCGGGCAGCGCCAGGCCGACCTGATACTGGCTGGCGACTTCGGAACGGCCGCTGTTGGACAGGTCCGCCGGCTGCCGCTGGCGGTTGCCCGAGGCGCCGGCGTTGAGGCCCGGCACCCGGTCGGCGCGCTGGATGCGGTACTGCGCGCGGGCCTGTTCGATGTCCAGCAGGGTCTGGCGCAGCGAGCGGTTGTTGTCCAGGGCCGTGGTGATCAGGCCCCGCAGCTGCGGGTCGACGATGAACGTCTGCCAGGACAGTTCATTGATGGCCGTGCCGGCCTGGGCCGACTGGCCGCGCCAGTGGTCGGCCACCGGCGCGTCGGGCCGCTCGTAGGTCGGCGCCATGGAGCAGCCGCCCAGGGCCAGGGCGATCAACAGCGAGGAAATGGCTGAAAGACGCATGGGATCACTCCTGGGCCAAGGCCGGTTTTTCGGAAGGCTCGGACGGTTCGATCGGAGCCGGTTTGCGGCGCAGCACTGTCAGCACCCAGACAAAGCAGATCGGCACGAACAGCACGCCCAGCAGCGTGGCGCTGAGCATCCCGCCGATGACGCCAGTGCCGATGGCGCGCTGGCTCATGGCGCCTGCGCCGGTGGCCAGGGCCAGCGGCACCACGCCGAGGATGAACGCCATCGAGGTCATCACGATCGGTCGGAAACGCAGGCGCGCGGCTTCCACCGCGGCGTCGCGCAGGCTGTAGCCCTTCTCCCACAGTTCCTTGGCGAACTCGACGATCAGGATCGCGTTCTTCGCCGCCAGGCCGATGATGGTGATCAGGCCCACCTTGAAGTACACGTCGTTGGGCATGCCGGTGACCATCACCGCCAGCACCGCACCGATGGCGCCGATGGGCACGATCAGCATCACCGTCAACGGGATCGCCCAGCTTTCGTACAGCGCCACCAGCAGCAGGAACACCACCAGGATCGCCAGGGCGAACAGTTGCGTCGCCTGGCCGCTGGACACCTTCTCCTGGTACGACAGGCCGGTCCACTCGTAGCTGAAGCCCGCCGGCAACTGCGCAGCCAGGCGTTCCATCTCGGCCATGGCCTCGCCGGTGCTGGAACCCGGCGCGGCGTCGCCGACGATGCGGATCGACGGATAACCGTTGTAGCGCACCAGTTGCACCGGGCCTTCTTCCCAGTGAGTGGTGACGAACGCGCTGAGCGGCACCAGATTGCCCGCGCTGTTGTGCACGTACAGCTTGAGCACGCTTTCCGGGGTCATCCGGTCGCCCTGCTCGGCCTGCACCACCACCCGCTGCTGACGGCCGGCGTTGGTGAAGTCGTTGATCACCTCGGAACCGAACGCCGCCGACAAGGCGCCGCTGACCGATTCGAAGCTCACGCCCAGGGTGCGCGCCTTGTCGCGGTCGATCACCACGCGCAGCTGCGGCGACTCGGCCAGGCCTTCCATCATCGCGTAGAGGATTTTCGGGTTGCCGTTGGCCTGGCCCAGCAATTGGTCACGGGCGGCGATCAGGGCCTCACGGCCGAGGCCGGCGCGGTCCTGCAGACGCAAGGCGAAACCGCCGGAGTTGCCCAGACCGTCAATCGGTGGCGGCGGCACCGCCATCACTGCGCCGTCGCGGGGCACGGCGAACTGCCCGTTCAAGGCGTTGATTTCCGCCAGGGCCGATTGCTCTTCGTTGCGCAGCGACCAGTCCTTGAAGGTCGGGAACACCAGCGCCGCGTTGTCGCCCATGCCGGAGAAGCTGAAGCCCGACACCAGGAACGTCGAAGCCACGGCCTCGCGGGTGGCGAGGTAGCGCTCAAGCTCCGCACCAGCCGCGTCGGTACGGGTGCGGGTGGCGCCCGGCGGCAGTTGGATGTCGACGATCATGTAGCCCTGGTCTTCCACCGGCACGAAGGACTCCGGCAGGCGCACATAGAAGTAGCCGAGCATGGCGATGATGCCGACGTACACCAGCATCATGCGGCCGGCACGCATCACCAGAGCGTTGTTGAGCAGCGAATAGCGCTCGGTGAGCCGGGCGAAGCCACGGTTGAAGGCGCCGAAGAAACCGCGCTTCTCATGGTGCCCATGGGGGATCGGCTTGAGCAGCGTGGCGCACAGCGCCGGGGTGAAGGTCAGCGCCAGGAAGCCCGAGAACAGGATCGACACCGCCAGCGACACCGAAAACTGCTGGTAGATCACGCCGACCGAGCCGGACATGAACGCCAGCGGCATGAACACAGCCGACAGCACCAGGGTGATGCCGACGATGGCGCCCGACACCTGCCCCATCGCCTTGATCGTGGCGTCCACCGGCGACAGCCCTTCCTCGGCCATGAGCCGCTCGACGTTCTCCACCACCACGATGGCGTCGTCCACCAGGATGCCGATGGCCAGCACCATGCCGAACATGGTCATCATGTTCACCGAGAAGCCGAGCAGATACATCATCAGCAGCGTACCGGCCAGGCACACCGGCACCACGATCGACGGGATCAGGGTGTAGCGCACGTTCTGCAGGAACAGGTACATCACCAGGAACACCAGCACCATCGCTTCGATCAGGGTGTGGATCACCTTCTCGATGGCGACGTCGACGAACCGCGAGGTGTCGTAAGGGACGGAGTATTCCACGTCAGCCGGGAAGTACTGCGACAGCTCGGCCAGACGCTCCTTCACCGACGCGGCGGTCTGCAGCGCGTTGGCGCCCGGCGACAGCTGGATCGCCGCCGCCACCGCCGGCCGGCCGTTGAGGCGCGAGGAGAAGTTGTAGCTTTCCTGGCCGATTTCCACCCGCGCGACATCCGCGAGCTTGACGGTCGAGCCGTCTTCGTTGGCGCGCAGGACGATCTGGCCGAACTCCTGCGGGTTGTCCAGCGTGCCTTTCACCGCCAGGGTGGCGGTCAGCTCCTGCTGGCTGCTGCCCGGCACGCTGCCGAAACTGCCCGCCGGCACCTGCACGTTCTGCCCGCTGATGGCGGCGCTCACGTCGTCGATGGACAGACCGTAGCCCACCAGTTTCTGTGGGTCGATCCAGACCCGCATGGCCGCTTCGGAGGAGAAGAACTGCAGCTTGCCGACGCCCGGCACACGGCGCAGTTCGTTGTTGATGTTGCGCGCGGCGAAGTCGCCCAACGCGGTCGCGTCGGCGTGCTGCGCGCCTTCTTTGTAGTAGAGCGCGTAGATCAGCAGGAAACCGGCGCTGGTCTGCTCCACCTCAAGGCCCTGGGTCAGCACGGCCGGCGGCATGCGCGCCTCGGCCTTCTTCAGGCGGTTCTGCACGTCCACCTGGGCCAGCTGCGGGTCGGTGCCCGGCTGGAACGTCACCACGATCTCGGCGATACCGTTGGAGTTGTTGGTGGACTCGAAGTACAGCAGGTTGCGGGCGCCGTTGAGCGACTCCTCGATCACGCTGGTGACCGAGTCCACCAGCACTTTGGCGGAGGCGCCGGGATAGGTCGCCGTCACCTTGATCTGCGGCGGCGCGACGTTGGGGTACTGCGCCACCGGCAGCATCGGGATGACCAGCAACCCGGCCAGGGAGATGAACAACGCCACCACCCAGGCGAAGTTCGGGCGTTTGATGAAAAATCGGGACATCGGAAAATCCTCGCGGCCACCGGGCCTTACTGATGGGCGCCGGACAACTGTGCTTGAGCTTGTGCTTGAGCCTGGCTGGCCGTGACCTTGGCGCCCGGCTGCAGGCCGGCCATGCCGCCGACGATCACCTGGTCACCGGCCTTCAGGCCTTCGCTGATCTGCCAGCGCGAACCTTGCATCGCGCCGGTCTGCACGCTGCGGGCCTCGACCCGCTCGTCCGCGCCGACCACCAGCACCGTCGCGCCGCCGTCGCTGCCGCGCTGCACCGCGCGTTGCGGCACCAGAATGGCTTGGCCGTCGGTGCCTTGAGGCGTGCGCACCCGCACGTACATGCCCGGCAGCAGCACGCCGTCGGTGTTGGCGAACTTGCCGCGCAGCGACACCTGACCGGTGCCGCGGTCCACCGCCACGTCGGTGAACATCAGGGCACCCTGGCGCTCGTAGGCCGTGCCTTCGACCCGGATCGACAAGGCGCTGTTGCCGTTGGCCGAGAGCTTGCCGTCCTTGAGCGACTCACGCAGGCGCAGCGCGTCGGCCGCCGGTTGGGTGAAGTCGACATACACCGGATCCAGCTGCTGGATCCGCGCCATCAGCGTGGCGTCGCCCTGCCCGACCAGCGCGCCTTCGGTCACGAGCGCGCGGCCGACCCGGCCGGAAATCGGTGCGGTGACCGAGGCATAACCGAGGTTGAGACGGGCGGTTTCCACATCGGCCTGGGCCGTGCGTGCAGCCGCTTCGGCGCCGCGCAGTTGGGCGGTGGCGCTGTCGAAGTCCTGCTGGCTGACCGCTTCGATCTTCACCAGCGGCTCGTAGCGCTTGAGCCGCGCCTGCGCCTCCTGCTGCGCCGAGCGGGCCCGGGCCAGTTCGCCTTCGGCACGCGACAGCGCGGCCTTGAGCGGTGCCGGGTCGATCTGGAACAGCAGGTCGCCGGCCTTCACGTCCGCGCCTTCCTCAAACCGCTTGTGCAGGACGATGCCCGACACCCGTGCGCGCACTTCCGCCACGCGCATCGGCTCGACCCGGCCCGGCAGCTCCGAGCTCAACGCCAACGGTTCGGTGACCACCGGCACCACCTCGACCGGCCGCGGAACCTCAGCCACGTTCTGCTGATCGTCCGCCGCCCCGCACCCGGCCAGCGCAATGGCCATCGCCAATGAACTCGCCATCCCTATTGCACGCAAATTACCCATGAGACACCCAAGGCTTGATCAAGAATGGCGCGAATGCTACTTTCAGATTCGTTATGAGTCAAATGTGTCTCATATGAATGTTTTTTGTCATTCCCTTGAACCCGACCCTGGTCTGCGCCATGCCCCCAACAGAAATGCCTGCTTCCGCCACCGCTCCACCTGCCCCGGACTGGACGCATCCGCCGACACCCCACGACGAGCATCTGTTCAAGCGCCTGACGGCGGCGTTCGTCAGCCGGCCCCGGGCAACCATGAAGGAACTGGCGCAGATGGCCGGCCTGAGCAAGGCCACCCTGCACCGTTTCTGCGGGACGCGGGACAACCTGTTGAACCGGCTGGAGCTGCATGCCGAAAACATGCTCAGGATGATCATCGCCAATGCCCGGCTCGACCCGGCCGATGCGCAGGAGGCCCTGCGTCGCCTGATCCGGGAGCACCTGACCCACCGCGAGCTGATGGCGTTCCTGATGATCCAGTACCGGCCCGACTCGCTGGACTTCGACCAGCCGGACGCACGCTGGAAACTCTATTTCGATGCGCTGGACCGGTTCTTTCTCGGCGGCCAGCAACTGGGCGTCATCCGGATCGACATCACGGCGGCCGTGCTCACCGAACTGTTCATCTCGCTGATGTACGGCATCGTCGACGCCGAACAGCGCGGGCGTGCGGCGCCGGCCGACTCGGCCCGGGCGGTGGAGCAAATGTTCCTGCACGGCGCCGTGGGCCGCGAACAGACCGCGGCGGCCCATTGACCGCGGCGGCCGGACAGACAGTCGCGCAAAGTCAAAAACCAGTCATGCAAAGCCAATCAATCGGCGCAGGACTGGCCAAGAATCCAGGTGCTCTCTTCGCAATCATTCGAGACCTGCACCAATGGAATTCGACTACATCATCGTGGGCGCCGGCTCCGCCGGCTGTGTGTGGGTCAAGTGGAACTGATGACCTTCCACACCGACCTGCAAGCCGACATCTAGGCGTTCGCCAAGGTCCAGGACGAGTATTTCCCCGACCGCTACCCGGCGTGGAGCGCCCTGGGCATCTCGCAGCTGTCGTTGCCGCAGTTGCGGGTGGAGATCCGCGCCGTGGCCGTGGTCGGCAGCGGCCGGGCCGGGTGCTTTCCCCCGATAATTTTCCTATAGTGCGGGACTGGATCACTTGCGCAACGACTGCGCCCGGAGCTCAGCCATTCCCATGCCCAACGCCCCTCGCCCCGCCCCTGCCGACACGCCCGGCCCGCTCCTCGACGGCCAACCCGAACCGCGCGCCCGCCGTGGCCGCCCGGTGGGCAACCATGAGGAAAAACGCACCGGGCTACTCAAAGCGGTGATGTCGGTGATCGCCCGCGAAGGCTATGCCGACACGTCGATGCGTAAGGTCGCGCAGCAGGCCGGCTGCACCACCGGCGCGGTCACCTACTACTTCGCCAACAAAGAGGAAATGGTCACCGCCGCCGCCCGCCACCTGTTCGACGAATTCGACATCCTGCTCCGCGGCGGCAGCGACCTGGACATCGGCGCTTTGATCAAGGAATGGCTGAACCTGGCCAAGACCGAGGAGGCGGACGCCTGGCTGGCCCTGTTCCAACTGATGGCCCACGCCCGGCACGAGCCGGCCTTCGTCAAAGTCTTCGAGGAGCGCTATGCGCGCTTTCGCGAAGCGTTCAGTTCGGTCCTGACCAGGGGGCAGCGTGACGGCACGATCCGCGAGGACGTGGAGGCCACCGTGCTCGCCGACCTCATCTGCGCCATGGGCGACGGCTGGATGATGGCCAAGCCCATCGAGCCCGAACGGTTCACCGACGCCCGCAAGGAAGCCTTGCTTGCGGCGGTGCTGACCCTGATCGCGCCACCGCCCGCACGCTGAACCGACGGCGGGCTGTGCCGGCGCCCTTGGGCGAAGGCGCGCAATTGAATTGACATGGTTGCCTTGGGCAACTATATAGTTGCTCAAGGCAACTATAGGGTCTTACATCATGTCCCCGATCATCGAACGCGCCGAAACCGTCCGCCGCTTCAACCGCTTTTACACCCATCAGATCGGCGTGCTGCAGGAACACCTGCTGCGCAGCGAGTTCTCGCTGACCGAAAGCCGCATCCTCTACGAACTGGGCGCACGGGCCGACCTCACCGGCGCCGACCTCTGCCAGATGCTGGGGCTGAACGCGGGCTACCTGAGCCGGGTCATCGGCGGCTTCGAGAAAAAGGGCCTGATCGACAAGACCCGCTCCGCCACCGACGCCCGGGCCTCGTGCCTCGGGCTCACCGATCAGGGCCGGCAGGTGCTGGCCACCCTGGAGCACGCCTCCCGCGAAGAAGTCATCGCCCTCCTGCAGCGCCTGCCTGAACCCCAGCAGGAGCAACTGATCCAGGCCATGAAGCGGGTACAAAACCTGCTGGGCGACAGCGACCCCTCCTACCTCTTGCGCGACCCCAAGGCCGGCGACATGGGCGCCGTCGTCCAGCAGCAGGCCGAGCTCTACACCCGCGAATACGGCTGGAACAGCGAGTTCGAGGCGTTGGTGGCCGAGATCGTCGCCAAGTACCTGCGCGAATTCGACCCCAGCGGCGAGCGCTGCTGGATAGCGGAAAAGGACGGCCGGGTGGTCGGTTCGGTCTTTGTCGTGCGCCATGACGCCACCACGGCCAAGCTGCGGATGCTCTACGTCGATGCCGGCGCCCGTGGCCTGGGGATCGGCCAGCGCCTGGTCGAAGAGACCCTGCGCTTCGCCCGCCAGGCCGGCTATAAGACGATGATGCTGTGGACGGTCGACATCCTCACCGACGCCCGCCGGCTGTACCAGAAGGCCGGCTTCCGGCTGGTCGAGGAGGAGCCGATGCACAGCTTCGGCAAGGCTCTCGTCAGCCAGACCTGGGCAGTGGACCTGTGACGCTGACCGGACCTAAGCAACGGATTCGACCATCAGCGGGTGGAGTTCAGGGGCAGTTCTGTGGTGTCCTGTCGGCAAAGGCCCGCCGTTGCCGGCGGGGCTCACGTCATTCGGCTACTTCACGATGAGGTTCGATTCATGAGCAAAGCGCCCTACGTCCCGCCCAAGGTCTGGAAACACGAGGCTCCGTCCGGCGGCCAGTTCGCCAACATCAACCGCCCGGTGGCCGGGCCGACCCACGACAAGGCCCTGCCGGTGGGCAAGCATCCGCTGCAGCTGTATTCCCTGGCCACGCCCAACGGCGTGAAGGTCACCATCCTGCTCGAAGAACTGCTGGCCCTGGGGCACTCCGGCGCTGAGTACGACGCCTGGCTGATCCGCATCGGCGAGGGCGATCAGTTCTCCAGCGGCTTCGTCGAGGTCAACCCGAACTCGAAGATCCCGGCGCTGCTGGACCGCAGCGTGGAACCGGCCATCCGCGTGTTCGAGTCCGGCTCGATCCTGCTGTACCTGGCGGAGAAGTTCGGCGCCCTGCTCCCCTCCGACCCGGCCGGCCGCACCGAAACCTTGAACTGGCTGTTCTGGCAAATGGGCTCGGCCCCGTACCTGGGCGGCGGCTTCGGCCACTTCTACGCCTATGCGCCGGAGAAGTTCGAGTACCCGATCAACCGCTTCACCATGGAAGCCAAGCGCCAACTGGACGTGCTCGACCGCCGCCTCGGCGAAAGCGCCTACCTGGCCGGCGACACCTACACCATCGCCGATATCGCCGTCTGGCCGTGGTACGGGCAACTGGTGCGCAACAACGTCTACGCCGCCGCCGAGTTCCTCAACGCCCAGCAATACACCCACGTGCTGCGCTGGGCGGAAGAGATCGCCAAGCGGCCGGCGGTGCAGCGCGGGATGCGCGTTAACCGCACGTGGGGCGACGAGGCGAGCCAGGTGCCGGAGCGGCATCGGGCTGAGGATTTGGGGTAAGGGTGTGGAGTTTTACTGATGGAACGGCTGGTCAAGCATTGGCTTGACCAGCCGTTTTTTGCTTTAGCGCATTGGCGATTCTTTGTGGGGCTGCGCCTACATTCGTAAAGGGGCAGCTATCGGCCAAAAGCGGACGGTCAATCAGGAGTTGTAACAAAGAGTTGTCCGCCATTTAATGAGTGATCGAACATCAGGTTGATGACCCGAAAATGAGTAAATTGGGTTGCATGTGTGGCCATGTGATTACCGATCAGACCGACGGCTTGCCCTATAAGGCGAGCCTGCTTCGCGACGAGGTGGAAAATGAATTTTGGAATGAGGTGCACCGTGAACTCAAACCTCTGGTAGAGGCGGCGGAGTCCGGAGACAAGGCTGCGATCGCCGATGCATTTGGCGAGTTTTCACCCGGGTTCAGCGCTGCTGACGAACTGCAAGACCGAATTTCCAGCCTCTACATTCGCCGAATGTCGACTGCCTACGAGTGTCAAAACTGTGGACGCCTTTGGGTGCAAAAAGCTGACAGTGAAAGATTTGTTTCCTATGTCCCTGAGGAAGGTGCATATGGCGCAATCCTGGCAGTGGCATCAGTAGCATCTGAAAATCTGAATTAAGCGTTCGCGATGGGTCGGAAGCGGAAATTGCAATAGGCAGCAATCGGCCAAAAGCGGTCCCCAACTAGCAATACGAGAAGCAGCCATCACCTGGATCTTGCCCCTTGCCAACCGGGGCACCGTGCAGATACTGTCCATCTATGAATCAGCTTCGTATTGCCTCGACCACCACTACCACGACCGCCCGAGGCGGGTCGTGAGAGGTGTCGTGAGTCAATAATGCACGATCTTCAAAGGCCCGCCAGTGATGGATAGGGCCTTTTCTTTTGCCCTTGTGTCGCTGGCCCAAACGCAAGGAAAAGCACTATGCATGCACTGTTGATTCTCGATATGCAGGTTGGATTGTTTCATGGCCCAGAAAAACCATGGGCTGGTGAGGCGCTGCTAAACACGCTGAATAGTCTGTTGAATAAAGCCCGCAGGGCCGGCGCGCCCATTTTTCTTGCTCGCCATGTGGGGCCGCCCGGCTCACCTATCGAACCAGAAAGCCCGTTGACGCAATTGGTGGAGGAACTGCTGCTGAGGGGCGACGAAGTGATTTTCACAAAAAGCCGGCCTAACGCTTTCGCCATGACTGACCTGGCCGATCGACTAAAGGCTTGTGGTGCTCAAGGCGTGGTTATTGCCGGAATGAAGACCCAGTATTGCGTCGACAGCACCTGCCGCGCCGCACGAGATCTAGGATTCGATGCAGTGCTGATCGCCGATGGTCATACCTGCACCGATACTCCCGCGTTGAAGGCTGAAAGTATCGTCGCTCATCACAATGCAACCCTGGAGGGCCCATTCTGTCGTGTCGTTCACGCTGCGGACTGGCATTTCTGAACGGCATTGATAGATCGGCTCAAGTTCTGGGTCGATCTGTCTGCTTTGGCGGAATAAAGAAAATAAAGAAAATAAAGAAAATATGGGGCGGATTTATTTTCGGATAATAAATTCGCCCCCTTCTTTCGCTTTTCGCTTTTTTGCTCAAGTAAATAATTCTGCCCATTTTTTTCATTGAGTGAGTATAGTTGAAAAGACCGCTTATAACCTTGCCAATAAAATACAAACTAAAATCTTCACAGATCCGCTTCGGACTCCAGAAGCAGGAACTCTTGATAGCGTTCTTTTGGCCACCCTTCATCGTCTGGCTCTAGGCTAATCGCCCTCTCGAACATTTTAACTGCCTCATCGCGTCTATTGCTTATTTCTCCGAGATATATAGCATAATTAACCATTATCCAGTGATTCTCAGGCTCGCACTCTAGAGCTCTTGCATATAGAGACCCTAGTAGATCATGGTTCTCTTCATGATCTAAGTGATCGCGAATAAAGTTGGCATAGGTGCAGGTAAGCCATCCGCTGTCTGGATGTTCAGCCATCAACTTCTTAAATAGCTGTTCAGCCTCGACGAGATCGCCTCTGACATCAGCTAGAAACCGGGCATAAGTGCCGACATGAACTTGATTCTCAGGACCTAGCCGAATTGATTCTTTGTAGTATTCCTCTGCACGATCGTAATCCTCTGTAGTTGAACTTAAGTGATTGGCGTAATCATTGAGAACACTTGCATTGTGAGGATCTATTTCAATGGCCTTCTTATACTCAATATCAGCCTGCTCATTTTCATCGCAGTCGACTGATAAAAAGAATGCGTAGTTCCCGATTAGGTCTGCACTGTCGGGGAAGTGTCTAAGCCCCTCAAGATAAACACTGCGCCGAGATTCGATATCCGTTTCAGCCTGTGCTTTCATATCCCACGCCCACCAACTCTGATCGGAACGCACAGATTGGCTTAATACCTCTCCGCCTCTCCTCTCGGCAGGTGATCCGTGGATTGAGGTGTCACGAAGTTGAATTGCTTGTTCGCGATAGCGACGTGCACGCTCTAGCCCAAGATCAGCAGTTCGCTCAGCGATCGCAGCGACATCGAAATCAGTGACCAACTGCGCAGCCAATCGCAGCATAAATTGGTCAAACCCAGGAACCTTTACGAGTAAGCCATTATGCTTGTTAAGGACATTTAGAGCCTTCTCAGGTGGCGGGGAGCCTTCTCGGTAACACCATACCATACGCCCAGAAATATCTCCTGGCTCCAGATCCATGAGCATATCCATCAAGCTGCCGTCGTTACCCCCATAACCAACTACAACGGGTGTGAAATATTGGAATAGCCTCTTTAAAGCGAGCTTCCAACCTTTCTCCATTTTTGAAACGCCAGCCGGATCATTTATAGGATTTAGATATAGGTCTCTATGAATCTTAGCTACCAATGGACGGCGCATTTGTGGACGTACAAAACCGGCTAGAGACTCATGCGCCACGACTAATGGTGACTGGTGCGCATGCATCGCAAGTGCATCGGCGACCAAATTGTCGAAATTTGTAGTTACAACAACTTTGTGCCTAGTGTTTTGTATGATCTCAGCCAGTAGAGAATAGCCGAGACTTGGAAGTTTTCCCTCCATGGCGGCCTCTAACTCTGCATACCCTGCTTCCTTGTCGCAGCGAAATCGATGCTCAAAAATTTCAGGGTAAAATTCGCCAGAGTTTTCTATCGTTAATTTTTCATCAATTATCTTCGTCTCGTTGAGCCACTCGCGTAAAGGGCGTTCAACGAGGCACTCCCTCAAATGAATGTCCTCAAGCCATCTTTTAGCTAGCTCTTGTCCAGTGGGAATTCCGGATGTTCGGGAGGCACCAGCCCCTAGAATGAATGCGAACTGTCGATCTTTCATTGTTAGATCAATACGCTTCATGTCATCGAGAACACCATCTAGTGACCATTCCGTAACTAGGTTATCCATGTCCCACCATCCTAAAAGCTACGTCTTCGAACAAAAATTAAGCAACTTTAGCGAAGGCGGTGGCCTTTTGCTAGCCCCAACAGTGCTCTGTTGCGAACATCTCTAGTAAGCTGCTAAGCGCATCCCCTACGCCGCGTGGACATCTTCTAGCCAATCGGTGTCATTCGCGTCGGGTAGCAATGCGTGGATAACTGTCCCTAATGAACCACTGCTAATGGCCGACAGCGGTCGCTCCAGAGCGTCCGCTTTTCGCCGTAAGCAGTCGCTCATGAGCGGCAGCTTTAATCAGACCTTCACCTTTTCTCCGGTACGAGAATGCTCCTGCAATCCCACCCCCGTGCTCAGGTGCAGTGACAGCGCCTTCAAAGGATCTCGCACAAAACCTACCCCCATAGCTCCCCGCCCACCCTCCACCTCACCCCAACCTAACAACATCCACCGAAACCTCCCTAGCCACCTCCGCCCCCCGGTTCTCCAACCAATGCGTGGTGTTCCGATCCTCCGGCCAACCGACACCCGGCCCGTAGTCCGTGGCGATGCCATTGCGGTGATCCGTAATCGTGCCTTGCAGAATGAACACCATGCCGGGCCTGTCCTTGTGGTCGTGTAGCGGGCCGAACACGCCGCCGGGGTCGATGGTGACCAGGCGCATGCGCAGTTGGCGCCCTGCCATGCCTTCGATCTCCGGGCCCAGGTCCAGGGTTGCCAGCAGCTCCACGGTGACACCTTGGGTTGCCGGGGCCGTGCGTTCGTCGCTCATTTCGGTGTCCTCCGCAAAAAGACAGGGCTTCATCAGCAGTAGACACCTTGAAGGCCTTCAGCGGGCGATAAGCGACAACCGGTCAGACGGCCCACGGCGCCGCAGGGTCGAACTTCGACTCGATCCACTGCTTGAACGCGACCACCGTCGCACTGGGAAACCGCGCCGAAGGCCTGACCAGGTAGACGCCGCCCGGCGTATCGAGCTGCCAGTCGGCGAGCACTTGGCGCAGCCGCCCGGCGGCGATGTCGCGGCTCATCAGCCAGTCGCCGGCGCCGAGGATGCCCTCGTCGGCGCAGGCTGCCGCCAGCAGGGATTCGCTGTCGTTGGCGGTCAGGTTGCCGTTGGGCGTCACGGTCCGGATTTCGTCGCCCCGGTGCAGGCGCCAGTGCGGAAAGGACGCGAGGCCGCTGAAGCGCAGGCAGTTGTGTCGGAGCAAGTCCTGCGGCGTTTCGGGCGCGCCGTGCCGCTCCAGGTAGGCCGGTGAGGCGCAGAGTACCCGGCGGTGGTCGCAGAGTTTTTTGGCGACCAGTCGGCTGTCTTCCAGCGCGCCGATGCGGATGGCCGCGTCGAACCCTTCGTCGATGATGTCCACCCGCCGTTCGCTGTAGTCGGCGTAGACCGAGACCTGCGGATACGCCTTGAGAAATTCCGGCAGCATCGGCCCCAGCCAACGCCGGCCCATGGCCGCCGGCAACGCGAGGCGCAAGGTGCCGCGCACCTCCCCCGCTGCCTCTGCCGTCTGTTGCTGCGCTTCCTCCAGCAGCTCGATGGCCGCGCGCAGGCGCTGCTCCAGCCGCAGGCCCGCCTCGGTGATGCGCACCTGTCGGGTGGAGCGCTCGACCAACCGCACGCCCAGGCGCGCCTCCATGGCGGCGAGGCGTTTCGAGACGACGGTCGGGTGCCGCTGCAGCACCCGGCCGGCGCCGACGAACGAGCCTTGCGCGGCCACGGCCAGGAACGCCGCGACCTCGTCGCTGTGCTGATGACTCAGGACATCCAGATTCATGGCTTGAGAATGATCGCCCCCGATGATCGCCCGGACTCCAGGTCCGCGTGCGCCCGCGCGGCGTCGGCCAACGGGTAGGCCGCCCAGATCCGGGGCTTGATGATACCTGCCCCGACCGCCGCCAGCACATCCTGCGCCCGCGCCTGGTACTCGGCGTCGGTGGCCGTGTGCGCCGCGAGCGAAGGACGCGTCAGGAACAGGGAACCCTTGGCGTTGAGCGTGGCCAACTCCACCGCCGCCGGTGCGCCGGACGACGCCCCGAACGACACCATCAGGCCGCGCGGGCGCAGGCTGTCCAGCGATGCCTGGAAGGACACGCGCCCGATGGGGTCGTAGACCACGTCCACCTTCTGCCCGTCAGTGATGCGCGAGACCTGCGCCGCCAAGGTGTCCGGGTCGAACACCAGCACTTCGTCGCAACCGGACGCCCGGGCCTTCTCGACGCTGGCCTGCTTCGACACCACGCCGATCACCCGGGCGCCCAGATGTTTCGCCCACGGCGCCATGATCTCGCCCAAACCGCCCGCCACGCCGTACAGCAGCACCGTGGTGCCCAGCCCCACCGGATACGTGGACTTGAGCAGGTACTGGGCGGTGATGCCCTTGAACAGCACGGCGGCGGCCTCATCGAAAGACAGCGTGTCCGGGAGTTTCACCAGCCGCTGCGCGGGAAACAGCCGAGCCGAAGCGTAAGCGCCCAACGGGCCGGTGGCGTAGGCGACACAGTCGCCGACCTGCACAGTGCCGACGCCCTCGCCCACCGCCGCTACGCGCCCGGCCCCTTCCAGGCCCAGCCCGGACGGCAGCGCAACGGGCACAGCGCCCTTGCGTTGGGTCACGTCGAGGTAGTTGACGCCGATGGCTTCCTGGCGGAGCCAGACCTCGCCGGGGCCGGGCGACAGCTCGTCGAGGGTGTCCAGGGTCAACACGTCAGGCGCGCCGGCCTCGGCAAAACGGATCGCTGAAACCATGGGGGTTTTCCTTACTGTCAGAAGCGGTCTTCAAAGGGTTGGCCGAGTATGGAAATTCGCTTCTGCGCCAACAATAAGGCCCCTTGCAGATCATTGCTGCACCCTTTACAGCAATCCAACAAACCGGACATTGACCTCAACCGGCCAAGCATCGAACATTCGCCGCGAACCTCTGAATGAAAGAAACGGGCATGAACCTCGACAAGATCAAAGGACGATTGGCCTTCCTGCGTGAAGCGGAGAAGCTCAAAAGCGTGCTGCGCAGCGCCCATACCGCCGCCGGACGCCCGGAAAGCACCGCCGAACACAGTTGGCGCCTGTGCCTGATGGCCATTGCCTTCGAAGACGAACTGACCGGTCTGGACCTCTCCAGAATCCTCAAGCTGTGCGTCATCCATGACTTGGGCGAAGCCATCAGCGGCGACATTCCTGCCGTCAACAAGGCGTCGTTCCCCGACAAGAGCGAGCAGGAAAAGAACGACCTGCTGCTGTTGACCCAGGCGCTGGACGCGCCCCTGCGGGACGACATCCTCGCGCTGTGGGACGACTACGAACACGGGCGCTCCGCCGAGGCCCAGGCGGTGAAGGCGCTGGACAAGCTGGAGACAATCCTGCAGCACACCCAGGGCGCCAACCCGCCCGACTTCAACTACGCGTTCAACCTGACTTACGGCAAGCGCTACACTGACGCCACACCGCTGTTTCAGACCCTGCGCGCGCTGATCGACCAGGACACCAAAGAACGGATCGGCATGAACATCGCAATCCGCAAAGAACAACCCCAAGACACCGAAACCATCGCCCGCCTCACCGAAGCCGCGTTCCGCGACGCCGAGCACTCCAGCCACACCGAGCACTTCATCGTCGACGCCCTGCGGCGCGCCGGGCAGCTGAGCCTGTCGCTGGTGGCGGAAGAGAACGGCGTGATCGTCGGCCATGTGGCCCTGTCGCCGGTCACGGTGTCGGACGGCACCACGGGCTGGTACGGCCTCGGGCCGATTTCCGTGTGGCCGGAGCGTCACGGCCAGGGCATCGGCGCGGCGCTGATGAAAGCGGCCCTGAGCGAACTGCGGGAACTGGGCGGCGCCGGTTGCGTGCTGCTGGGGGATCCTGACTACTACGGCCGCTTCGGTTTCAAGCCTCATCCGGGCCTGGAATTGCCGGGGGTGCCGGCCGAGTACTTCCAGGCGCTGGCGCTGGGCGACGCGGTGCCGACAGGCGTGGTGCGCTACCACGAGGCTTTCGACGCCACGGAATGATGCCCCACCGGCAGCCCGGTTCCGCCGGGCTGCTACACTCTCGACGCTTTGCGCGATGTTCCGATGTGCTCCCCTGACTGTCCCCGCAGCGCTCGCCGTTCGGGTCGTCGTCCCCCCGTTTCGCCAACCGGAGGTGTCCCATGAGCAACAGTACCGAACTCTCGTCCTTCACCGGCTGGGCCGCCACCGCCGCCGGCGCGCCGCTTGAACGCTACAGCTACGATCCCGGCCCGTTGGGCGACGAAGACGTCGAAGTGGCCGTGGAATACTGCGGCGTCTGCCACTCCGACCAGTCGCTGATCGACAACGATTGGGGCATCAGCCAATACCCGTTCATTCCCGGCCATGAGGTGGTCGGCAAGATCGTGCGCACCGGTTCCCAGGTGCGGGGTCTTGAGGTCGGCCAGCGAGTGGGCATCGGCTGGTACAAGGGCAGCTGCATGCACTGCCCGTCCTGCATGGGCGGTTCGCATAACCTGTGCAGCACCGCCAGGCCCACCATCATCGGCAGCCACGGCGGGTTCGCCGACCGCGTGCGCAGCCACTGGGCCTGGGCCCTGAAGATTCCCGCGGGGCTCGACCCGGCGCTGGCCGGGCCGCTGTTCTGCGCCGGCTCCACGGTGTTCAACCCGCTGGTGGAATTCGGCGTCAAACCCACCGACCGCGTGGGCGTGGTGGGGATCGGCGGGCTCGGTCACTTGGCGTTGCGCTTCCTCAACGCCTGGGGCTGCGAGGTCACGGCGTTCACGTCATCCTTGAGCAAGCAGGACGAAGCCAAGCGCCTGGGCGCCCACAACGTGGTGGCCTCCACCGACAGCGCCGCGCTCAAGGCCATCGCCGGCACCTTGGACTTTCTGCTGGTCACCGCCAACGCCAACCTCGACTGGTCGGCGATGCTCGCCACATTACGCGGCCGGGGCCGCCTGCACTTTGTCGGCATCGTGCCCAGCGCCATTCCGGTGCACGTGTTCGAACTGATTCCCCAGCAAAAAGTCCTGTCCGCCTCGCCGGTCGGCTCCCCCGCCGCCACCGCGACCATGCTGGAGTTCTGCGCCCGGCACCAGATCGTGCCGCAGGTCGAGCAGTTCCCCATGAGCCGAGTCAACGAGGCCGTCGACCATTTGCGCAGCGGCAAGGCGCGGTATCGCATTGTGCTGGATGCGAGCCGGTGAACCGAGGGGCGTGTCGGGAGGTGACCGGCGCGCCCGCCTTTATCTTCGATTCTCAAACGTAGTTCTACTTGAGTCTGGGCAGACCTTGGCAGTGTAAAGTGTCTGCTTGAGAAACTTGTAGAACTATGCTGTCAGCCAATAGGCCACCCGTTAAGTCAAGCCTCCCAAAATTCCAGTTTTTCACCATACTCTTCAAACGTATACTCATGCGCGAGCTTCAGCAGCTTTAGCCGATAGGCTTCAATTTCTTCCAAGTCCGCATCGGCACTACCTATATCTTTGAAGAGCCTGCAAATAGCATCACACGTCGAATAATGCACTGGCAATTTAGCCTTAAACTTATCCATAAAGTTCCGCAACAACTCATTCACCACATATCTTCGAACACCCTCAGACTTGACCTCATCAAGCGCAGCGAACGCCTCCGCAGCTGCTTCTTTCAGGCTATAAACAGTGTTAAGCAATTCAACATCGGCAGGAAACAATCTTAATAGGCTATTTGCGTACCGTTCCCCTACCCAGTCGCGAACTTCTACAAGTTCATCAAGCACTCTCTGAGCATGAGTAGCCATTACTGCAAGCCAGATATCTAGTTTTCCAACAGGTGCATGATCAAGCAAAATCTCCCAAGCACCGGGCATGAACCCTCCGTTCGTACGGACCTTATGCTCAAGCAGCCTGTCAAACATCTCCTGCGGATACTGTCCAACCAACTTAGAAACGAAGTTTGAAACTTTCTCATCATCGGAGCTAGATGTAATGTGTGCCCATGCCTTATTGAACAGCGCATGATCTGGATTCAAAGCGATAGACTCTACTATCGGCTCCCAAGTCTTCCCTCCGGCAAGATGTGCTCCGATATTGCCTAGAATTCCGGGATTCCCCATATAGATTTTCAATGCACATTCAATGAGTGTCGATTCAAACCCCGACAGGGTTACAACCGTCGGCAGGGCCCCAGAAGGGAACACGAGCGCAACCACCTCCGGAGGAACGGCGTACCTTGTCACTGCCGTAGCATGTAACCACCTTTGGTCGACTCTATCTTCGCTCAAATAGCCGAGCACCTGAGTTCGGTCTGCCGCAGTCAGCAAGTCCCATCCATCCACAAGCTCCAGCACGACCCTTATCTGAGCGCCTGTACCATTTACCTTAAACAAACGATCCAGCCTTGTACCCCTTAGGTCAGGCGCAGCCTCTGTCCCTCTGATCAGCAAGTCAGTGACCGCCATTGCGTAGTCGCTCGGAATCGCTCGTAACGCTTCTCTCTCAAGCAAGCCAATCCAGGCATCGGCAATATTGATAAAGTCCGACTGAGCAATATGCTTCAAACTTTTCTCGACCGCCGCATGCAATCTGGCGTCGTTCAGGTTGGCGCCTTCGGGCAATGCGGACAAAATATCAGGAAGCAACCCACCAAACAGTCCCCAGGGCAGTTCATTACCGTACGCCTGATGTTCCATCTTTAGAATAATGGCTATCATTGTTGAGGCTGACGCTGGGAGTGCAGCGCACCTCTTCAACCCAGCCAGCAAGTCACGCTGTCTGTCCGAATCGCATTCCGGCCATATACGTGCCGCACCTTCCAAAGCGGCCTGTGCCACCGAAGGGTGCTGATCCGAAAAAATCTTCTTCAGCACTTCCTGGTCATTGTGCCGGACACTGCTGATCCATACCTTTGCTGCCGCTGCCCTTACACCGCCCAAATCATAACTAAGAAGGCGCAACACAATAGGTTGAGTCAGTTCTTCCGGGCATCCCTCCAAGTAGCACATTGTCTTCCAGGCATCTTCCGCGCTGATTTCTTCATCCGACTCGCCACTGAATGCAATTAGAAACCCTTCGACTTCTTCTCTTTCGTAGAACTCAAAAATCTTCCCTTCAAGTGTAAAATTCTCACCGGCAGGCAGCATTGCCTGCCCTTTCTCCCAAAGCACATGCTTCAGAGTGACAAACGACACTTTGTTGACCCACTTATTAAACTGAGATCGCTTGCCTTCCGAAATATCCTCTATGGACTGAAGAAGAAAAAAGAAACAGGCTTCTTTTGTTACCAGATACCTTGATTCGAGCCCTTCTATCGCAAAGTCCACGACTTTGTGCCGTTGAACAGACGCCCTCATCGCCTCATAAATCCAACGCAGTGCAATCGCAGTGGCCCGCGAAGACTCAAAGGAAAGCGAGAACAAACCTCGCTCTGCGTATTGCAACAATCTTCTGTCTACAGCGCTTGCCCGCCCACTGGCAGAGAGCTCCGCCGCCGACCGGTAAAACTCGTGAGAGAAGTTGAACCGTTCTGCACCCGTTTCTACGATTATTCGACGACGCTCCAGAATTTCAAAAAGCGTTTCGTCTTCCGCAGAGAACGTTAGCTCACCATAGGTTTCAGGCACTCGATCCACTGGTTTCGGCGCCATTCCCAAACTAGCCGACAGGCCTAAGTAGCTGGCGACCGCATAACGGTTTTTCGTTCCGTCACCATTCAGCACATACTTCAGGTCCTGCAACGAGCAGGAGTCCTCATGAGAGGTCACCACAGCCAGTGCCTGCAACAAAGGGCTAAGCCCTTCACCAACCAGTGCCGAGGCCAATGACTTCGAATCCTCACGAGCAAGACGTACCGCCGCGTTCAAATCAGCAGGCTCGTGCAGGCGGTAGCATGAAGCCGCCAAGTGCATCAGACAACCTGGTTCTATACTCAAGGAGCCGCTCCGCAAGGCCCCGAGCATGTTCTCAGACAAAACATCCGGAACGTCGAACAGATTCTGCAGTTCTTGCCAAATCTCCACCAGAAAACTGCTGCGGTACTTGCCTAGATCGTGCCATCGGCGCCTGCCCAGCCATACATCCTCAAGCTGCGCATCTCCGGAAAACTGCAAAAGCCGATCTTGCACTTGAGAGACAATAAGCTTCCTTGACGGTGTCAACCTTTCCGACAGTTGTTGCAATTTAGAAAGCGCCCGGCCGGGATCATCGCTCAGAAAGCTCCCTCCCAAGGGGTCGTCCACGACAGCAAGCCGCTCGCCGGGTGCCGGATCAAGCAGGAAGCGCTCCACCTCGTCGAGATTGCTGCTCAGCTTTAACTGATACCCCAACGCTTCAAATTCAGCCGCCATCCAACGCCCGGCGTTTGTCTTACCTACCCTGGGCGAGCCAGAGAGCAGAAGGATATTATTCTCTGACAGTTCCTTCTTCCAATCCTCTTCGAATCCTCGAAGCACGTAGTTCCTGGGTCGAATCTGTTCGGGAAGATTCTTGTTCAACTCCGCCAACAGATCAGAATGAATATTCCCCTTACTCTCTTTTGCCTTTTTGATTATCGCAACCAGCTTGCCAACAACAACTTCACACCTGTCAAGCGGCAACCTCAGCTTTCGCAGTTTCCTTTCACAGGCGTCCCGCAACTCATCTTCCAACACATTTTCGACAATGGTCAGACGAGCCAAAGCATTTCGGATCTGATCCACCTTTGCACCCTTGACGAACTTACGCAGGTGAAGCACCCTTTCGTCATCGAGGGATGACTCGGTTTCCTCCAACGTACTGGCGTAATTTTCAAGCTCGCCCAACAGTTCGCCGGCAACCTCCCTGGAAAGTTTTTTGCCCTGCACATCCCAGGGTGCGGTGGCGCTCTTGCAAAGCACCGAAATCTTATCGCTGCACCTTGCCGACACCACAAATACGACGTGCGTATCCAGATCGTCACACAATCGTTCCAGCAGCGTATTCACAGCCTTTCTTTCTTCAAAGTGCGAAAGCCATTTTGCGAACTCCGCCAGCGTCACCCCCTCCAGAGCGCCCTTGACTTGTATCTCAATGACTTTCTTTCCACTGGCGGATGGAATGATGACTTTCGCGTCTTCACCGGCCTTTGGCTCTATATACAGTTCGACGCTTTCTTCACCCTGATGACGTAGAAAGACATCAACGCAAACCAAGTCTTGAAAATCGTACTTTTTTGGCCCTACCGTCGCGATCGACATCTGAACTCCATGTAAAAAAACAAATATAAATTTATGCAAAAAACAAAAAACACATCACTACAAAAACAGCCACCCGCACGATGAACTTAAATAATTCGCCATTTCATGAGACTTTGGCGTGCGGATAGTCAACAACCCTTCAGGCGCCATGATTATGCCATCAATCAAATCAAGGCCAACCCTTTATGGTTCACGGGAGAACAGATCTTTTGCTTGCGAAATGGCGGAAGGCAGCCGGAGTCGAACCTGCCCGGGAACGGATGCCGTCCCCAACCGGGTTTGAAGCCCGGCCGCGCCACCGGGCGCGATTGCCTTCCTTTGAACTCAGTGTGCGTCGGCGCTGGCCAGCGCGCTGTCGAAGCGGATTTGCCGGTGATCGGCCACCCGCCGGGTCAGGCCCAGGCGGTCGAAGTACTCAAGCACCTGAATGCTGCGCTTGCGCCCCAAGCCTAGCGCATCACGGAACGCCGTGACCTGGATCTGCGGATTTTCTTCGCCCAGGCGCAGCAGCACCGCCGCCATTTGCCGCAGCGTGAGGTCGGTGACGAACAGGTCGCGCACCACCTGATGCATCAGCCCCAGCCGCGCCAGCTTGCGCAGCAGCAGGCGCACGGCGGCATCGTCCCTGCCCGTCACCGCCGCCACGTCGCGCACCCACGGCGGATCGAATCCCGCTGCTTCGAACAGCGGTTGCAGCACTTGCCACAAAGCCTCGTCGTCGGCATTCAGGCGCACCTGATGGTCCGGTAGATGCAGCCACGGGCCACTGGCGGTGACCGAGCCGGCGGCGCGCAATTCGTCGAGCAGGCTGAGGAAGGTCGAACGCTCCACCTCCAAGCCGCTGAAGCGCCGCAGGCGGTCGCGGTCGGGGCCCATCTGGTCGGGCTCCAGCTCATGCAGGCGGGCGAGCTTTTCCAGGAGGGTGAACTTGAGGATGCCCCAGCGCTGGGCGTTGAACAGCACCGGCCCTTGGCGGGTGTCGATCTGCCGGACGTTCTCCGGCAACGCCCAACCGGCCTGCGGACGGTTGAACTGGCGCTCCAGCCGTTGCGCCGCCAACCCGCTGGAACTGTGGTCGAGCAATGCCGGCAAGGCCGCCTCCATCGCTTCGCTGCCGGCCAACGCCCGCAGTTGCGCCAGGCGCTCGGGGCTGCGTCGCTGGCGCGTAGGGGCAAACGGATCGAGCACCTGTCCGCCGCCCAAGGTGCGCTGGGCGCTGGCATCGCGCAGGATCAACCGGTCCCCTTTGACCGCCTGCACCGGCGAGGCCGTCAGCAATTGCGCGAACGTGCGCTCGCCGGGATTCAGCCGCGCCCCTTCCAGCAGCGCCACGCGGGCGATCACGTCTTGCGTGCCCAGGTGCAGGTGCACCGGCTGGAAGTGCTCGAAGGTGCGGGTCTCGTCGGGCAGCAGCCGCCATTCGATGTCCAGCCGCTGGGTCGGCGCGTGCAGCCAGTCGGCCGACAGCCATTGGCCCCGGTGGATCTGCCCGAGCTCAAGGCGTTCGCCGCTCAGGTTCAAGGCCACCCGCTGACCGGCGAAGGCGTGTTCGGCGGGTTGGTTCTGCGCATGCAGGCCGCGCACACGCACCGACTTGCCGGATGGCCCGAGCACCAGCCTGTCGCCCACCGCCACCGTCCCCGACAGCGCCGTGCCGGTGACCACGATGCCCGCCCCGGCCACGCTGAACGCCCGGTCGATGGGCAGGCGAAACCCGCCCTCCAGGCTGCGGGCCTGCACCTCGCCCTGGGCCAGCAGCAGTTGCTCACGCAGCGCCTCGACGCCCAGCCCGGTCACGCTCGACACTGCCACCATCGGCGCCTGGCTGAACGGCCCCGGCGCCAGCAGCGCCCTCACCTGCCGCCGCACCGCGTCCACCCTGGCCGGTTCGACCCGATCCGTTTTGGTGATCGCCACCAATGCACGCGGGATCCCAAGCAGCTCGACGATTGCCAGGTGCTCGCGGGTCTGGGGCATCACGCCGTCGTCCGCCGCCACCACCAGCAGCACCAGATCAATGCCTTGGGCCCCGGCCAGCATGTTGTGGGTGAATTTCTCGTGGCCCGGCACGTCGATGAAACCGGTCAGCCCGGCGCCCGGCGCGAGCTCCGCGTACAGGTAGCCCAGATCGATGGTCATGCCCCGCGCGCGCTCCTGCGGACGGCGGTCGCCGGCCTGGCCGGTGAGCGCCTGAAGCAGCGAGGTCTTGCCGTGGTCGATGTGCCCGGCGGTGCCGACGATCATTCAGGCACCTGCAGATGCCCGAGCTGCGCCAGCCACGCCGGTTCGTCGTCCAGTTGCCGCAGATCCAGCCACAAGGCATCGTCGTCGAGACGGCCGAGCACCGGCACCGGCAAGCGGCGCAGCGCCGCTTCCAGGTTCAGCAGGCAGCGACCGCGCAGGCGCTTGGACACCTGCGGGCGTGCGCACAGGGCGGCGCTGGGCAGCCGCGCCACCGGTTGGCTGCCGCTGCCGATCATGCCCAGGGCCGGTTCGGCGCTGACCTGCCAGGCAGGCCCCAACGTCTGGGCCAACGCCGGTTGTAGGCGTTCGGCCTGGGCCAGGATGTCCTCCTGCGGGCGGGTCAGCAGGCGCAGGCTCGGCAGGCGCTCGGCCAAGCGGTCCGGATCGCGGTACAGGCCGAGCACCGCTTCCAGCGCCGCCAAGGTCAGCTTGTCGACCCGCAGCGCCCGTTTCAGCGGGTTCTTCTTGATCTTCGCGATCAGCTCTTTGCGCCCGACGATGAGCCCGGCCTGGGGCCCGCCGAGCAGTTTGTCGCCGCTGAAGGTCACGATGTCCGCGCCGTCGAGCAAGGCCTGGCGCACGGTCGGCTCCGCCGGCAGGCCCCAGCGGGTCAGATCCAGCAGGCTGCCGCTGCCCAGGTCTTCGAGCAGCGGCAGGCCATGCCGGTGGGCCAGCTCCGCCAGTTCGGCGGTGGGCACCCGGGCGGTGAAGCCTTCGATGCTGTAGTTGCTGGCGTGCACCCGCATGATCAAGCCGCTGCGCGGGCCGATCGCTGCTTCGTAGTCGCGGGCGTGGGTGCGGTTGGTGGTGCCGACCTCGTGCAGGCGCACGCCGGCGCGGGCCATGATGTCGGGGATGCGGAACGCGCCGCCGATCTCGATCAGTTCGCCGCGGGAAATGATGCCTTCCTTGCGCGCGCCCAGGCTGTTGAGGGTCAGCAGCACGGCGGCGGCATTGTTGTTGACCACGGTCACGGCCTCGGCGCCGGTCAGTTCGCGGATCAGCCCTTCGATCAGGTCGTCGCGGTCGCCGCGCTTGCCGCTGGCCAGGTCGAATTCCAGGTTGAGCGGATAGCGCGCCGCGACCTGCACCGCCTCGATCGCTTCCTCCGGCAGCAAGGCGCGGCCCAGGTTGGTGTGCAGCACCGTGCCGGTCAGGTTGAACACCCGGCGCACGTGGCTGCGCCGCTGCGCCGCCAACCGCTCGGCGGCGCGGCCGGCCAGCGCCTCGGGGCCGATCTCGATGGCCGCCACCTGCCCGCTCAGGACCTCGGGGCGCAGTTCATCCAGCAATTGGCGCAGACAGGCCAGCAGCGCCTCCCGCCCGAAACGCTCGCTCAGCGGCCGGCAGGCGGGATGACGCAACAGGCTGTCGATGGAAGGCAAACGCGGGGCGACACTCACAGACATCCGGCTCTCCCGAAATCAACAGATCGTCGGGCCTGAGTGTAGACGCTGCCGTCATTCGTCTCCGGGGGCCAGCAGCAGATTCGGCGCCAGCCGTTGATGGCCGTCCTGGGCCAGGCGCATGTCCAGCAGCAGGCTGGTCAGATCCGCCGACAGCGCTTCGGCGTCGGGGTCGTTCTCCAGATAGACCAACTTGAGGTAGGTGTTGCAGGTGGGGCACACCTCCGCCCGCAGCGGCGCCCGCTCCGCCGTGTGGCGGTCGTCCGCCAGGCTCATGTATTCCAGGCCTTTGCTCTGCTCGCAGTACACGCACTTGACCCGCACCACGTGCCATTCGCAGGCGCACAGCGAACACACCAAGTAGCGCAGTCCGTTGTGCTTGCCGCGGTGGCGGATCACCCCGGCCATGGCCTGCGATCCGCAGGCCGGGCATTGGCTGAGGCTGTCGCCGGGGGTGAGCCGCAGGTTCGGCACGCTGAGCAGCCAATGGCTCCACGCCGCTTGCAGGGCCGCGCCGAGAAACGGCACCAGCGCCGCCGGCACCAGCGAATACTGGCCGCTGACCAGCGCCACCGCCCAGGCGCGGCGCTGGCCGGGGCTGGCTGTGCGCAAGGTGGTCACGGACTCGACCACCGCCGCTTGTTCGGGTGCGTCATAGCGTTGCAGCAAAGCGTCCAGGTAAGCCTGCCAGGCGTCCTCGCGGATCAATGTGTCGGCGGCGAACGGCGGCAAACCGTGCTGGTGGCACGTCTCCAGCCGCTGCGCATCGGGCGCCACCGCCAGCGGCGGATCGTCCAGCACCTGCTGCTGCACCCGGCACAGGCCGGCGATCAGGCGCAGGTACGCGGCCAGCGGATGCCCCTCGGCGAGATGCTCCAGCCGCAGGGCCCGCAAGGTGAACAGATCGTGCGGCGGCAAATGCAGGAACGGCGGCGAACTGGCCGCCGCTTCGATTTCCCCAGGTTCCAGAATGGTCGGCAACGGTCAGCCCTTCTTGGTGATCGGCGGTTTCGGCGCAGGCTCGCCTTCCACCTCGCGAGCCCACAGCGCGTGGTGCTTGCGGGCCCAGGCGCGGCTGACGCGGCCATGCATCATCGCGTCCACCGAGCCCTTGATCCAGATCCCGGCGTAGATGTGCACGATGATGCTCAGGATCAGCACGAACCCGGCCAGCGCATGCAGCAGCATGGCCCAGCGGATCGTGGTGATGCCGAACCAGTGGCTGAAGTACGCCCGCCAGATCACCAGCCCCGTGAACAGCAACGCCAGCATGCACAGCAGTAAAGTCCAGAACAGCAGTTTCTGCCCGGCGTTGTACTTGCCCACCGGCGGCACGGTCTCCTCGTCGTTGACCAGCACCCGGTCGATGCGCCGCAGCCACTTCCAGTCGTTGTCGATGAAGAAGTTCGAGCGCCAGAAGCGCAACACCAGCCCCATGAAGAACACGAACATCAGCACGCCCATGAACGGGTGCAGGATCCGCGTCCACGGCCCGCCGCCGAACAGGTTCGTCAGCCAGAACAGCGCCGGGTGGAACAGCGCCAGCCCCGACAGCCCGGCCATGAAGAACAGGATCGCCACCAGCCAGTGATTGGTGCGCTGGTTGGCGGTGTAGCGCAGGATCGGTTTGTCGCTCATGGCCTGCCCTCCCCGCGGGGGTCGAAGGTGTGCACCGCCGGATCGACGACATGCACCGAGGTGTCCGGCGGCTGCGGATGCTCATCCTCTTCCGTGCGGTTGGGCCCGACGCGCACGTAATGGAAGAACCCGGCCAGCACCGCCGCGCCCATCGCCAGCAGGCCCAGCGGCTTGCTGATGCCTTTCCACAGGCCCACCAGCGGGCTGATCGCCGGCGCGTCCGGCAGGCCTGCGTACAGCCGTGGCGTGTCGGCGTGGTGCAGCACATACATCACGTGGGTGCCGCCGACGCCTTCGGGGTCATACAGGCCGGCCTGGCCGAAGCCGCGGCTCTTGAGGTCGACGACGCGTTCGGCGGCGTGGACCTTCATGTCTTCCTTGCTGCCGAACACGATGGCACCGGTCGGGCAGGTCTTCACGCAGGCCGGCTCCAGGCCCACGGCCACCCGGTCCGAGCACAGGGTGCACTTGTAGGCCTTGTGGTCCTTCTGGGAGATGCGCGGGATGTTGAACGGGCAACCGGTGATGCAGTAGCCGCAGCCGATGCAGTGGTCCTGATCGAAATCGACGATGCCGTTGGCGTGCTTGATGATCGCGCCGGGGCTCGGGCACGCCGCCAGGCAGCCGGGTTCGGCGCAGTGCATGCAGCCGTCCTTGCGGATCAGCCATTCCAGGTTGCCGGCGTCGGTCTCGTGCTCGGTGAAGCGCATCAGCGTCCACGAGTCGGCGGTCAGATCCTGCGGGTTGTCGTAGGTGCCGTGGTTGTGGCCCACCTCGTCGCGCAGCTCGTTCCATTCCGAGCACGCGACCTGGCAGGCCTTGCAGCCGATGCACTTGGTGGTGTCGATCAGCTTGGCGACCTCTTGCTGACCGCGCACCGACGGCGCCGGCGTGGTGGTGGCCGAGCGGGCGATGATGTCTTGGCTGGCCATTTACAGTTTCTCCACGTTGACCAGGAACGACTTGGATTCCGGGGTCTGGGTGTTGCCGTCGCCGAGGAACGGCACCAGCGTGTTGGTCAGGTAGCCGTGCCGCGTAAGGCCCGTGAAGCCCCAGTGCAGCGGAATGCCGATCTGGTGCACCACCTGGTTGTTGACCTGCAGCGGCCGGATCCGTTTGGTGACCACCGCCACCGCCTCGATGAAGCCGCGTTTGCTGCTGACCCGCACCCGGTCGCCGGCGACGATGCCCTTCTCTTTGGCCAGCACCTCGCCGATCTCCACGAACTGTTCCGGCTGGACGATGGCGTTCAAGCGGCAGTGCTTGCTCCAGAAGTGGAAATGCTCGGTGAGCCGGTAGCTGGTGGCGGCGTACGGGAAGTCCTTGGCCTGGCCGAGGCTGTCCCACACCGAATCGAAGATCCGCGCCGCCGGGTTGCTGGTGGCGTTCTTGTTCTGCGGGTGCAGCGGGTTGATGCCGATCGGCGTCTCGAACGGCTCGTAGTGCTCGGGGAACGGCCCTTCGTTCATCTTGTCGACGGCGAAGAACCGCGCCACGCCCTCGGGGTTCATGATGAACGGGTTCATCCCCGCTTCCGGCGGCACGTCGGCCTTGTAGTCCGGCACGTCGGTGCCGCCCCAGGCCTTGCCGTTCCACCACACCAGGCGTTTCTTCGGATCCCACGGCTTGCCTTGGGGGTCGGCCGAGGCGCGGTTGTAGAGGATCCGCCGGTTGGCCGGCCATGCCCACGCCCAGCCCTGATGCTGGTGCATGCCGTAAGGGTCGTTGTTGTCGCGCCGGGCCATCTGGTTGCCGGCCTCTGTCCAACTGCCGCAGAAGATCCAGCAGCCGGACGCGGTGCTGCCGTCATCCTTGAGCTGGGCGAAGGCCGCCAATTGCGCGTTGGCCTTGACCGCCAGGCCGCTGGCATCGGTGAAGTCGGTGGTGGCGTAGCCGTTGACCTCCTTGGCGATTTCCTCCGGCGACGGCTCGTCGGCAATCTTGTACGGCCACGACAGCTTCAGGATCGGCTCGGCCCAGGCGCCGCCCTCGGCCTGATAGCGCTGGCGCAGGCGCAGGAACAGCCCGCTCATGATCTGCACGTCGGTGCGCGCCTCGCCCGGTCCGTCGGCGCCTTTCCAGTGCCATTGCAGCCAGCGGCTGCTGTTGACCAGCGACCCGTCCTCCTCGGCGAAGCACGTGGTGGGCAGGCGGATGACCTCGGTCTGGATGTCGGCGGTCTTCACGTCGTTGTAGGGGCCGACGTTCTCCCAGAACTGCGAGGTCTCGGTGGCCAGCGGGTCCATCACCACCAGCCACTTGAGCCGCGCGAGCGCTTTCATCACCCGGTTCTTGTCGGGCAGCGCGGCGATCGGGTTGAAGCCTTGGCACATGTAGCCGTTGACCTTGCCCTGGCCCATCAGGTCGAAGACCTTGAGGATGTCGTAGTTGGGGATGTCGAGCTTGGGCAGGTAGCTGTAGCCCCACTGGTTCTCGGCAGTGGCGTTGGCGCCGTACCAGGCCTTCATCAGGCTGACGTGGAACTTGCTGTAGTTCTGCCAGTAGGACAGCTGCCCCGGCCGCAGCGGTTTCTGTGTGCGTTTGGCGATGAAGGCGTCGTAGTCCTGCTCGGCGTCCAGCGGCAGGGTCAGGTAGCCCGGCAGCGAGTTGGACAGCAGGCCCAGATCGGTCAGGCCCTGGATGTTGGAGTGCCCGCGCAAGGCGTTGACCCCGCCGCCCGGCATGCCGACGTTGCCCAGCAGCAGCTGCACCATCGCCGCGCTGCGGATGATCTGTGAGCCGATGGAGTGCTGCGTCCAGCCCAGCGCGTACAGGATCGTCATGGTCTTGCCCGGTTGCGAGCAGGTGGCGATCTCTTCCCAGATCTTCTTCATGGCCTCGACCGGCATGCCGCAGATCTGGCTGGCCAGGTCGATGGTGTAGCGGCTGTAGTGGCTCTTCATCAATTGATAGACGCAGCGCGGATCCTGCAATGTCGGGTCGACCTTGGCGAAACCGTCCTCGCCCAGTTCGTAGCCCCAGGTGGACTTGTCGGTGTAGCTGCGCTTGGCCGCGTCGTAGCCGGTGAACAGGCCGTCCTCGAAGCCGAAGCCGGCCTTCACGATGAAGGACAGGTCGGTGTAGTTGCGCACGTATTCGTGCTGGATCTTGTCCTCGGTCAGCAGGTAATTGATCAGCCCGCCCATGAAGGCGATGTCGGTTCCCGTGCGGATCGGCGCGTAGTAGTCGGCCACCGATGCGGTGCGGGTGAACCTGGGGTCGACCACGATCAGCCGCGCAGCGTTGTGCGCCTTGGCTTCGGTCACCCATTTGAAGCCGCACGGATGCGCTTCGGCGGAGTTGCCGCCCATCACCAGGATCAGGTTCGCGTTGGCGATGTCGGTCCAGGTGTTGGTCATGGCTCCACGGCCGTACGTCGGGGCAAGACTTGCCACCGTCGGGCCGTGTCAGACACGCGCTTGGTTATCGAACCCCAGCATGCCGAGGCTGCGCACCACCTTATGGGTGATGTAGCCGGCTTCGTTGGACGCCGCCGACGCCGCGAGGAACCCGGTGGTGAGCCAGCGGTTCACCGTCTGGCCCTGGGCGTTGCGCTCGGTGAAGTTGGCGTCGCGGTCGGCCTTCATCAGGTCGGCGACGCGGTCCAGCGCTTCGTCCCAGGAAATCCGCGTCCACTCGTTGGAGCCCGGCTTGCGCACCTGCGGGTATTGCAGGCGGCCCGGACTGTGGATGAAGTCCAGCAGGCCGGCGCCTTTGGGGCACAGGGTGCCGCGGTTGACCGGGTGGTCGGCGTCGCCCTCGATGTGGATGATGTTCTGCGCCACGTTCTTGCCGGCGTCGCCCTGGCTGTACATGATCAGCCCGCACCCGACCGAGCAGTACGGACAGGTGTTGCGGGTCTCATGGGTGTGGGCGAGCTTGAAGTGGCGCACCTGCTCGGCGAAGGCCGGCGTCGGGGCCATGCCCAACGCGCCCAGGCTAGAGCCTGCAAGGCCGATGCCGGCGACCTTGAAGAACTGACGACGGCTGAGATCCATCGTGCACTCCTGATCAGGTGGAACCCGGTGCGTTGCCGGGCTGTTCTGGACAATCACGGTTGCGGCAGACGCACTGCCGATCCTTTCACTCTAGCCAACGAACCGACGGCCGGCGCGCCAACCGACCGTCGGTGGCACGCGGTCATTCGCCGATTCCCCTTGTGGGAGCGACTGCCCTGCCCTGGGCCGATGATGTCCGGACTGACGCCATCGCCAGCAGGCTGGCTCCCACAGGGGAATGTATGTGCACCCCGGAACACACGGTCGTCTGCCGATGCCTTTGTGGGAGCCAGCCTGCTGGCGATGGCGGCCTGCCTGGCACACCGCGATGACCGCCCGGTCGCGCAAGGGCAGGCAGTGGCTTATCATGGCGCCCATCAACGACCCCGCCTTCACGAGACCCCGCATGACTTTCGATTTTGATCAGGTATTCGACCGCCACGACACCGGCAGCACCAAATGGAGCCGCTATGCGGCCGACGTGCTGCCGATGTGGGTCGCTGACATGGATTTCGCCGCGCCGCCGGTGGTCATCGAAGCGTTGCAGCAACGCCTGCTGCACCCGCTGGTGGGCTACAGCGTGGCCCAGGACAACCTGCGCCAGGCCATCGTCGCCGACCTGTGGGCCAAGTACGCCTGGCGCGTGCAGCCCCAGGAGCTGGTGTTCCTGCCGGGCGTGGAGTCGGGCTTCAACATGGCGCTCAAGGCGCTGGTGCAGCCGCAGCAGAACGTCGTGGTGCAGACCCCGAACTACCCGCCGCTGCGCCATGCGCCGGGCCACTGGGGCCTGAACAAGGTCGAACTGGAATTCCTCGCGCAGGACGACGGCACCTACGCCACCCCGCTGGACGCCCTGCGCCAGTCCCTCGAAGGCGGTGGCGCGCTGCTGCTGAGCAACCCGCACAACCCGATCGGCAAGGTGTTCGGCCGCGAAGAGCTGCAAGCGGTGGCCGACCTCTGCGTGCAGCAGGACGCCTGGATCATCTCCGACGAGATCCACGCCGAGCTGTGCTACGACGGCCGCGTGCACATTCCGACCGCCTCCCTGGGCGCCGACATCGCCAAGCGCACCATCACCCTGATGTCGGCCAGCAAGGCCTACAACATCGCCGGCCTCAAGACCTCGTTCATGATCATCCAGGACGCCGCCCTGCGCGAGCGGGTCAACCACGCCCGCTGCGGCATGGTCGACAGCGTCAACCCGCTGGGCATGGAAGCCACCCGCGTGGCCTACAGCGAGGCCGGGCCTTGGCTCAAGGCGCTGAAACAGTATCTGCAGGCCAACCGCGATTACCTGGTCGAGGCAGTGCGCAGCCGTCTGCCGGGCATCTCGATCAACGTGCCGCAAGGCACTTACCTCGCCTGGCTCGACTGCTCGGCGCTGGACCTGGGCGACCCGCAGCGGTTCTTCCTCGAACACGCCAAGGTCGGTCTGAGCGCCGGTTCGGATTTCGGCGACCACAGCCAACCGTTCGTGCGCCTGAACTTCGGCTGCCCACGCTCGATGCTCGAAGAAGGCATTGCCCGGATGGAACGCAGCCTAGCGCAGCGACGCGGCGCCTAACCCGCAAAACCTGTAGGCGCTTGCCTGCAAGCGATGACGCCGGCACTGCCGACATCTATGGCGACTGCTCCACCGCCATCGCCAGCAGGCTGGCTCCCACAAGGGGTCGGGGGTGTTCGGAATCGGTGGTCACCGCAGAACCTGTGGGAGCGGGCTTGCCCGCGATAGCGTCAGACGGGTCGCCGCAACATCCGGAAATGAGTAACATGACCGCCCGTCCCTGCAGCCCGTCTGCGCCCTGCCGAATAAGCCGATTCCATGCCCTTCGATCTCAGCGTTGACCTCACCACCCTGGCCATCCTGGCCCTCGTCGCGTTCATTGCCGGTTTCATCGACGCCATCGCCGGCGGCGGCGGCCTGTTGACCACCCCGGCCCTGCTCACCGCCGGCCTGCCGCCGCACCTGGTGCTGGGCACCAACAAGCTGAGCTCGACCTTCGGCTCGGCCACCGCCAGCTTCACCTTCTACCGGCGCAAGCTGTTCCACCCAAGGCAATGGATGCACGCGATCGTCGGCACCCTGGTCGGCGCACTGACCGGCGCCATCGTCGCCCACTACCTGCCGGCGGAGTGGCTGAACAAAATGCTGCCGGTGATCGTGTTCGCCTGCGGCCTGTACCTGCTGTTCGGCGGCACGCCGAAGGCGCCGCTGGACAGCGACGCGCCGATCAAGAAGACCTGGCAAGGCCCGCAAGGCTTCAGTCTGGGCTTTTACGACGGCGTGGCCGGCCCCGGCACCGGCGCGTTCTGGACGGTCAGCAGCCTGCTGCTCTACCCCATCGACCTGGTCAAGGCCAGCGGTGTGGCGCGCAGCATGAACTTCGTCAGCAACGTCGCGGCGCTGGCGGTGTTCGTGTTCTCGGGGCAGGTGGACTGGATCATCGGCCTGTGCATGGGCCTGTCGGTGATGGTCGGCGCGTTCTTCGGGGCGCGCACCGCGATCAGCGGCGGCGCCAAGTTCATCCGTCCGGTGTTCATCACCGTGGTGCTGGGGCTGACCGTGCGGCTAGCCTGGCAGCACTGGTTCAGCGTGGCCTAAGCGGCGGGCCACGTAGACGTCGATCAGGTAACGTGCAATCGATTTCGACGCCGGCAACGGCGGCAGATCGTGCACGTTGAACCACTGGGCGTCTTCGATTTCGTCTTCCTGGCAGACAATCTCCCCGCCGGCATATTCGGCATGAAAGCCCAGCATCATCGAATGCGGGAACGGCCAGCACTGGCTGCCCATGTACTGAATGTTCTTCACTTCGATGCTGACTTCCTCACGCACTTCGCGAATCAGGCAATCCTCGGCCGACTCCCCCGGCTCGGCGAACCCGGCCAGCGTGCTGTAGACCCCGGTGACGAAACGCGGCGAGCGCGCCAGCAGCACTTCATCGCCCCGGGTCACCAGCACGATCATGCTCGGCGAAATGCGCGGATAGCTGCGCAGGTCGCACGGTTGGCAGTACATCGCCCGCTCCCGCGGCACCTGGGTCATGGCCTGACCGCAGTTGCCGCAGAACCGGTGTTCGCGGGCCCAAGTGCCGATCTGCGCCGCATAGCCCAGCACCTTGTAGACGGTGTGGTCACCGTCGAGCATGAACGCCCGCAGGCCTTTCCAGTTGCAGCCCGGCACCTCGCTGTGGCTGCGCAGTTCCAGCAGGTACACCGGCTCGCCGTCGAGGTGGCCGATGCCGTGTTCGGCGAGGATCGCCAGGTCCTGGCGCTTGAGCCATTCCCGGGGGAACAGCGCGCCGTTGTCGTCGAACAGAAAGCCCTCGGGGCTGCGCGCCACGGCCCAGCCGCCGGGTTGGTCGGTGTCCAGTACTGCAGTGGTCCAGCGAGATGTCATGGTTTCTCAATCCAGAAATTCGGGTTTCTGTTTGCTCATGTGGGCGGCCATGGCCACGCGCAAGTCGGTGGATTGCAGCATGGCGGCGTTCCAGGTGGCAACGTACTCGAGGCCGTCGTCGATGCCATGGTCGCGCATGTAGCTGATCATGGCCTTGGTGCCGGCGACCGCGATCGGCGACTTGGCGGCGATCTCCCGGGCGATGTCCAACACGCCTTCGATCAGGCTGTCCTTGTCGCCGTAGACGCGGTTGACCAGGCCGATGCTGCGCGCCTCCTCGGCGCCGAAGGTACGGCCGGTGTAGGCCAGCTCACGCAGCATGCCGTCGCCGACGATCCGTGGCAACCGTTGCAGGGTGCCGACGTCGGCGGCCATGCCGATGTCGATTTCCTTGATCGAGAATTGCGCGTCCTCGGCGGCGTAACGCATGTCGCACGCGGCGATCAGGTCGATGGCCCCGCCCAGGCAATAGCCCTGGATCGCCGCCAGCACCGGTTTGCGGCAATTGTCCACGGCATTGAACGAGGCTTGCAGGGTGAGGATCTTGCGCCGCAGCAGGCGCGCGTTGCGGCCGACGTCCTTGCCCAGTTCGTTGGCCACGCCGGCCAGCATCATCAGGTCGATGCCGGAGGAAAAATGCTTGCCGGCACCGCTGAGCACCACCGCCCGCACTTCGTCGGTGTCGTCGATCCACTGGAACACCTCGACGATCTCGCTCCAGAACGCAGCGTTCATCGAGTTGATCTTCTCCGGACGGTTGATCTGCACATGGGCGACGTTGTCGGCCAGTTCGACGCTGAAGGCGGTGTATTGGGTCATGGCAGAAATCCTTTACCGGGCATTGAATGAGGCCCGCACTATAACAAGGCACCTTGACCCGCAGTAAGGCAGCGGTTCGGCCAAAAGCGGGACTGACCCGGCCTCGCCCCGAACCCTGTGGGAGCCAGCCTGCTGGCGATAAGGTCGGTGAGCGCGCCACAGGGTTGCGCCCTGTGGAGGCTGGGCTGACGCCATCGCCGGCAGGCTGGCCCCTACAGGTTCAGCTGCCCTTCACCGCCACAAACGCCGCCGTCTCATAAGGCACCGTCACCACATCCCGGCCCCGCAGCTCGGGCTCGGAGAGGATCAGCGCGCGGATCCGCTCATCGACCTTCGCCCGCTGCGCCGCCGGCAGCGCGGCGATGAAACTGGTGGAGCGCACCCGGTTGAAGATCACGTCCTCCGGCGAGCCGGTATGGCCATGGTGAAACCGCTGCACCTGCAACGGCCCGAACGCCGGATGCGGAAACGCCTGGCGCCAGGCGCCGGTGTAGTAGCGCGGGGTGTCGCCCTCCAGCGCGTTGACGATGGCGTCGAGCTTCGGCACCCAGCTCACTTGCGTGTCGCGCAGGTTCCAGATCAGACCGAGCCGCCCCCCGGGCTTGAGCACCCGGGCGATTTCGTCCAGCGCCTCGGCGGTGGCGAACCAATGGAACGCCTGGGCGCAGACCACCGCGTCCACCGAGGCGTCCGGCAACGGCAGGTCGGTCGCCGTGCCGCTGACCGCCAAGGCCTTGGGCCAGGTGACGGCGAGCCGGTCGAGCATCTGCGCCACCGGTTCCACAGCGATCACCTGGGCACCGGTCGCCAGCAGCCGGCCGGTGAACTTGCCGGTGCCGGCGCCGAGGTCGATCACCGTCTTGCGGCCGTCGAGCCCGAGCGTGTCGCTCAGCCAGTCCCCCACTTGGGGCGGGTAGTCCGGACGGCCTTTGACGTATAGGTCGGCGGCGCTCTTGTAGCCGGCGGTGGCTGAATGATGGACCTGATCTTTCATGGCGCACTCCAAAAAGACGACGGACGCCGACGAGCATAGCGTCCGGAATTGGGCTTACCTTGAACGAACCCTGACAAAGCGATGAATAAAAATTCACCCTGGGGTGTTCAAAGTGAAACGTGACCCACGGTGGAGCCTTGCCCATGACTATCCGTTCCGTTATGTTCGCCGCCCCGTTGCTGATGGCCGCCGTTCTGGCCAGCCCCCTGGCCCTCGCCCATGGCGATGAGGACGAGCCGGTCAAGGCACCGAACTGCCCCAAAGGCCAGGTGTACGACAGCAAGTCGCAGAAGTGCGTCATGCAGACCAGCCACCTGCTGCCGGACGCCGACCGCACCGACTACGCCTACCGGCTGGCCAAGGCCGGCCGCTATGAAGAGGCCCTGGCGCTGCTCGACACCCTGCGGCAGCCGAACACCGCCAAGGCCCTGAATTACCGCGGCTACGCCACCCGCAAACTGGGGCGCACCGACGAAGGCATCGGCTATTACCTGCAATCGGTGAAGCTGGATCCGCAGTACGCGCAAGTGCGCGAGTACCTGGGCGAAGCCTACGTGGTGAAGGGCCGCATCGACCTGGCGCAGGAACAGCTGCAACAGATCAAGGCGATCTGCGGCACGGCCTGCGAGGAGTACCGCGACCTGGCCGAAGCCATCAACGATTCATCGAAAACCTGACACGACACGCGGAGGCGATCATTTTCAGCGAACAGGCATTCAGAGCCGAACTGGGGCAACACCTGGCGCGCTTGTGGCGCTACGGCCTGCTGCTGTCGCGCAACCGCCACGTGGCCGAGGATCTGGTGCAGGCCACCTGCGTGCGCGCCCTGGAGCGTTCCGGCCAATACGTGGCCGGCACGCGCATGGACCGCTGGCTGCTGAGCATCCTGCATTCGATCTGGCTCAATGAAGTGCGCGCCCGCCGGGTGCGCCAGGGCCAGGGCACCTGCGACGCCGACGGCCAACTGGCGTTCGACGGCGAATACGCCGCCCAGACCCACGTGATGGCCGCGCAGGTGATCCGCCGGGTCGATGCGCTGCCCGAGACCCAACGCGAAACCGTCTACCTGGCCTATGTCGAAGGGCTGTCCTACCGCGAAGTCGCCGAGATCCTGCAGGTGCCCATCGGCACGGTCATGAGCCGCCTGGCCACCGCACGCCTGAAACTGGCCGAATACCCGCCGCTGCAAGCGGTGCCGAACACCCCCGCAGGAGACCGCCAATGAACACGCCTTCAGACGAGCAACTGGTGGCGTACCTGGACGACGAGATCGACCGCGAACAACGCGACCTGCTGGACACTGCCATCACCGACGACCCGCTGCTGAGCCTGCGCGTGCAATGGCTGGCCCGCAGCAACCTGCCGTTCCGGGACGCCTACGACGAACTGGCCCGGCAGGCGCCGCTGGATCGCCTGCAAGCCCGGCTGGACGCCGCCCCCTCCCCGGCCCGCCCCGGCATCAGCCGGCGCTGGTTCATCGGTGCCGCCGCGGCCGCCCTCGCGCTGGGCGGCGTGGCGGCCGACCGCCTGTTCCTCGGCTGGCAGGCGCGGCAGCCGCACAACTGGCGGGCGATGGTCGGCGACTACATGGCGCTGTACGTGCCGCAGACCCTCGAACATCTGCCCACCGACGAAGCCTCCCAACGCGCCCAGTTGCGCACCGTCGACGCGCGGCTGGGCCTGAACCTGACCGCCGCGCAGCTGAAACTGCCCGGCGCCGAGCTCAAGCGCGCGCAACTGCTGGAATACGACGGCATGCCCATCGCCCAGCTGACCTGGCTGGACGCCGCCCATGGCCCGCTGGCGCTGTGCGTCATCCGTTCCAACAGCGGCAGCCGGCCCTTGGCCCACGAGCGGCGCCACACCCTGAACGTGGTGTACTGGACGGAGCGCGAACACGCGTGGATGCTGATCGGCCACAATCCGCCCGCCGATCTGGAGGCGCTGGCGAAAATGTTTAAGGACCGGCTCGGCGCCTGACCGAAGCGGCCGCTATGCTGGGTAAGTGATTATCCAGGGAGGAACACTGTTTATGCCGATCTCACCACGCTCTGCATTGCTGGTCATCGACGTCCAGAACGACTTCGTTCCCGGCGGCCGGCTGCCGGTACCCGAAGGCGACCTGATCGTCCCGCTGGTCAACCGTCTCGGCGCCCGCTTCAAGCAAGTCATCGCCGCCCAGGACTGGCACCCGGCCGGCCACGCGTCGTTTGCCTCAAGCCATCCCGGCCACGGGCCTTACGATGTGGTCCACTTGCCGTACGGCGAGCAGACCCTCTGGCCGGACCATTGCGTGCAGGGCTCGCCGGGGGCCGAGTTTCACCCGGGGCTGGACCTGCCCCACACGCAGTTGATCATCCGCAAGGGCTGCAATCCCGACATCGACAGCTATTCGGCGTTTCTGGAGGCGGACCGGGCCACGGTCACGGGCCTGGCCGGTTACCTGAAGGAGCGCGGCGTCGACACCGTTTACGTGGTCGGGCTGGCCCTGGACTTCTGCGTGATGTTCACCGCGCTGGATGCGCGGGCGGCCGGCTTCAATGCCTTCGTGGTGATGGACGCCTGCCGGGCCATCGACCACAACGGCTCGCTGGCCGCAGCGGTCGAACGGATGCAGGTGGCGGGCGTCGGCCTGATCCAGTCCAAAGACCTTCTCTGACTGGCTTCGCGGGCAAGCCCGCTCCCACAGTGGATCTAAGCCTTGCACATACTCTGTGGGAGCCAGCCTGCTGGCGATGGCGGCCTGCCTGAAACATTGGATCTACGCCGTGCGCCTACCCTGTGGGAACCACTGTCTTGCGCCGGGCCTGTGGTGTCCGGACTGACGCTATCGCCAGCAGGCTGGCTCCCACAGGGGGATCCTCGGCCCAGGCACCGCCATCAGGCCGGGGTCGGCAGGCACAGCCGGAACCGCGCCCCGCCCAGCGGAGAACTCTCCACGGTCAGCGTGCCGCCCTGGGCCTCCAGAGCCCGGCGGCTGATCGCCAGCCCCAGGCCAAAGCCGCCGGTGGCCCGATCGCGACTGCGGTCGAGCCGGTAGAACGGCTCGAAGATCCGCTCGCGCTCGTCGTCCGGAATGCCGATGCCGTCATCGTCCACCCAGATCTCGCAACCCTTGGGGCACACCTGCACGCCGACCTGGATGCGCTTCTCGCAGTAGCGCATGGCGTTGCGCAGCAGGTTCTGCAAGGCCCTGGCGGTGAGGCGCGGATCCAGCGTGAAGCGCTCAAGCTGACCGTGCAGCAGCACGTCGATGACGACCTCCGAGGACTCCTGCTCGTCATCGACGCTGCCCAGGATGCTGTCGATGAACTCGTCCAGCGACACCTCGACCTGCTCCGGCAGCTTCGCCGGATTCTGCAGGCGGCTGTAGGACAGCAGCTCCAGTACCAGGTCATCCAGCTCGCGGATGTGCGCAACCAGCCCTTGCAGGCGCTCGCGGCTGGCCGCCGGCAAGTCGTCGGACAGCGCCAGCGCCAGGCCGAAGTCCAGGCGGGTCAGCGGCGTGCGCAATTCATGGGAGACCGCGTTGAGCAGGTCGCGCTGCTGGTTGAGCAGGCTTTCGATATCGCTGGCCATGGTGTCGAACACGTAGGCCAGGCTGCCGATGTTCGAGCTTTGGGCGATCTGCGTGCGCTCGCTCAGATGGCCCTTGCCGAACCGTTCGGCGGTGCGCTTGAGGCGCTCCAGGTCGCGCCAGTGCGGGCGCAGCCACAGCAGCAGGCACGCCAGCATCGTCGCGCCGATCAGCACGTTGATGCTCCAGTACAGCAGGTTGACGTCCATCGGATCCGGCGGCACCACCATTCGCACCGCCATCTCGTCGTTGAGCGGCGTCACCGCCAGGGTGCGCCAGCCCCAATCGCCGATGCGCACCACGTTTTCGCCCTTGAGCAGACGCTCGCGCTCAGGCGCGGTGAAATCGGCGTCATCGATGCGCGCCAGCACGATGTGCAGCGGCTGGAAGTCCTTGTCCATCGAGGCCGCGACCTCCGGCCAGCGCTCCGGCGGCGCAGCGCGGAACTGCTTGGTGATCAGCGACTGCAAGCCCCGCGAGAATTCCAGGTTGTAGGTGATGAAACGATCACGGAAGACCATCACCACCAGGTCCGGCATCAGATAGGTCGCGGCGCTGAACGAGACGATCGTCACCAGATAGAGGCGGAACAGGATTCTGAACATCGGCTCAGCATTCCCACTCGGAACGGCTGAACAGGTAGCCCTTGCCCCACACCGTCTTGATCTTGCGCGCCTCGCCGGCGTGGTCGTCGAACTTGCGCCGCAGCTTGGAGATGGCCACGTCCACCGAACGGTCGGTGCCGTTGAACTCGATGCCGCGCAGGCGCTGCAGGATCTGGTCGCGGCTCAGCACTTCGCCGGCGTGGCGGGCCAGCACCACCAGCAGGTTGTATTCGCCGCTGGACAGCTCCACCGCCTGCCCGCGCCAGGTCACGGTGCGCTCCGACAGGTCGATGCACAGGTTGCCCATGACGATCCGGTCGTTGACCGTCAACGGCTCGCCCAGGCTGCTGCGACGCAGTAAAGTGCGCACCCGGGCCAACAGCACCCGGGGCTCGCAGGGTTTGGTGACGTAGTCGTCGGCGCCCATCTCCAGGCCCAGCACCTGATCGTGGCTGTCGTCGCGGGCCGTGAGCATCAGGATCGGCAGCGTCGCCGAGTCGGCGCGCAGCAGGCGGCACACCTGCAGGCCGTCGAGGCCCGGCAGCATCAGGTCGAGGATCACCAGGTCCGGCGGGCTGAGCCGCGCCCGCTCGCGCACATGGTCGCCGCGGCCGATCACGCTGACGGAATAACCGTTGCGCTCCAGGTAGCTGGCAATCAGTTCGGCGAGGGCGGTGTCGTCTTCGACCAGGAGGATGTTGGGCATGGGGTGTTCCAGAAAGTGCTGGCGACCGGACAACCGCCATCGCGAGCAGGCTCGCTCCCACAGGTTTTGTTCGTTGTAGGAGCGAGCCGGCTCGCGATGGCGGCCTGACTGTCACAAAAGAATTCAAGGCATAAAGGATATACGCCCTCACCCGTCCCTGACTAAAACCCTTACACAATTTCACACAGCGCCTACAAAGCTTCACCGCTGCCGGCGGTCGCTACCCGTAGGATTCGCCCATCAACATTGGGGGTAGTACATGTCGAAGAAACTGCTGGCCGGGCTCGGCCTGATCGCAACGGCGCTGGCGCTCGGCGCCTGTGGTGCGTCCTCGGACAGCGAAGAGCAGGCGCCGCCGGCCACGGTGCGGATCGAGACCCTCAAGGCCCATCCCCTGTCGCTGAGCAGTGAGCTGAGCGGACGCATCGCCGCGCCGCGCATCGCCGAAGTGCGGGCGCGGGTGGCCGGCGTGGTGCTGCAGCGCACCTTCCGCGAAGGCAGCGACGTGAAAAAGGGCGACGTGCTGTTCCGCATCGACCCGGCCCCGTTCAAGGCTGACCTGGACAGTGCCGAAGCCGCGCTGCGCAAGGCCGAGGCCAATGCGTTCCAGGCTTCGCTGCAAGAGCAGCGCTACGCCCAGTTGATCGGCGACAAGGCCATCAGCGCCCAGGACTACGACAACGCCCGGGCCAACGCACGGCAGACCGCCGCCGAGGTCGCCGCCAACAAGGCGGCCGTCGAACGGGCGAAGCTGAATCTGGGTTACGCCACCGTCACCGCGCCGATCTCCGGACGCATCGGCCGGGCGCTGGTGACCGAAGGCGCGCTGGTCGGCCAGAACGAAACCACGCCGCTGGCACTGATCCAGCAGCTCAACCCGATCCACGCCGACGTCACCCAGTCGACCCGCGAGCTCAACGAACTGCGCCGCGCCTTCCGCTCCGGCCAGTTGCAGCAGGTCGGCCAGGATCAGGTCAAGGCCACGCTGATCCAGGACGACGGCAGCCTCTACCCGTTGCCGGGCAAGCTGCTGTTCGCCGACATCACCGTCGATCCGGGCACCGGCCAGATCATCCTGCGCAGCGAGTTCCCCAACCCGGACCTGGATCTGTTGCCCGGCAGTTTCGTGCGCGTACGCCTGGAGCAGGCGGTCATCCGCGAAGGCCTCACCGTGCCGCAACGGGCCGTGCAACGCGACAGCGCCGGCATCGCCCAGGTGCTGACCCTCGACGACCACCTGCGCGTGGCACAGCAGCCGGTGCAGCTCGGCGCGGTGCAGAACGACCGCTGGATCGTCACCGGCGGCCTCAAGCCGGGCGACCGCATCATCGTCGAAGGCTTGCAGCACGCCCGTCCCGGCGAAACCGTGCAGATCGACGACACCCCTCTTCCACTCGCCCAGACCTCCGGGCAGTAAGCAGGACACCTCTTTATGCCGCAGTTCTTTATCGACCGCCCGGTGTTCGCCTGGGTGGTCGCCCTGTTCATCCTGCTGGCCGGCGCGCTGTCGATTCCGCAGTTGCCGGTGGCCCAGTACCCGGACGTCGCGCCGCCGCAGATCGAAATCTACGCCGTGTACCCCGGCGCCTCGGCGCAGACCGTCGACGAAAGCGTGGTCAGCCTGATCGAGGAAGAGCTCAACGGCGCCGACCATCTGCTGTACTTCGAGTCGCAAAGCAGCCTGGGCAGCGCCACCATCAAGGCCACGTTCCAGCCGGGCACCAACCCGGAGCTGGCCCAGGTGGACGTGCAGAACCGCCTCAAGGCCGTGGAGTCGCGCCTGCCGCAAGCGGTCAACCAACAAGGCTTGCAGGTCGAGAAGGTGTCGGCAGGCTTCCTGCTGCTGATCACCCTCACCTCCAGCGACGGCAAGCTCGACGACGTGGCGCTCAGCGATTACCTGGCGCGCAACGTGATGAACGAGATCAAGCGCCTGGACGGCGTCGGCAAGGCCCAGCTGTACGGCGCCGAGCGGGCGATGCGGATCTGGATCGACCCGCAGAAGCTGATCGGCTTCAACCTGACCCCGGCCGACGTCAATGCCGCCATCGCCGCGCAGAACGCGCAGGTGTCCGCCGGCAGCATCGGCGACCTGCCCGCGCCGAAGGCCCAGGAGATCACCGCCACCGTGTTGGTCAAAGGCCAGTTGTCGACCCCGGAAGAGTTCGCCGACATCGTGCTCAAGGCCAACCCCGACGGCTCCACCGTGCGCATCGGCGATGTGGCGCGGGTGGAGGTCGGCAGCCAGGAATACCAGTTCGGCACCCGCCTCAACGGCAAGCCGTCCACCGCCGTGGGCGTGCAGCTGTCGCCGGGGGCCAATGCCCTGAACACCGCCACCCTGATCCGGGCGAAGATGGACGAACTGTCGCGCTACTTCCCGACGGGCGTCGCGTACAAGATTCCGTATGACACCTCGCCGTTCGTGAAGGTCTCGATCACCAAAGTGGTCTACACCCTCGGCGAAGCCATGCTGCTGGTGTTCGCGGTGATGTTCCTGTTCCTGCAGAACGTGCGCTACACGCTGATCCCGACCCTGGTGGTGCCGGTCGCCCTGATGGGCACCTTCGCCACGATGCTGGCGCTGGGGTACTCGATCAACGTGCTGACCATGTTCGGCATGGTGCTGGCCATCGGCATCCTGGTGGACGACGCCATCGTGGTGGTCGAGAACGTCGAGCGGATCATGGCCGCCGAGGGCCTGTCGCCCAAGGAGGCCACCCGCAAGGCGATGGGGCAGATCACCGGCGCGATCATCGGCATCACCCTGGTGCTGGTGGCGGTGTTCATTCCGATGGCGTTCATGCACGGCTCGGTGGGCGTGATCTACCGCCAGTTCTCGCTGTCGATGGCCACCTCGATCCTGTTCTCGGCGTTCCTCGCCCTGACCCTGACGCCCGCGCTGTGCGCCACGCTGCTCAAGCCGATCGCCAAGGCCGAACACCATGAGAAGGCCGGGTTCTTCGGCTGGTTCAACCGCCGCTTCGAACGGCTGACGGCGCGCTATCAGGGCTGGGTGGGGTACGCCCTCAAGCGCAGCGGGCGCTACCTGCTGATCTACGTTGTGCTGCTGATCGGCCTGGGCGTCCTTTTCGTGCGGCTGCCCTCTTCGTTCCTGCCGACGGAAGACCAGGGCTACACCATCACCGACATCCAGCTGCCGCCGGGCGCGACCCAGAACCGCACGGTGCAGGTGGCCGAACAGCTTGAGGCGCACAATGCCGGCGAGCCGGGCATCAGCGACAGCGTGGTGATCCTGGGCTTCAGCTTCTCAGGCAGCGGGCAGAACGCCGCGTTGGCCTTCTCCACGCTCAAGGACTGGTCCGAGCGCGGCAGCGACGACTCGGCCGCCTCCATCGCCGACCGCGCCAACGCCGCGCTGAGCCAGGTCAAGGACGCCGTGGCCTTCGCCGTGCTGCCGCCGCCGGTGGACGGCCTCGGCACCTCCAGCGGCTTCGAGTTCCGCCTGCAGGACCGCGGCGGCCTCGGCCACGCCGCGCTGATGGCGGCGCGCACCGAACTGCTCGCCGCCGCCGAGAAGAGCCCGGTGCTGATGAACGTGCGCGAGAGCGCCCTGGCCGAAGCGCCGCAGGTGCAGCTGGAGGTCGACCGCCGGCAGGCCAACGCGCTGGGCGTGTCGTTCGCCGACATCAGCAACGTGCTGGCCAGCGCCGTGGGCTCGACCTACGTCAACGACTTCCCCAACCAGGGCCGCATGCAGCGGGTGGTGGTGCAGGCCGAAGGCGACCGGCGCAGCCAGGTCGACGACCTGCTGAAGATGCACGTGCGCAACGACGCCGGGAAAATGGTGCCGCTGTCGGCGTTCGTCCAGGCCAAGTGGACGCAAGGCCCGACCCAGCTGACCCGCTACAACGGCTACCCGGCCATCGCCATCTCCGGCGAGCCCTCGCCCGGCCACACCACCGGCGAAGCCATGGCCGAGATCGAGCGGCTGGTGGCCCAGGGGCCGAAAGGCCTGGGCCAGGAATGGACGGGGCTGTCGCTGCAGGAACGGTTGTCCGGCAGCCAGGCGCCGATCCTGCTCGGGCTGTCGCTGCTGATCGTGTTCCTGTGCCTGGCGGCGCTGTACGAGAGCTGGTCGATCCCGACCTCGGTGCTGCTGGTGGTGCCGCTGGGCGTGCTCGGCGCGGTGCTGGCGGTGACGTTGCGCGGGATGCCCAACGACGTGTTCTTCAAGGTCGGGCTGATCACCATCATCGGCCTGTCGGCGAAGAACGCGATCCTGATCATCGAGTTCGCCAAGAGCCTGTACGACGACGGCCACGACCTGCTCGACGCGACCCTGCAGGCCGCCCGCATGCGCCTGCGGCCGATCGTGATGACGTCACTGGCGTTCATCCTCGGCGTGGTGCCGCTGGCCATCGCCACGGGCGCCAGCTCCGCGAGCCAGCAAGCCATCGGCACCGGGGTGATCGGCGGGATGATCACGGCGACATTGGCGGTCATCTTCGTGCCGGTGTTCTTTGTGGTGGTGATGAAGCTGGTGCGGCGCTCCAGCCGTCACTGATCCCTGTAGGGCGGACTGGCTCGCGAAAACGGTGTGCCGAGAAAGGTCGGTTGACATGACACCGTCGCGAGCAAAGCCCGCCCTACCAACCCGTGTGTGGCAATGAGCCTGTGGGAGCCTGACTGTCGCTCCCGCAAACAACGCACTGAGGCTTTCGGTCAAAAATGCGGTGGGGCTGCTTGACTCCGTTCAACTGAACAGCAGCATGTATATAGATACACCTGTCAACCCTGACAGTTATCTCAATTTTTTTTCATCCTTAGACTCCGGGCAAGCAGACGACATCCTGTCGGTTGCACTCGCTAGGGCTTAAGCCCTCGGAGAACGCAGATGAAACAAGAAAAACAAAAGATGACGGCGACCATCACTCAAAATGACAAAGAAACACATTTCGTTGCCGACTCTTCCTTCTCCTTAGTGGAGACCCCGAGCGGATTTTATGTAAGAGCGGTCGAGGAACATGATGACTACCGGACCAGCCTTTACCTTATGCAAATCCCTCTCAGCATTCCGAAGGATGGCACGCCTATAGGCTTGACGCTGACAGACAAACCGCAAGGGGATAAGCAAGCCAGCGGACGTTATAGGACGACAACAGCCGAAGGTATCGTAGATATGATTTCGGGGGCGGGATCGGCAATCATTCACTACGACGAAAAGCACCATAAAATGTGGGGAACATTCCGTTTCAACAACTCCGATACAAACCGCGGTCTCGTAATCGATCATGGCGAGTTCGAAGTGCACGAGTGAAAAGGCACGAACGAGATAGGCAGCGAAGTAACGAACAGTCACCTGCGGGTGACTGTTTTTTTACGCAGAGGCGCAGAAGTGTGAAACAGCCGTCCTGCTGAAGCTTCTATCCATCACCGCTTTCTTCGGGAGGTGCTTGCCAGTGCAATCAATCCTTGCATCGACTCGAAGGTTGCCCCAAATACGCTAAGGTGTCAGCAAACCCTGACCCTACGAGCCCCCATGCGCTTTCTCGCCCGCACCCACCCTCGCCTCTCCGCCGCCGCGCTGTTCGGCATCGCCGTCGGCCTGCTCACGCCCAACGCCTCTCTCGTCAGCAAGGTCCTGATCGGCTGGAACGCCGGCGTCTGGACCTACCTGGCGCTGATGCTCTGGCTCACCGCCCGGGCCAAGGCCCCGGACGTCAAACGCATCGCGGAAATGGAAGACGAGAATGCCGGCCTCGTCCTGCTGATGGTGAGCATCGCCGCCCTGGCCAGCCTCGCCACCATCACCTTCGAACTGGTCGGCAGCAAGGACCTGGAAACCACCCGCAAGCTGCTGCACTACGGTTTCACCGCGCTGACGGTGATCGGCTCCTGGCTGCTGATCGGGGTGATCTTCAGCGTGCACTACGCCCGCCTCTATTACACCTGGGACGGTCAGGAGCCGGCCCTGCGCTTCGCCGAAGGCCTGACCACGCCCAACTACTGGGACTTCCTGTACTTCTCGTTCACCATCGGCGTCGCGGTGCAGACTTCCGACGTCGGCGTCGCCACCCGCGAGCTGCGCAAGATCGTGCTGGCGCAGTCGTTGATCGGGTTTGTGTTCAATACGGCGATCCTGGGGTTCTCGATCAACATTGCGGCGGGGTTGTTTGGCTGATCTGCACAGGGACCGCCTGTATATAGACACACCTGTCAACTCTGACAGTTACTCAGGTGTTCTCGCTCCATTATGCTGACCCCGCACTCGTGCAACACACAACCCAACTCGCACGAGTGGTAAGACCGTGTACTGAACACTGAAGGCGGTGCGCCGTGCACATGTCATAAGTGCCAGTACACGAGCACCAACATTGGTTCTCGCATGACTCTATCCATGCCTCGCTGGCCTACCGCAGTGCATGGATCATTCGTTTAACCCTACGGAGATGATTCATGAACAGTTCAGCCCTGAAAGTGACCGACACTGACCCGCTGGAAGTCTTCACTGCGATCCTGGAAGACGGCTCGGAGTTCTCTGCCACGCTCACTGAAATAAAACTCGAGCACTCACCCGGCCGCGGCGAACTTTGGGCCGTCATCGCCACTGAGTTCAATGACGGTGCCGCCAGAAGCTTCACCATCAAGTTTTCCAAAGCAATCGATGAGGCCATCGCAAGAATTACCGATGAAGACGGTGAGGGTGACGTCACTTTGTTTTTCAACGACTACAGCGACCCGGAGCGCCCGACCTTGCAGAAAGCCAGATCGGGAAACATCCAATACAGCCTTGATCCAAAAACCCTCCATTTCTTCGGCACTTTCAATGCCCATATCGATAAGGCTGACGGCAGTAGTCAGAGCTATCTGTCCAAAGGCGAATTTGATACGGTGCTAGGCCACTAAGCCTGAAGAATAGGCCCCGACTCAGATCGGGGCTTTTTTTTGCGTCAGGTTCAAACGCTGATCCGCGTTATGCCCCTACCATTTGAACTGAACGCCCAACGTGCCGCCGATGGGCATTTCGATGTTGCTTCCATTCATGTACTCGACTTCCGCATGGGCCTGCCAACGCTCCGACAAATTGACGGCGATGCCGGCTCCCACTTCGGCACGCGAACCGGAAAGGTCATTGTCGAAGGCATTGTTGTTGACTTTGACTTCGTTGTTTCTGGAGAACTCATGCACCAACGCCGCGCGCACGTAGGGCTGAACCTGCGTGCCGTCACTCAACTGCATCTTGCGCCCTGCCGTGGCGCCAGCCTTGCCGAGCAATGAACGGGTGCGGTCCCCTTCGGCCCGCAGTCCGTTGTTCAGGTCGAAGTCCCTGCCCTGGATCACCACGGCCGACCACTGGGTGAACGGTTCGATGAAGTAGCCGTCGTCCAGCTTGATGTGCCGCCCCACTTCCACCGATCCGCCCACAGCGCTGTTGTCGTAATCGCCCTTGGCGCGCGTCCCGTCGCTCAGGCCGGCCTTGGCATCGTTGCGGAACCGGTTGACCTTCAACACGCTGTCGACGTAGTAACCGCTCGCTTCATCCAACCAGGTCAGGTAGGTCCCGGCGTAATAGCTTTTGATCGTGCCGCTGCTGCCCGTGTGCAGATTGAGGTCGGATGTGCTGTAGCCGGCCATCACGCCCAACAGCCATTGCCCGTCGGAAAAGTGCAACGGTGCGTCCGCCCCCAACGTGAATCCCTGCTGGGTCTGTCGGTAGCCGTCCCCGAACGCGTCATTGACGTTGTATTTGTTGCCGTAGGCCCTCGCCCATGCCCCGGACTTTTCCTGATTGAAGCGCACTTCCCCCATGCGGCTGCGCAACGACGTCAGCTCGCCGTACCATACCGTCGGCGCGGTGTTGAACAAGGCCATGACGGTGCGGGTCGAGGGGCTGACCGTGCGCCCGGACGGATCCAGGAACCAGTTGTTGCGGCTCTCGTCCGCCTTCAACCCATAGGAAAACGCGCCGAGATCGACTTTGCCGTCGGCATTGGCAAGAGAGAACGCCGCATCCCCGCCTGCGGTGTGAACGACCGTGACGGGCTGGCCGCTGGGAGGTTCGGTGCCGGTGCTGGCGATCAACAGTTGATGGTTGCCTGTCGCAACACCGGTGACATTGAGGACGTCCGATTGAAGGGTCGCAAAATCCACGCTCATTTCAAACAGGCCGTTGCCGGACAAGTTGTTCACGTTCAACTGATGGAACCCGTCGTCCGAACCCAGCTTGACGGTCCCTCCATCGAGGTTCAGGTCACCGACCTTGCTGTCGCCTGTCAGTGCCCAACGGGATTGCCCACCGACGTCTACCTTGGCGACATCGGTCATGACACCCTTGAGTTGCGAGCCCTGCTGCAGCCCGACCGATACGGCGCTTGAGGCGTCTCCTGTCACGTTGCCGGTCAGCGATCCTTGAGTGAGGGTCAGTGCAGCCACACTGCCGTCGCTCACCTGAACATTGCCGACGAGGTCGCTGCGTTCCACGTTGATCGCGGCATCGGCGGCGCCCTTGACCTCGACGGCGATCCCGTTGCCGCCCGTCAATGTGGAGCCGTCAAGCACATCGATGCGTGTGACCGGTGCGGCACGACCGTTGTTGTCGACCAACACCGCAGAACCGCTCTTGCCCTCGACGCTCGCCCCGTCCAACGTCAATTGGCTGGCAGGCAGGCCTGCGCCTTCGAGACCGAGGGTCACGCCGTTCTGGCCACCGACGATTTGCGTTCCGTTGCGGGCCGAGGCACTGCCGCTCAACAGGGACACGCCGGCACTGCCGGCACCGGTGCCTTCCACTCGGGAGCTGGAAAAATCGAGGCTGCTGAACGCTGTGGCGCGCGCACCGCCCGAAGCGCCGGTGATCCGGCTGTCCGTCACGCTGATCGAAGAGCCGCTGGCGGTACTGACATTGCGGGCCGCCTGCAGGCCCAGGCGGTTGCCTGTGACGGTGCTGGCATTGATGGTGCCGGTGCTGTTGATGATTTCCACACCGGCCCGGGCATTCCCGCCGTTGACGGTCGAGTCGCTGAGGTTGACCACTGAACCCTGGCTGACGGAAATCTGCTGGGTTGTCGCACCGGTCGCATTCAGGGTGGAATGCGATGCGTTGATGCCCAGCGTCTGCGCCTGCTCAACGTTCAATGTTGCGCCTTGGGAAAGTGTCCATGCTTCCACAGGTGCGCCGTTGGTGAGGGTCTGACTCCCACCGACCAATGTACCGGCAGAGGAAAGATCGGGGAGCCACAAGAGGGACAGTGATGAAAGACTGATCAGCCTCCTGAGGCCGGACTTCGCATCAATACAAGATGACAACATAAGAAATTCCCTTGAATGGCTCCCGCAGGAGCACGGAGCTGAATTCGCGGGCATAGCTCCCACGCCCAAGACGGCGCGTAAATTACAGTTCCGTAGTAGGAAGATATGTAGGACTTATCCGGCAGCTATGCGGGAAAGGTCTGTACACGCAGTTGAATCAACAATGCCGAAGAGAATTCTCTTCGGCATTCATCAACGCCTTCAGTCGGTCGGTGTCCCCTCGCAATAGTTGTTACTGGCATTGAGCAGCGACACTTCGTTCAGGAACTCCATCGACGGCAGCGGTGCGCCTGCAACCGTGATTTCGTACCAGATCTTGATGTAACCGTTGGGTAGACTGGAACTGGCCGGAGGCTGAATGGGTTTGAGTTTTGTCAGGTATGGCTGAATGTTCTGGATGAACACGCCATCGGCTTCCGCCCCGGTGATCGTGTAAGTGTCGGCAAAGTCTGTGCCCGGAATCGGCATCAATCCCTGGCTGTCGGTCGTGCCGATGGATCGCAATGTGACTACGGTTCCGACCGGCATCGCGGTGGGGTGAATCGGCACTGTCACCGGCAACTGGAAGTCAGGCCGGGTGAGATAACGGCAAGACACAAAGCCGTTGAAGAGCCGCACCGTCGGTTTCGGCAAGATAAGCCGGACGGCGTCGAGCTGGACTTCGGTGTCGAATGACTTCATCACATTGCGGCCGCCCGTTTCCTCGATCGTCCAGTAGGCGATTTTCTTGCCGGGTACGGCCGCCTCGATCACCGCCGCCGGAATGGGCGCGGTCAGTACGGTCACGGTGCCGGCCGTCAGCAGTTCGCTGTGCACTTCTTTGCCGTCGAACCAGAGTTTCGCTGTCTCGTCTCCCAGCGGTACCCAAGGGTTGGGGGCCGCCACCATCGGCGTGCTGATGGTCACCACGTCCAGACGATCGTCTTCCGTGATGTGATTGGGCGTACCGGATTTGCCGACGACCGTGACCCTCACCATGTTCGGGTTTTCCCGTCCCGGGAAAATGGGGTTGATGGGCCCCCTGTACGTGAAGTCAAGCGCGGACGAAGTCGACCTTGAATTCTGCGGGGGTTGAACGCCGCGGGTGAAGACATAGGTGCCGGTGATGGGCACTTCAGCCGTCGCATTGTTCCAGAGCGCCAGCAACCGGCTGTTGCTGAGAGTGAATTGCAGATTGGCCGGTCCGATCCCCAAGGCTTTGCTGCCCAACAGCACATCCAGTGTTCCATTGCTGACGGTCGGGGTGATCCGGTCCGTCTGCTGCCCGTTTGTGGAGTAGGGAACTTCCAGGAACACAGGGGTTTCCAGGTCCGCCAGGTCGATCACATCCGGCAGGATCCCTTTCGGAAACACACAATCCAACAGTACCGGTGCCGGACGGCGAGACACTCGCAAGCCTCTGGCAAGTGAGGGGTCGCTGACATTGCCTACGATGTCGCGCAATTCGTACCAGAGAAAGTACTGTCCATCCAATTGCGGGATGTCGTCCGTCGGAATGGCAACGGAACTGTTTGACAGCGTCTGCTCAAATACCGGCATCCCCACACCATAGTTGGTCGAGAGATAGACAATGATGGTGTCATCCGGACGATAGAACTGATAAGAGATATTGACGTCGATATCAAGCGAGTCGTGGGTGCTCAGCCACTCATCATCAATGATGCCGGGCGCCGGCAGGTTGATGAGCGTGGCGGTCTCCGGCTTGAACTTCTGACCTGACGCCTTATCTTGCTCCGGAGCGTTACGGTCGATCTGGACAGGGAACCAGTCCGAGCTGTCCGGGTTGCCGTTATCCCCCCTATACACAACCAGTTCAAACTCCCACAACGTTGAAGCCTGCGCCAGATCGTCGTCCACAAGAGCGACTGTGGGCACTTCAATGTCCACCGTCGCCGGGCGACCTGCGGCTTGGCCCAGGTTACCGTCGGCCACCATTTCTGGTGCATCTGAAGGCCCTTTGCGCTGCCAAAGCTCATACTCGTCATTATCCTGTGGATCCAGGATCGTGTTGGTGTGAAATCGAATGATCAGGTCTCCGGAGTCCAAAATGGTCTTGGGGATCAGGTCATCGACAATCTTTCCCACCACTTCGGGCTTTTCCAGCAGTACGCCGGAAACCTGTCCAGATGTGCGCAAGGACAAGCGAGCACGTTCGCCGATTTCCTGCAATGTCAACCTTGCGCCTTTACCGATAATGTTTTGTACGGTCATTTCATGTTCTCCACGTTGAGCGATATTGAACAACCACCTCACAAACAGATGCAGCCATGGGTAAAACATCGGAATCATTCAGGGCTCACCCCCACAAGGCGGAGATCCCGGCAATGTGCGGTCGATCTTGACCAGCCCCTTGCGGGATTTGCGGAAGGAGACACCTGCACGAAAAAGGGTGTATTGAGCGAGGGCCGAATCGTTGTCCACCATGGGCCGGACATAGGGATCGAACGGAATGTCGATGACGAAGCCGTTGCTGACATCAGCAGGGCTCAGGGTTCTTCTGAATTCGTGCACCGGCGTCAATGCCGGCGGAGATCCGTTGAGAGAATCGAACCCCTGCCATTGCAGGACGCATTCGTCTCCGTTGAGGAACACCGGCTCGCTCAGGATCTTGACCCGGATCCTTTCCCAGACCGGCGGCGCAGAACTGCAATTGATGTAGCCATAGAAGTTGACGTCAGGAAACTCAGGCGCCCTGAGGGTGGGTGCCAACTCATGGTCGATCGTCAACTTACGCTCGGGTGAGGGATCCAGATTGCCATTGAACCCCTCCAGTTCGTAATAGATGACCGCCGTTCCGTCGACACTCATTTGTTCAGGAGTGATCGGAAAGGTGAACTCCGGCCGGTCATCCGCCTGGGTATAAGTAGCGGTAAATATTTCGTCCGTCGCACCGTCTTGCCGCCAATAGACACGGAGGATCGTGAAGTCGTCGGGGTCGGCCGGAAAGTTGGGCCACCGAGGTATTCTGCCGATCGTGCCGGCGATCAAAACATCTCTCGGAATATGGCCGTCCGGATCCAGTTCGCTGACCCCGTCTATCGTCAATGGGGCCGCTGTTATCTGGTTCTTGAGTGTGGGCATGTCAAGATCCTCTCCTGAAGCAGCGCTCTTGCTTCAGGTGTTCCGGGAAAAGTTGATGAGTCGATTAAGCGCCCCGGCCGAGAGGTTGCCTACTGTCATATCTGACAGGTCTTGCTACCGTTCGTCGTTCGATGCAGCCCCTCTCTCCAACGGTGCCCTTGACGGCTTTCGCTGGATGGTGTTTTCTGAAACCGGTTTCAACACCTAAAACAATAAGGCTCAACCCCGTGAACGACTTCTCCGCCGCCCAGCGCAGCCGCGTGACCATGCTCGACGTCGCCGAGCACGCCGGCGTGTCCAAGGCCAGCGTCTCGCGCTTCATCGGCGATGACCGTGCCTTGCTCTCCGAGGCCACCGCCGAGCGCATCGAGCGGGCGATCGCCGAGCTGGGCTATCGCCCCAACCAGATGGCCCGAGGCCTGAAACGCGGGCGCACCCGCCTGATCGGCATGCTGGTGGCCGACATCCGCAACCCTTACTCGATCGCCGTGATGCACGGGGTGGAAACCGCCTGCCGCCGGTACGGCTACAGCCTGGTGGTGTGCAACACCGACCGCGACGACGAACAGGAACGCCAGCACCTGGCGCTGCTGCGCTCTTACAACATCGAAGGCCTGATCGTGAACACCCTCGGCCATCACCGGGACGAACTGCATGAGCTGAAACGGGAAATGCCGCTGGTGCTGGTGGACCGCAAGGTCGAAGGGCTGGACAGCGACATGGTCGGGCTGGACAACCCCCGCGCGGTGCAAATGGCGCTGGAACACCTTGAGCAGCGTGGCTACCGCGATCTGCTGCTGGTGACCGAACCCTTCGACGGCACCAGTTCGCGGATCGAGCGGGTCGCAAGCTTCCAGCAGCAGATCGGCCAGCGAAGCGGCCTGAGCGGCGCGGTGCTGGAGACCGGCGAAACCCTCGCCGCCGACCTGCAAACCTTTTTGAACCAACCCGGTGCCGGGCCCAAGGCGCTGTTCTGCGCCAACGGTGTGGCGGCGCTGGCCTGCACCCGTGCCCTGCGCGAGATCGGCAGCCGGCTGTTCGAGGACGCCGGGCTGATCGCGCTGGATGACCTGGACTGGTACCCGCTGGTGGGCAGCGGCATCACCGCCCTCGCCCAGCCGACGGCGGACATCGGCGCCCGAGCGTTCGAATGCCTGCTCAAGCGCTTGCGGGGAGATGACGAGGCGGCGCGGGTGGTGGATTTTGCGCCGGTGCTGATTGAGCGCGGATCGACCTGTGGGGTTTGTGGTGACTGATTGGGCCTCATCGCTTGCAGGCAAGCTCCCACAGGTTTTGGGGTGTGCCGGGATCCTGCGGGTAACCGGAATCCCTTGTGGGAGCCAGCCTCCCACAGATTTTGGGGGTGCACCGGGATCCTGCTGGCGAGCCGGATCCCTTGTGGGAGCCAGCCTGCTGGCGATGGCGGCCGTCCTGACGCCGCACGGCATCTTCAAGACACTCCGACAGGCGACGATTCGACTGGCCCGCGCAGAGCTCCATAAGCCCACCGCAACCTTTTTTTTGAACAAGAATGAAACCGGTTTCAGAGGACAACAACAATGAATGAACCTGCCGTTTCCATCAGCCTGTCCAGCTACGGCGCCGACCTGGTGCGCCAACGGGGCCAAGGCTTCTTCATCGATGTGCTGACCGCCGCCGGCGCCAGCCGCATCGAATGGCGCGAGGAATTGCTCACCGGTGAGGTGCCCGCACAACTCGCACAGGCCAGCGCAGCGGCACGGCTGCAAAGCATCTATTCGTCGCCGACCGAACTGTGGCGCGCCGGCCAGGCCTTACCGAACCCGCAACTGGACACCGCCCTGCAAAACGCCGAGGCCTTCGGCGCCCGTTGGTTGAAAGTCTCGCTGGGCCACTTCGCCGACGGCCACGATTTCAGCGCGCTGGCCCACTGCTTGAGCCAAAGCCCTGTGCGGCTGCTGGTGGAGAACGACCAGACCCCGCACGGCGGCCGCATCGAGCCGTTCCAGCGCTTCTTCGCCGCCGTCGAGCATCACGCACTGCCGGTGCGCATGACCTTCGACATCGGCAACTGGCAGTGGCAAGGCGAGTCCGCCGTCCAGGCCGCACGCGTACTGGGCAGGCAGGTCGGCTACGTGCACTGCAAGGCCGTGGCCCGCCGCGCCGACGGCAAGCTCGTCGCCGTGCCGCCCGTCGCCAACGACCTGCATCACTGGGAACAACTGCTGCGGCACATGGATCAAGGCGTCATGCGCGCCGCCGAATACCCGCTGCAAGGCGACGACCTGGTGCAGCTCACCCGCGACCACGTCGCCGCCCTCGCCCGCCTCGGCCAATCCTGCCTGGAGCCTGCCCATGTCTGAGATCGACATTCTTTCGTTCGGCGAAACCATGGCGATGTTCGTCGCCGAGCACAGCGGCGACCTGGCGTCGGTGGGCCAGTTCCACAAGCGCATCGCCGGGGCCGACAGCAACGTCGCCATCGGCCTGTCCCGGCTGGGGTTCAATGTGGCGTGGCTGAGCCGGGTCGGCGCCGATTCCCTGGGCCGCTTCGTCGTCGAATCCCTGGCGCGGGAGGGCCTGGACTGCAGCCATGTGGCGGTGGATCCGGCACACCCCACCGGTTTCCAGCTCAAGTCCCGCAGCGACGACGGCAGCGACCCGCAGGTCGAGTACTTTCGCCGGGGCTCGGCGGCCAGCCATCTGTCGCCCGAAGCGATCACGGCAGAGCTGCTCAATGCCCGGCACCTGCACGCCACCGGCATTCCGCCGGCGCTGTCGGCCTCGGCCCGGGCCATGTCCCATGACCTGATGACGCGCATGCGCCAGGCCGGGCGCAGCGTGTCGTTCGACCCCAACCTGCGCCCGAGCCTGTGGGGCAGCGAACGGGAGATGGTCACCGAGATCAACCGTCTCGCCGCCCTCGCCCACTGGGTGCTGCCGGGCCTGGCCGAAGGCCGTCTGCTCACCGGGTTCGACGACCCGGCGGACATCGCCGCGTTCTACCTCGACCGGGGCGCCGAAGCGGTGGCGATCAAGCTCGGGCCCCAAGGCGCCTATTACCGCACGCAACTGGATCAAGGCTTTGTGGCCGGCGTGCCGGTGGCGACGGTGGTCGATACGGTCGGCGCCGGCGACGGGTTCGCCGTCGGGATGATCAGTGCCCTGCTGGAGCACCAGAGCTTTGCCGAGGCGGTCAGGCGCGCCAACTGGATCGGCAGCCGTGCGGTGCAGAGCCGTGGCGACATGGAGGGGCTGCCGACCCGGGCTGAACTGTGCGCCGAATTTGAGGCCGCCATCGCTGGCAAGCCAGCTCCCACAGATTTTGTGTACACCGCAGATCCTGTGGGAGCTGGCTTGCCAGCGATGAGGCCCTGACAGACAAACCACCCATTGAACCTGCTGCGACAAAAACAACAAGCTCAGGAGCAAGACCCATGAAAACCGCAACCCTCGCCGCCCGCCGCTGGTGGTACATCATGCCCATCGTGTTCATCACCTACAGCCTGGCGTACCTGGACCGCGCCAACTACGGCTTCGCCGCCGCCTCCGGCATGGCCGCGGACCTGATGATCACACCGGGCCTGTCGTCCCTGCTCGGCGCGCTGTTCTTCCTCGGCTATTTCTTCTTCCAGGTGCCGGGCGCGATCTATGCGCAGAAGCACAGCGTGAAGAAACTCATCTTCGTCAGCCTGATCCTCTGGGGCGGCCTCGCCACTCTCACCGGGGTGGTCTCCAACGCCTACTGGCTGATCGTGATCCGCTTCATGCTCGGCGTGGTCGAGGCCGCGGTGATGCCGGCGATGCTGGTCTACCTCTGCCACTGGTTCACCCGCGCCGAACGCTCCCGGGCCAACACCTTCCTGATCCTCGGCAACCCGGTGACGATGTTGTGGATGTCGGTGGTGTCGGGCTATCTGGTGCAGCATTTCAGCTGGCGCTGGATGTTCATCATCGAAGGCCTGCCGGCGGTGCTCTGGGCGTTCATCTGGTGGCGGCTGGCGGATGACCGTCCGGCCCAGGCCAGCTGGCTGAGCGACGGCGAGAAGCGCGACCTGGAAAGCGCCCTGGCCGCCGAGCAGGTCGGCATCAAAGCGGTGAAGAACTACGCCGAAGCGTTCCGCTCGCCGAAGGTGATCATCCTGGCGCTGCAGTTCTTCTGCTGGAGCATCGGCGTCTACGGGTTCGTGCTGTGGCTGCCGTCGATCCTCAAGGCCGGCGCGCAGATGGACATGGTCGAGGCCGGCTGGCTGTCGGCGCTGCCGTACCTGGCGGCGGTGGTCGGCATGCTGCTGGTGTCGTGGGGCTCGGACAAGCTGCAAAAGCGCAAGCGTTTCGTCTGGCCGCCGCTGCTGATCGCCTCAGTGGCGTTCTACGGCTCCTACGCCCTGGGCGCCGAGCATTTCTGGTGGTCCTACACCTTGCTGGTGATCGCCGGGGCCTGCATGTACGCGCCTTACGGGCCGTTCTTCGCCATCGTGCCGGAGATCCTGCCGGCCAACGTCGCCGGCGGCGCCATGGCATTGATCAACAGCATGGGCGCCCTCGGCTCGTTCGGCGGCTCCTACCTGGTCGGCTACCTCAACGGCTCCACCGGCTCGCCCGGCGCTTCGTACTTGCTGATGAGCGGCGCGCTGCTGCTGTCGGTACTGCTGACGGCATTCCTCAACCCCGGCGCCAGCGACCGGGTGACGCCCAGGCCTGCGGCGCGACGTCCGTTGCCGGCCCATTCCTGATTCGAAAGAGAGATGAACGCGATGAAAAAGCAGGTTGTGCTGTACAAGAAACTGTCGCCGCCGCTGATGGCCCGGCTGCATGAGCACGTGGACGTGACGCTGATCGACGCCCTCGACGCCGATGGCCTGATGAAGCTGCGCGACGCCCTGCCCGGCGCCCATGGCCTGCTCGGCGCCAGCCTGAGACTGGACGCGGCGCTGCTCGACCTGGCGCCGCGCCTGGAGGCGGTATCGAGCGTGTCGGTGGGCGTCGACAACTACGACATCGACTACCTGACCCGCCGCCGGATCCTGTTGAGCAACACCCCGGACGTGCTCACCGAAACCACCGCCGACACCGGTTTCGCCCTGATCCTGGCCACGGCCCGGCGCGTGGTGGAACTGGCGAACATGGTGCGCGGCGGCCATTGGCACCGCAGCCTCGGCCCTGCGCATTTCGGCACCGATGTGCACGGCAAGACCCTGGGCATCATCGGCATGGGCCGGATCGGCGAGGCGCTGGCCCAGCGCGGGCATTTCGGCTTCGGCATGCCGGTGCTCTACCACAGCCAGTCGCGCAAGCCGGCGGTGGAGCAGCGCTTCGACGCGCAATACCGCAGCCTTGAGGCGCTGTTGCGGGAAGCCGACTTCATCTGCCTGACCCTGCCGCTCACCGCGCAGACCGAAGGCCTGATCGGCGCCGAGCAGTTCGCGCTGATGCGCCCCGAGAGCATCTTCATCAACATCGCCCGGGGCAAGGTGGTGGACGAAGCGGCGCTGATCGAAGCCCTGCGCCACAAGCGCATCCGCGCCGCGGGGCTGGACGTGTTCGAACGTGAGCCGCTGAGCCACGATTCGCCGCTGCTGCAGTTGAGCAACGTGGTGGCGACGCCGCACATGGGCTCGGCCACCCACGAAACCCGCGAGGCCATGGCCCGGTGCGCAGTGGACAACCTACTGGCGGCGCTGAGGGGAGAGAAGCCTGCAAACCTGGTGAATCCCTCGGCCTGGCAGGCTTGAGGGCTGCTGTGCCTGTCACCCGAAGGGTGAGGGATCCCGCCCTGCGGCGTCTTCACTGCCGCCATCGCCAGCAGGCTGGCTCCCACAGGCATCGCGGCTGTAAGCAGCATCTGAGGCCACACCAAAAACCTGTGGGAGCTGGCTTGCCAGCGATAGGGCCGACACAGACAGCACATGACTGTCAGGCCGTACGCGCCTGCAACAGCTGCGCCGCGCACAGCGCAATCCGCGCGCAGGCATCGGCCAGTTTCACCCGGTCCACCACCAGCCCGATGCGGATGTGCCCCGCCGCACTGGGCCCGAAGGCCTCTCCGGCGAGCACCGACACCCCGTAACCCTCCAGCAGCCGCTCGGCGAACGCCTGGGCGCCGAGCCCGGTCTGGCGCACATCGACCATCACGAACATCCCGCCGTCCGGGCGCACCGGGTGCAGGCCCGGGCAACCGCGCAGACGGTCGCACACCAGGTCCCGCCGCAGGCGGTATTCCTCGCGCATCCGGGTCACCTCCGGCAGGTCTTTCTCCAGCGCCACCTGCGCCGCTTTCTGCACGAAGTCCGGCAGGCCGAACAGCATGCTCAAGGACAGGTTCACCAAATGCTCGGCCAAGGTCTTGGGCCCGATCATCCAGCCGATGCGCCAGCCGGTCATGGCGTGGGACTTGGACAGGCTGTTGACCGTCGCCGTGCGTTCGGCCATGCCCGGCAGGCTCGCCGGGCTGACATGCTCGCCCTCGTACAAAAGATCGCTGTACACCTCGTCGCTGATCAGCCACAGGTCATGACGGATGCACAGCGCCGCCAACTCTTGCCAGATCAGCAGCGGCAGGCTGGCGCCCGAAGGATTGTTGGGACTGTTGAGCAACATGGCGCGGGTCTTGGCGGTGATCCGCGCCGCGACGTCCGCCGGGTCGACACGAAAGCCGTTCTCAGGCCGCACCGGCACCGGCACCACCGTCGCCCCGCAAGCACCGAACACGCCTTCGTAGGTGACGTACATCGGTTCGGCGACGATCACCTCGTCGCCCGGATCCAGCAGGCACTGCGCCACCGAATACACGGCGCATTGCGCGCCGGGCATGACGATCACATGGTCGGCGTCCACCGCCTGACCGCTGCGCCGCTGGTGGCGCCGGGCGATCAGGCTGCGCAGGGCATGCTGGCCGCGCACCTCCGAGTAGTGCGTATCGCCGGCCAGCAGGCTGTCGATGGCGCCGTGGATGATCGGCAGCGGCGTGTCGAAATCCGGATCGCCCACGGTCAGCAGCAGGACATCGACGCCTTCGGCGCGCAACTCCAGCGCTCGGTCGTGAATCCGCCAGGCCGCTGCTCCCTCCCCGGCGATCCGTTGGGTCAAGGCTGAATAGCGCATGTACGTCTCCTGGTTGCGCGGTCTCCAGCCTTCACCGTATCTCAAATCACGAAACGCGCCACCATGGCGTTCAAATCCACCGCCAGACGCGACAGTTCGTGGGTCGCGGCGCTGGTCTGGTTGGCCCCGGCAGCCGACTGGGTGGCCAGGTCGCGGATGTTGACCAGGTTGCGGTCCACTTCCCGCGAGACTTGCGCCTGCTCTTCCGACGCGCTGGCGATGACCAGGTTGCGTTCGTTGATCTGTAGGATCGACTGGGTGATCTGCTCCAGGGCGATGCCGGCGGCGCGGGCCATTTCCAGGGTGGACTGGGTGCGCTGGTTGCTCTGCTGCATCGACTCGACCGCCTCGCCGGTGCCGTTCTGGATGCCGGCGACCATTTTCTCGATTTCCTGGGTCGATTGCGCGGTGCGGTGGGCCAGGGCCCGCACTTCGTCCGCCACCACCGCAAAGCCGCGTCCGGCCTCGCCGGCACGGGCCGCTTCGATGGCGGCGTTGAGCGCCAGCAGGTTGGTCTGTTCGGCGATGGCGCGGATCACGTCCAGCACCTTGCCGATGTCACGGCCCTGGGCGGCCAGGCCTTCGATCATCTGCGCGGTGTTCTGCACGTCGTGGGTCATGGTCTGGATCGCGTCGACGGTTTTCACCACTTGGTCGCGGCCTTCACGGGCGGCGTGGGTGGACTGGTTCGAGGCTTCGGAGGTGGACACCGCGTTGCGCGCCACTTCTTCCACCGCTGCGGTCATTTCGTTGACGGCGGTGGCGGCCTGTTCGATTTCATCGTTCTGCTGCTGCAGGCCGCGGGAGGCCTCTTCGGTCACCGCGCTGAGCTCTTCGGCGGCGGCGCCCAGCTGCGTGGCGGAGCCGGCGATCTGTTCGATGGTCTTGCGCAGGTTGGCCTGCATCTGCGCCAGCGCTTCGAGCAGGCGCGCCGGTTCATCCTTGCCGTCGACCTCGATGGCTTTGGTCAGGTTGCCGCCGGCGATGGTCTGCGCCGCCGTCACCGCCCGGTTCAGCGGGGTGACGATGCTGCGGGTCAGCAGCAAGGCCAACAGTACGGTGGCCACGGCCGCGATCAGCGCGACGACGACGATCCCGGTGATGGCGCTGTCGTAATGCTCGCCGGCCTGGGTCGAGGCGGTCTTCGCATCGGCGGCGTTGATCGCGATCAGTTTGTTGAGCTGCTCGCCCATCAGGTCGGTGCCGTCCTTGATCTTGGTGTTGATCAGGGTGCGCATCTCGTCGACTTTGTCCTGGCGCGACAGATCCAGCATCTGGTTCTGCGCTTGCAGGTAGCTGTCCAGGGTGTTCGCGAACGACTGATACAACGCGCGCTCTTCGGCGCCGGCCGGCAATGCCGCGTAGGCGGCCTGGGCGGTGCGCACTTTCTCGACCAGCACGCCGATGCGGGTCTGGGCCTCTTGCAGGCCGGCCGGCTCGCGGTTGACCAGGATGCGGAACGACAGGATGCGCAGGCGCAGGACGTTTTCCGTCACCACGGCCAGTTGGGTCACGCTGGGCAGTTGCGTGGTTTCCATGTCGATGGAGGCCTGGCGGATGATCGACATGCGGTTGACGGCGAATACGCCGAGCACGACCACCAGCAGGGCAATGAAGGCAAAACCTAAGAAGGCACGGGGCGCGATATTCAGATTACGCAAAGACATAGGAGCACTCTCGAATGAGGGTAACGGCGAGCGTCCTTGCGCTTATCACTGGCCCGTGGTCGGATCCGGTGCGGCGCCACTGTTCGAAGGAGTCTTTGTGCGCCTGACCGTTGTATCGGCCAGGCTTGAGGTTTTTTTCGGGCGGGGATGAAATATTTTTCAAGGTGTTGCAGCGATGAAACACCGCCTGCCGTGAGGGAGTTGTCCGACCGCGCAGCACTCACCTCGATGAGAGGGGCGCCGGGCAACTCAGCGGGAGCAGCTCCCTCACCCCTGGGGTGCTCTGGTCAGGCGTTGCGCTTGGCCAGTCGCCACACCCTGGCGATGTCGCAGGCCCGCTCGCGCAGCAGGCGCGGCGCTTCGGCGCAGGCTTGCTCCAGCGGCATCGGCCCGCCGGTCACGGCGAAGGCGGCGTCGATGCCGTGGTCGTAGAGGGCCTGATAGCCCTCGCCCAAGGTGCCGGCGATGACGATCACCGGCACGCCGCGCTGGCTGGCGATGCGCGCCACGCCGAACGGCGTCTTGCCGCGCAGGGTCTGGGCATCGAAGCGCCCTTCCCCGGTGATGACCAGATCCGCGCCCTGCACGGCGTCCGCCAGGCCCACCAGTTCCGCCACGACCTCGACGCCCGCCTGGAAGCGCGCACCGAGAAACGCCTTGGCCGCAAACCCCAGGCCGCCCGCCGCGCCGCTGCCGGGCTCGTCGCGCACATCCTTGCCCAGCGCCTGGGCACAGAGGTCGGCAAAATGCCCGAGGGCCTGATCCAGCTGTTGCACCTGTGCCGGCGAGGCGCCCTTCTGCGGGCCGAAGATCGCCGAGGCGCCGTGGGGGCCGCACAGCGGGTTGTTGACATCGGCGGCGATGTCGAAGCGCACCTGCGCCAGGCGCGGGTCCAGCCCGTCGAGCTCCAGTTGCGCCAACTGCGCCAGGGCGAGGCCGCCCGGCGCCAGCGCTTGCCCTTGGGCATCTCGCAGGTTCACGCCCAACGCCTGCATCGCCCCGGCGCCGCCATCGTTAGTGGCGCTGCCGCCGATGGCCAGGATCACCCGCTGCGCCCCGGCGTCCAACGCCGCGCGGATCAGCTCACCGGTGCCGAACGTGCTGCTGACGCAGGCGTCGCGCTGCCCCGGCGGCACCAATTGCAGGCCGCTGGCCTCGGCCATTTCGATGATCGCGGTGCGGCTGTGCGAAAGCCAACCCCAGGCGGCGTCGACCGGCACCCCCAACGGGCCGCGCACCTGGGTGCGGCGCAGCTCGCCTTCGCAGGCGGCCAGGATCGACTCCACCGTCCCCTCGCCGCCGTCGGCCATGGGGCACTTGACCAGCGTCGCCTCAGGCCAGACCTGCGTCAGGCCCGCCGCAATGGCCTCGGCCACGCCTTGGGCGCTCAGGCTGTCCTTGAACGAATCGGGTGCGATGACGATCTTCATGCGAATTCTCCAGTTGCAATGGCGTCCATGCTGCCAGCCCCCAGTGCCCTTGACGCCTGTCCGCTGCACAAGCGGCGGGGGCGTTTATTGTTCAATTCCACAAAACCGGGGCTCTGCGAATGACATTGTGGGAGCTGCGGTGCGACGACTCGACTTGCCAGCGATGGCGGTAGTCAGGCAGCAGAGATGCTGGCAGTGCCGGCCCCATCGCTGGCAAGCCAGCTCCCACAGGTCTGCGGTGACCTCCGATGTGGTGGGTACCCCCGCAATCCATGTGGGAGCCAGCCTGCTGGCGATGGCGGCGGGTCAGGCAGCAGAGATGTCGGCAGTGCCGGCCTCTTCGCTTGCAGGCAAGCGCCTACAGGGTTTGGCGGTGTGTCCTCAAAGCCCTCAGGTCTGCGGCAAGAGCTGCACCCCCAGGTACAGCGCGAGCATTCCGTCCAGCCGCAGCGGGTCCACCCCGCTCAGTTCGGCGATCCGCTCCATGCGGTAACGCAGGCTGTTGCGGTGGATGCCCAGCGCGTCGGCGCAGGCCTGGCTCTGGCCGTCGTGCTCGCACCAGCTGCGCAGCGTCGCCAGCAACTGGCCGTTGCTGTCCTTGGCGATCACCTTGCGCAGCGGCTTGAGCAGTTCATCGAGGGCGTCGTCGTTGCGGTGCCGCCAGAGCATCACCGGCAGGCGATAGCGGTCGAGCTTGAGCAGCCGCGAACTCGGCAGCACCTCACGGCCATACGCCAGCAAATCGCCGACCCGCCGGTAGCAGCGGCGCAGCCCAGCCAAACCGTCGGCCTGCCCGCCCACGGCGATGCGCAGGATGTTCCAGCCCTGCCCGTCGAGCTTTTCCAGCAGGCGGTCATGCTCCAGAGCCTGCCCCGCCGGACGGCACCACAGCAGCGACGATTTGGCCGAGCTCACGCACCAGCTGTCCGGGTAGCGCGACATCAGCCAGGCACCGAGGGCCTCGACCGTTTGCCCCGCGCCCTGCTCCAGGCCCAGCTCGAACAGGTACGGCACCCGCGTCAACTGCGGCTTGAGCCCCAGCTGCTGCGCCTCGTCCACCAGCCTCGGCGAATCCCCCGCCTCGCTCAGCAGCAGCGCCAGCAGGTCATCGCAGCGCTGGCGCCGCCACTGCTGCTCAGCCTGCTGGTTGCGCTGGCCCACCAGCATTTCGGCTGTCATGCGCACCAGTTCGGCGTACGTGCGCAGTGGCTCCGGCTCGCCGGTGATGCCGAGCACGCCGATCAGCCGACCATCGAGCATCAGCGGCAGGTTGATCCCCGGCTGCACGCCTTTGAGGTGCACGGCGGTCTGGGCGTCGATCTCCACCACCCGGCCGTTGGCCAGCACCAGTTGCGCGCCTTCGTGGCGGGTGTTGATGCGCTCCGGCTCGCCGCTGCCCAGGATCAGCCCCTGGCTGTCCATGACATTGACGTTGTAGGGCAGAATGGCCATGGCCCGGTCGACGATGTCCTGCGCGAGGTCGTGATCGAGTTCGAACATAGTGGGCAAAATCCTTGAAAACGGGCGCGGACGGTTGTTCACCCGCACAGGGTCCGGCGACAAACCCTGTGCTCAGGCACAAAGACAATCCGGCCAAAGGTGGCCGAGACTCTCAGGGCGATCAACGTTACCCTTGCATCGCAAAAAATCATAATAAAGAGAGAGTCGCCATGTCACAGAGCGCCGCAGCTGTCCAGGCCATCGCTGACGACAAGAATGCCGTCTACAAACGCATCACCCTGCGTTTGATCCCCTTCATCTTCATCTGCTACCTGTTCAACTACCTCGACCGGGTGAACGTGGGCTTCGCCAAGCTGCAGATGCTCGACGCGCTGAAGTTCAGCGAAACCGTCTACGGCCTCGGCGCCGGGATCTTCTTCATCGGCTACGTGCTGTGCGGCGTGCCGAGCAACCTGGCGCTGACCAGGTTCGGTCCGCGGCGCTGGATCGCCCTGATGATGATCACCTGGGGCACGCTGTCGACTTGCCTGCTGTTCGTCACTACCCCGACCCAGTTCTACACCTTGCGCCTGTTCACCGGCGCCGCCGAAGCCGGGTTCTTCCCCGGTGTGGTGCTGTACCTCTCGCAGTGGTTCCCGACGTTCCGCCGCGGGCGGATCATGGCGCTGTTCATGTCGGCGATCCCGGTCTCGGGCCTGCTCGGCAGCCCGTTCTCCGGCTGGATCCTCAACCACTTCGCCGCAGGCCAGGGCGGCCTCGCCGGCTGGCAGTGGATGTTCCTGCTGCAAGGCATTCCGACCGTGGTGCTGGGCGTGCTCGCGTACTTCCTGCTCAGCGACAGCTTCGCCAACGCCAAGTGGCTGAGCCCCCAGGAGCGCAAGGTGCTGGAGGCCGACCAGGCCGAAGACCTGGCGAACAAGCCCAAGACCGCCTCCGATTCGTTGACCGAAGTGTTCAAGAACCCGGCGATCTGGGCGTTCGGCCTGATCTACTTCTGCATCCAGAGCGGCGTGTACGCGATCAACTTCTGGCTGCCGTCGATCATCAAGAACCTGGGCTTCAGCGACAACCTGGTGATCGGCTGGCTGAGCGCGATCCCGTACCTGCTGGCGGCACTGTTCATGCTGGTGGTCGGCCGCTCGGCGGACCTGCGCAAGGAACGCCGCTGGCACCTGGTGGTGCCGATGCTGATGGGCGCCGCCGGCCTGCTGATCGCGGTGAACTTCGCCGCCAACCCGACCCTCGCCATCCTCGGCCTGACCCTCGCCACCATGGGCGCCCTCACCGGCCTGCCGATGTTCTGGCCGGTGCCGACGGCGATGCTCAGCGCAGGCGCGGCGGCGGGCGGCCTGGCGTTGATCAACTCCATGGGCCAGATGGCCGGTTTCCTGAGCCCGTACCTGGTGGGCTGGGTCAAGGACAGCACCGGGTCGACCGATGCGGCGCTGTACCTGCTGGCGGCCGTCATCGTCGGCGGCAGCCTGTTGGCGCTGCGCATGACGCGCACGTTGCGGGCGTAATTCGCGAGCGATGCACAAACGGCCCTTTCGGGCCGTTTTTCGTGGGTGACCCCCTGCCTGCATCGAGCGCACTCAAGCAACGCGCGCTTTCGCATCCAACTCGATCACCAGCCCGCCGGGCATCTGCACGAAGATCTGCCAGATCCCGTCCTCCGGCACCTGCGCCACCTGATACGGCAAACCGCTGGCTTGCACCCGCTTGAGCACGAGCGCCGCGTCGTCATCGGTGCGAAAGGCAATGTGGCTCAGCACCGTATCCTCTAGCGCAGGCTGCTCGATCACATGCACCAACGCCTGGGCATCCTGGTACAGCCATCGGCCGGGAAACGGAAACGGCGGCCGCCGGCCGGGCTTGAGCCCCAGCAATCCATCGAAGGCGTCCTGCACCGCTGGCCCGTCCGGCGTGCTGAACGCCAGGTGGTCGAAATGCCAGGTCATAACAGTCCGCCTCCGTCGACGTCGATGATGCTGCCGCTGATGAAGCCGTTTTCCATCACCAGCGTGAAGGCGTCTGCCAACTCCTGCGGCGTGCCGATCCGGCCCACCGGCAACGCCGCCGAGGTGCGGGCGAACATCGCCGCACGCTGGCTTTCATCCATGCCGGCGTAGGCTTCGGTGTCGGTCACGCCGGGGCTGATCACATTGACCCGGCGCGGCGCCAGCTCCTTGGCCAACTGTTTGGCCAGCGCCTCAAGCGCGGCGTTCAGGGTGGTCTTGATGAACTGCCCGGCCACGAACTTGCGCGACAGCAGGCCGGACGTCAGGGTGATGCTGCCCCGCTCGCTCAGGTACGGCAGCGCTTGCTGGATCGAACGCACCGCGCCCCAGAACTTCACGTCGAACGCCTGTTGCGCGAGCAGCAGGTCACTGTCGGCCAGGGGCTTGGCGCTGACGTTCGGGCCCGCAGTGATCACCAAGTGATCGAAGGCGCCGATGCGTTCGAACAATTGGCGCAGCGACGCATCATCGGTGATGTCGGCGGACGCCTGACGGACGTCGCCGGCGCCGGCATCGATCCGCCGGCCGACTGCGTAGACGCGGGCGCCCCGCGCGGCGGCGCCGGATGCGACGGCGGCACCGATGCCGCTGCTGCCGCCGATGACGACGACGGTCTGATCGCGCAAGGAAGATTCGAGTGGTTTCATGACAGTGGCTCCGCTGGGCTTAAGGAGATTCCATATTCACGGGTTGCCAATCGAAGAAAAATCCCGGTAAATCGGAAGGATCTTTAAAGGATTTTTACCAATGAGCTCGATACTCGATCTGGAGATCTTCGTCCGCACCGCCGATTCGGGTAGCATTTCCGCCGCCGCCCGGACGCTGGAGCTCACCCCGGCGGCCGCCAGCATCGCGCTGAAGCGTCTGGAGACACGCCTGGGCATCCGCCTGTTCGCCCGCTCCACCCGCAGCATGCGCCTGACCGAAGAGGGCCGGCGCTACCTGGAAAGCGTGCGCCTGGCCCTGGCCACGCTGGCCGAGGGCGAACTGGCGCTCAAGCAGCAGACCGAAGGCTTGAGCGGCGTCCTGCAGCTGGCGGCACCGTCGGACTTCGGGCGCAACGTGCTGCTGCCGTGGCTGGACGATTTCAAGCGCGAGCATCCGCACATCCAGCTGCAGCTGCTGCTCAACGACCGTCACGCGGACCTGTTTCGCGAAACGGTGGACGTGGCGCTGCGCTTCGGCGTGCCGAGCGATTCAACGCTGGTGGCGCTGCCGATCCTGCCCGAGCACCGTCGCGTGGCCTGCGCCAGCCCCGCGTATGTGGCGCGCCACGGTTCGCCGCAGCACCCCGGCGAACTGAGCGGACACAGCGCCCTGCTTTACCTGCGCAATGGCCGGCCGTACAACACCTGGCGTTTCGGCCGCGGCGACGAGAGCCTGGAGGTCGAAGTCCACGGCGACTATCTGAGCGACGACGGCGAAGTCGCCCGGCGCTGGGCCTTGGCCGGGCACGGGATCGCCTACAAGGCCTGGCTCGACGTGGCCGAGGACGTGCGCGCCGGCCGGCTGGTGACGCTGTTCGACGACTGGCACGGCGAAAGCGTGCCGTTCAATCTGCTGTGCCCGCACCGGGTGCAGGTGTCGGAGCGGGTCAAGGTGTTGCAGGCGTTCCTGCGCGAGCGCTGCAAAACGTTGAGCCGATAATTCACTTTGCCGCGCCAGGCGCTTCTGGTATTTGATGGAGGCTTTCCCTCCGGCAAAAGGAATTCGGCATGAGCTATCGCACTTTGGGGCACTCGGGTCTGCAGGTGTCCACCCTCACCCTGGGCACGATGATGTTCGGCGAACAGACCAGCGCACAAGATTCGCTGCGCATCATCGACAAGGCCTGGGACCAGGGCATCAATTTCATCGACACCGCCGACGTCTACACCAACGGCCGCTCGGAAGAGATCGTCGGCGAGGCCATCGCCCGCCGTCGCCACGAATGGGTGCTGGCGACCAAGGTCGGCTTCGGCCCGACCGAAGGTGTGCCGAACCGCAGCGGCTTGAGCCGCAAGCACCTGTTCAACGGCCTGGAGGCCAGCCTGACCCGGCTCGGCACCGACTACCTCGACATCTATTACCTGCACCGCGAGGACCACAGCACGCCGCTGGAGGTGACGGTTTCGGCCATCGGCGACCTGATCCGCCAGGGCAAGATCCGCTACTGGGGCCTGTCGAACTACCGGGGCTGGCGGATCGCCGAGGTGGTGCGCATCGCCGACAAGCTCGGCGTCGACCGTCCGGTGATCAGCCAGCCGCTGTACAACATCGTCAACCGCCAGGCCGAGACCGAGCAGATCACCGCCGCCCAGGCCTATGGGCTGGGCGTGGTGCCCTACAGCCCGCTGGCCCGTGGCGTGCTCAGCGGCAAATACGCGCCGGACGTCAAACCCGACGCCGACAGCCGCGCCGGCCGCCAGGACAAACGCATCCTGGAGACCGAATGGCGGGTGGAGTCGCTGCGCATCGCCCAGCAGATCCAGCAGTACACCCAGGACCGCGGGGTGGGGATCGTCGAGTTCGCCATCGCCTGGGTGCTGAACAACAGCGCCGTGACCTCGGCCATCGTCGGGCCGCGCACCGAAGCGCAATGGGATGCCTACACCAAGGCCCAAGCGGTGAAGATCACCGCTGAGGACGAGGCGTTCATCGATTCGCTGGTCACGCCGGGGCATGCCTCGACGCCGGGGTTCAACGATGTGAGCCATTTCGTGTCGGGGCGCCGGCCGCGTTCGGCCTGAGGGCTGTTTTGCCTCGACTGAAGCCATCGCCAGCGGGCTGGCTCCTACAGGGATTCAGGTGAATGCAGGTTCTGCGTTCACCTGAAAACAAGGTGGGAGCCAGCCCGCTGGCGATGGCGTCACTGAGGCCGCCCCGGGGCAGGATCAAGACAATCACTCCCCCGGTTTTTGTGCTTATCTTCACGATGTGGGAAATATTGAGCACTCGGCCAATATTCAGCACAAAAACCACGTATCCTGCGCGCCCCGTTTGACCTGCAACCCGCGAGGACAGTTTGGCTAAAGGTATCGCTCTCTCGGTGACGGCTTCGACGCTGTTTGCCGTCATGTATTTCTACACCTCGTTGCTCAGCCCCCTGAGCGGCGTGGAAATCTACGGTTGGCGGATGCTGCTGACCGTGCCCTGCATGACCGTGTTCATGCTGCTGTCCGGCGAGTGGCGCCGGGTGGCGGAACTGCTGCGCCGGTTGGCCGGGCAGCCGAAGCTGATCGGCGGCCTGGCGCTGTCGTCCGCCCTGCTCGGCGTGCAGCTGTGGCTATTCATGTGGGCGCCGCTCAACGGCTACAGCCTCGATGTGTCGCTGGGCTACTTCCTGCTGCCGCTGGCCATGGTGCTGACCGGCCGGATCGCCTACGGCGAGAGCCTGTCGTACCTGCAGAAGGTCGCCGTGTTCTTCGCCAGCCTGGGCGTGCTCAACGAGCTGTACCAGGTGGGCGGCTTCTCCTGGGCGACGCTGGTGGTGGTGGTCGGCTATCCGCTGTACTTCGTGCTGCGCAAACGCCTGAAGACGGACAACCTCGGCGGCTTGTGGGTCGACATGACCCTGATGCTGCCCGTGGCCTACTGGTTCGTGCGGGGCGGCGAGCAAGGCTTCGGCGTGTTCGACCAATACCCGGCCCTGGCCTGGCTGATCCCCCTGCTCGGCCTGATCAGCGCCTCGGCGCTGGTGGTCTACATCATCGCCAGCCGTCTGCTGCCGTTCAGCCTGTTCGGCCTGCTCAGCTACGTGGAACCGGTGCTGCTGCTGGGCGTGGCGCTGCTGCTGGGCGAAAGCATCAAGTCCGGCGAATGGCTGACCTACATCCCGATCTGGATGGCGGTGATGGTGCTGGTGTTCGAAGGTTTCAAGCACCTGATGCGCCAACGCCGCCCGTAGTCCCCGAACCAAAAACCTGTAGGAACGAGCCTGCTCGCGATGACGTCTTCAGACTCGAAATGGATATCGACCGAACGATCGCAATCGCGAGCAGGCTCGCTCCCGCAAGGGAATGTGAAGGCATGAAAAAGCCCGGCCTGCAGGATTGCAGGCCGGGCTTTTTTGCATCGTTGAAGCTTACTCGGCGGTCAGCACGCCACGACGCACCTGGTCACGCTCGATCGACTCGAACAGCGCCTTGAAGTTGCCCTCGCCGAAGCCATCGTCGCCCTTGCGCTGGATGAATTCGAAGAACACCGGGCCCATCAGGGTTTCCGAGAAGATCTGCAGCAGCAGGCGCTTGTCGTTCGGCTCCGAGGAACCGTCGAGCAGGATGCCCCGAGCCTGCAGCTGGTCGACCGGCTCGCCGTGGTTCGGCAGGCGGCCTTCGAGCATTTCGTAGTAGGTGTCCGGCGGCGCGGTCATGAAGCGCATGCCGATCTTCTTCAGCGCGTCCCAGGTCTTGACCAGGTCGTCGGTGAGGAACGCCACGTGCTGGATGCCCTCGCCGTTGAACTGCATCAGGAACTCTTCGATCTGGCCGGCGCCCTTGGACGACTCTTCGTTGAGCGGGATGCGGATCATGCCGTCCGGAGCGGTCATCGCCTTGGAGGTCAGGCCGGTGTATTCGCCCTTGATGTCGAAGTAGCGGATCTCGCGGAAGTTGAACAGCTTCTCGTAGAAGTTCGCCCAGTAGGCCATGCGGCCGCGGTACACGTTGTGGGTCAGGTGGTCGATGATCTTCAGGCCCGCGCCTTTCGGATGACGGTCGACGCCTTCGAGGAACACGAAGTCGATGTCGTAGATCGAGCTGCCTTCGCCGAAACGGTCGATCAGGTACAGCGGCGCGCCGCCGATGCCTTTGATCGCCGGCAGGTTCAGCTCCATCGGGCCGGTCTCGATGTGGATCGGCTGGGCGCCGAGTTCCAGCGCACGGCTGTAGGCCTTCTGCGAATCCTTGACCCGGAACGCCATGCCGCACACCGACGGACCGTGCTCGGCGGCAAAGTACGAGGCGACGCTGTGGGGTTCGTTGTTGAGGATCAGGTTGATCGCGCCCTGACGGTACAGGTGCACGTTCTTGGAGCGGTGGGTCGCGACCTTGGTGAAGCCCATGATCTCGAAGATCGGCTCCAGGGTGCCGGGCGTCGGCGACGCGAATTCGATGAACTCAAAGCCCATCAGGCCCATTGGGTTTTCGTACAGATCTGCCATGGTAGGCGCCTCATCATTCTTATCAATTAACCAAAGTTAGTTGCCAGTCATGCTGAGGGCGCGGGGCGGTGCGCAGGAGACGCCACGCACGCTGCGGGCGAGGAAGTCACCGTAGATCAGTTGTAACCCGAATATCTTCATTGTCGACCCAAGGCTCTTGCGGGCGAGGCTTCTGCTGCCAGAAGACGATTATTATTGTATGCGTAACCGGATTCTACACAGCGTAAAACGGATTGTCTGCCCTCTCTATAAAATCCGCCTTTTGCGCGTCGCTGCAAAGGGTTTGTTGCACAGGTAGATCCCCGCCAGGATCACCGCCCCGCCCAGGCACATGGCCGGCGTCAGCCGCTCGCCGAGCAACAGGGCACCGAGGATCACCGCCGTCAGCGGGTTGAGGGCGATGAACACGCCGGCGCGCGTCGCGCCGATCTTGCGGATGCCGTCGTAGTAGCCGATGTAGGCCAGCGCCGAACCGAGCACGCCGAGGTAGACCAGGCTCCACCACTGCTCTGCGCCAAGGTCGGCCAGTCTCGCCCAATCCAGTTCGCCGCGCAGGGCCGCCAACGCCCACAACATTCCCGTGCCGAGCAGGATGGAGTAGGTCACCGTCTGCACCGGGCCGAGGCTCTGGCTGAGGCTACGGGAAAACAGCGAGTACACGCCCCAGCCCAGCACGCAGCCGAAGATCAGCAGATCTCCGATCCAGGCCTTCGGCGATGCCGCCAGCGATTGCGGGTCGCGGCTGACGATCACCGTTACCGCGCCGGCGATGCAGACCGCGATGCCGAGGACTTTCATTCGTTCCAGCCGTTCCTTGAACAGCAGCCAGGACGCCAGGCCGATCACCGCCGGATTCAACGCCACGATCAGCGAGGCCCGCGACGCGTTGATGTATTGCAGGCCGTAAAAGAAACACAGGTTGTAAAGGAAGATCCCGAAGAACCCCAGCACCGTCAGTTGCAGCCATTGCCGGCGGCTCGGCCGGGCCAGCGGGATCCGCGCCAGCCGCAGAAAGACCAGCAGCGCCGCGCTGGCCAGCAGGAACCTGAGGCTGGCGGCAAACATCGGGCTCAGCTGGCCGGCCAGCAGCCGACCGGCCACCCAGGTGCCGCCCCAGACCATGGTGACCAGCGCCAGGTTCACGTACACCGGCACGTCCGAACGCGCCGGGCGGATTTGCTCATAACCGGACATAACACTCCCGAGACAAAGAGAACGGATGCCGTATCATTTGTTCGATTGTTCATCATCGTAAAATGAGTAAAAGCTCATGACCCTGACTCAACTGGAAATCTTTTCGCGGGTGGCCGAATTGCGCGGATTCACCCTCGCCGCCAATCGCCTGGGCATTTCCCAGTCGGCGGTGTCCCATGCCCTGAAGTCGTTGGAGCAGGAACTGGGCGTCGAACTCTTGCGTCGGCATGCCGCCCAAGTGGAGCTCAGCGACATCGGCGAACAATTGCTGCTGCGCGCCCGGGCCATGCTCGGGCTGGCCGACACCTTGCGTCAGGAGGCGGCCGATGCCCGGGGAATGAAGCGCGGCACGCTGCGCATCGGTTCGTTCGGCCCGACCTCTTCGGTCACGCTGCTGCCCGGCATCCTGGAGGCATACCGCCAGACCCATCCGGGCATCGAGGTGCACATCGAGGAAGGGCCGGACCGACAAGTGATCCAGTGGCTGGAAGAGCGGCGGATCGACATCGGTTTCGTGGTCTTGCCGCAAGAGCGCTTCGACACGTTCCCCCTGATCGAGGACCGGATGGTCGCCCTGCTCCCGGCCGGCCATCCGTTGGCGGCACGGGCGCACGTGAGCCTCAAGGATCTGTGCGACGATCCTTTCGTGCTCACCGAGGCCGGCTCTTCGGAACTGGTCTCGCGCCTTTTCAGCGCGGCCCGCCTGAGCCCCAACATCCGCTACCGCTGTTCGCAACTGCTGAGCACACTCGATGTCGTCGGCCGTGGCGACGCGGTCAGCCTCGTGGCCGAAGGCTCATTGCCGGCGGACACCGCCGGCCGCTACGTGAAACGGCCGTTGTCCCCCGCCGTGCGCCGACAGGTGGGGCTGGCCGTGCTGGACAGCCGCCAGGCGTCGCCCGCCACCCTCGCCTTCATAGCGTCGGCGACCCGGCGACATCGCCCTTGAACGGCACAGGCACCGACAGCCATCTATCATGGGCGTTGACGACTCACTTACCGGAGGGCGCCCTGCATTCAAGGGCGGCTCTCCCCCGCGACAGGATGCCCCCATGCCGCTGACCGCCCGATCCCGCCGCAAGCCCGGCACCCGGATCATCGTGACCCTGCTGTGCGGCTTGCTGCCGATCCTGTCGGGCACCGCCATTCTCTACCTGCAGGCCGAGCGCACCTTGCAGCAGAGCGCGGAGCAGACCGCCGAAGAAGCGCTGCGTCAGTTCGAACTGATGCTCGACAACACGGCCCAGGCCGCCCTCGAACTGCTGCCTCTGGCCGGCCAACCCTGCGACACGGCGCAACTGGCCCTGCGCGAACAGGTCACCCGCCGCCCCTTCGTCCGCTCGACCAACCTTGTGTGGGACGACAACCTTTATTGCAGCTCGCTGTTCGGCCACTTCAAGGAGGCCGTCAACCCCGGCGACTACACCCAGGGCAAACTGTGGCTCATGAACGGCAACCCGGTGACGCCCGACACCGCACTGCTGGTCTATCGGCTGAGCGGAGGCCGGGGCGGCGCACTGACTACGCTGGACGGCTACCACCTGAGCAACATCCTGCGCCTGATCGGGCGGCAGACCCTGCTGCTGTTGCAGGTGGGCAACAACTGGCTGTCCGCCGACGGCAAAGTGCATCAAGGCGCCCTCCCACCGTTGCCGGTGGCGCAAAGCACGCTGAACTCATCGCGCTATGCCTTTTCGGTGTCGGCGGGGTTTCCTGAGGGCAAGGTGTGGCGTTACATGGCGGACGAATACCCGCCCTTGTTCAGCCTGCTGATCTTTTTCGGCGCGGTGTCCGGCGCCATCGGCTACATCGTGCAAAAGCGCTCCACGTCACCGAGCCATGAAATGCTCCGCGCACTGGAAGCCGGAGAGTTCATTCCCTACTTCCAGCCGGTGGTCCACGGCGACAGCAAGCAATGGTCGGGAACCGAAGTGCTGATGCGCTGGAACCACCCGAAAGAAGGCCTGGTCCGCCCCGACCTGTTCATCCCCTTTGCCGAGCATTCAGGCCTGATCGTACCGATGACCCGCTCGCTGATGCAGCAGACCGCCGCCCTGCTGGGGCCGGTTTCGTCTACCTTCGTCACGCCCTTCCACATCGGCATCAACATCAGCGCCAGTCACTGCCAGAACCTGGAACTGGTACAGGACTGCCGCGAATTCCTCGCCGCGTTCGAGCCGGGCAGCATCCACCTGGTGCTGGAGCTCACCGAACGCGAACTGGTCGAGCCCACCGACATCACCCACCGCCTCTTCAGCGAACTGCGCGAAGCGGGCGTGAGGATCGCCATCGACGACTTCGGCACCGGCCATTCGAGCCTGACTTACTTGCGCACGTTCAACGTCGACTTCCTGAAGATCGACCAGAGCTTCGTCGCCATGATCGGTCTCGATGCGTTGTCGCGGCACATCCTGGACAGCATCATCGAACTGTGCGCCAAGCTGGACCTGGGCATCGTCGCCGAAGGCGTGGAGACCGAAGAACAAAGCCAATACCTGACGTTACATCACGTCAACTTCCTGCAAGGCTACCTCTACGGCAAACCCATGCCGGCGGCCGAATTCATTAACGCATTAACTCACCGTTAATTAGGCGTTCTCATCCTTCCCCCTGTGGCCTGGCGCACCAATTTGAAACAAAACAACGCGATTGTTACATGAAGAAAAAGTCAGGATTTACTCTTGCGGCATTAACTACTACAATTTTTCTTACCTGTTGCAAGATAGGCAGGTGAGCCAATTATCACCGAGTCGCTTCAAGGCTGACGTCCGAAGGCTTTGTTTGCGGTTGGTATCAGCCAAACACACTATTGGAGTAACGATATTGTCCAGACTCGCTGAATTTCGTGCAGCTGAAAAAGCCCTTCAGGAACAGCTCAAGCAGCTGGAATCGCTGAAGAACGATGCCGGGCTCAAGAAAGAAATCGAATTCGAAGAGAAGCTCCAGGGACTGATGAAAACCTACGGCAAAGGCCTGAAGGACATCATCGCCATCCTCGATCCGAACCCGGCGAAATCCGGCCAGCAAGTGGCCGCAGCACCCAAGACCCGCCGCGCCCGCGTGGTCAAGGTGTACCAAAACCCGCACACCGGCGAACTGATCGAGACCAAAGGCGGCAACCACCGCGGCCTGAAAGCCTGGAAAGAACAGTACGGGGCAGCCACCGTCGATTCCTGGTTGCGCGGCTGATCTTGCGCCAACAGAAAAAGCCCTGCCGATGCAGGGCTTTTTTGTGGACAATATTTAACAAATGCAACGAGCCCCGTCTGAAAAGTTGATCGGCCTTGCGCCAGACGCAGTACGAATTTGCAGCAGAATATTGCCGGCCGGCTCGCAGTTATCTTTGTGCTTAATGCTTTCGGGCATCTATAACGGTGCAGACCGCCCGGTCAGGATTAAAGTTTCAAGCTGTTTCGTATCGACGCTATTTCGTCGGTGCTCTGTTTGAACATCTCGGCCTCTCCCGCATACGAAAGTACATAGGCGTTCTGAGCGTCGAGGGCAGCGACCAATGTTTGCGACAACACGTGCCTGCCGTTTTCAGTGACCGTGCAGGTGGTCTCAAGTGCCGACAGCGAACCCAGGACGGATGAGTGGATCCTGTTGCACACACTCTGGTAGCCGCCCTGGAAGAAGTCCTTCTGCACCGCTTTGCGCATTTCCAGCAGCACCCCTTGCAGGTTGACTTGATGGCCGGTTTCCACTCGGGTCATGGTCAACTCCATCACCATCACCTGATTCCCTTCGGCATCGGTCTTCACCCCGCGCTGACGCGACACCTGCGGCGATGTGTCAGGCAGGGCCTCAACCTGCCAGCCGGCGGGCCAGGCTATCTCCGGCGCCTGGGCCGACGCGCCCGCGGCGCACAACGACAAGCAAAGGAAAACGAACAGCGATTTGAACGGTCGGATCATTCGAAGGACACCGGCAGACTGAGCCGAGCAGTCTGAGCCCAGCCTCCTGGCAGGGCAAGCCTGCACGTGAGGTTTGGCGATGTCCCAAGGCATGCGTATCATTGCGCCATTCACTCGCCCCATTCGTCACGGAGGGCCCATGAGCCTGCACGAACTGAACACTTTCCCTGGCGTGACCGCCACGCCGGACAGCGCAACCCGCAACTTCGTCTTCAACCACACCATGCTGCGCGTAAAGGACATCACCCGGTCGCTGGACTTCTACACCCGCGTGCTCGGTTTCTCGCTGGTGGAAAAGCGCGACTTCCCGGAAGCCGAATTCAGCCTGTACTTCCTCGCGCTGGTCGACAAGGCGCAGATCCCGGCGGACGCCGCAGCCCGCACCGAGTGGATGAAGTCGATCCCCGGCATCCTGGAACTGACCCACAACCACGGCACCGAAAACGACGCGGACTTCGCGTACCACAACGGCAACACCGACCCGCGCGGTTTCGGCCACATCTGCATCTCGGTGCCGGACATCGTCGCCGCCTGCGAGCGCTTCGAGGAACTGGGCTGCGATTTCCAGAAGCGCCTGACCGACGGCCGCATGAAGAGCCTGGCGTTCATCAAGGATCCGGACGGCTACTGGGTCGAAATCATCCAGCCGGCACCGCTGTAAGCAACACCCGAAAACGACAAACCCCATGAGCGATCATGGGGTTTGTCGTTTCAGGCTCAAGGCTTATGCCGGGGCCGACGTGCGAATCAAGTGATCGAACGCGCTCAACGATGCCTTGGCGCCCTCGCCCACCGCGATCACGATCTGCTTGTACGGCACCGTGGTCACGTCGCCGGCGGCGAAGATGCCGTGGATCGAGGTTTCGCCGCGGTTGTCGACAATGATCTCGCCACGCGGCGACAACTCGATGGTGCCCTTGAGCCAGTCGGTGTTGGGCAGCAGACCGATCTGCACGAAGATCCCCTCCAGCTCGACGCTGCGCAACTCATCCGACTGACGATCCTTGTAGCGCAGGCCGTTGACCTTCTGCCCGTCACCGGTGACTTCGGTGGTTTGCGCGCTGGTGATCACGGTCACGTTCGGCAGGCTGTGCAGCTTGCGCTGCAGCACGGCGTCGGCACGCAGCTGCACGTCGAACTCCAGCAAGGTCACGTGGGCCACAATCCCGGCCAGGTCGATGGCCGCTTCCACGCCGGAGTTGCCGCCGCCGATCACCGCCACGCGCTTGCCCTTGAACAGCGGGCCGTCGCAGTGCGGGCAGTACGCCACACCTTTGTTGCGGTATTCCTGCTCGCCCGGCACGTTCATTTCGCGCCAGCGCGCACCGGTCGCCAGGATCACGCTCTTGGCTTTCAGAATCGCGCCGCTGGCGAAACGGACTTCATGCAGCTCGCCGTTCTGGCCCGGGATCAGCTTGTCGGCGCGTTGCAGGTTCATGATGTCCACGTCGTATTGCTTGACGTGCTCTTCCAGCGCCACCGCCAGTTTCGGGCCTTCGGTTTCCTGTACGGAAATGAAGTTCTCGATGGCCATGGTGTCCAGCACCTGACCGCCGAAGCGTTCGGCGGCGACGCCGGTGCGGATGCCTTTGCGGGCTGCGTAGATGGCTGCCGAAGCGCCGGCCGGCCCACCGCCGACCACCAGCACATCGAAGGCTTCTTTGGCGCTGATCTTCTCGGCCTGACGCTCGATGGCGCCGGTGTCGAGCTTGGCGAGGATTTCCTCAAGGCCCATGCGGCCCTGACCGAAGTTCTCGCCGTTCAAGTAGATGCTCGGCACGGCCATGATCTTGCGGTCGTTGACTTCGTCCTGGAACAGCGCGCCGTCGATGGCGACATGGCGGATGTTCGGGTTCAGCACGGCCATCAGGTTCAGCGCCTGGACGACGTCCGGGCAGTTCTGGCACGACAACGAGAAGTAGGTTTCGAAGCTGAATTCGCCCTTGAGCGAACGGATCTGTTCGATCACCTCGGCGCTGGCCTTCGAAGGGTGACCGCCGACCTGCAGCAGGGCCAGCACCAACGAGGTGAATTCGTGGCCCATCGGGATGCCGGCGAAACGCAGACTGATGTCGGCGCCGGGGCGGTTGATCGAGAACGACGGCTTGCGGACATCGTCGCCGCTGTCGATCAGGGTGATTTGGCTCGAAAGACTGGCAACGTCTTTCAGCAGTTCAAGCATTTCACGGGATTTCGCACCGTCGTCGAGAGAAGCGACGATCTCGATCGGCTGGGTGACCCGTTCCAGGTACGATTTCAACTGGGCTTTAAGATTGGCGTCCAACATACGGGCGATCTCCTGAACGTTCTTTGAGGCGAAAAAAAACGCCCGAGCGAATCTCGCCCGGGCGTTTTCATTGGGCGGTGCAGCTTACTTAGGTAGGTGCGGAGTTCCGCCCTGAGTGATGCGGTGTCACAGGATCAGATCTTGCCGACCAGGTCCAGGGACGGAGCCAGAGTGGCCTCGCCTTCTTTCCACTTGGCCGGGCAGACTTCGCCTGGGTGGGCAGCGACGTATTGAGCGGCCTTGATCTTGCGCAGCAGCTCGGAAGCGTCACGGCCAACGCCGCCGTCGTTCAGTTCAACGATCTTGATCTGGCCTTCAGGGTTGATCACGAAGGTGCCACGATCCGCCAGGCCAGCTTCTTCGATCAGCACGTCGAAGTTGCGGGAGATGACGTGGGTCGGATCGCCGATCATGGTGTACTGGATCTTGCCGATGGCTGGCGAAGTGTTGTGCCAGGCAGCGTGGGCGAAATGGGTGTCGGTGGAAACGCTGTAGATCTCTACACCCAGTTTCTGGAAGGCTGCGTAGTTGTCGGCCAGGTCTTCCAGCTCGGTCGGGCAAACGAAGGTGAAGTCGGCTGGGTAGAAGAACACGACCGACCACTTGCCTTTCAGGTCAGCGTCCGAGACTTGCACGAAGTCGCCGTTTTTGAACGCGGTGGCTTTGAACGGTTTTACTTGGCTGTTGATGATAGGCATTGATGACTCTCCGTCAGGGGTTGTGAACTCGATGGGGTGAATCCTACCCACTCGCTCGACGGATGGCTCATTGGCAAACCTGATGCTGCTGATTTGTTTTCGCTATTAGCTGACTGTATTAATAGAAGAAAACGATATCTAAAGCGACGGCGGCTTATCCGTGATCCGAACCATCCCTTCAAAGGGGCTGGCTTCAACATAGCGCATGGCGGACTTCATATCCTTCCAGCCCACATAGCTCATCAGTGACTTGAGGTCCCAGCCGCTCTGATTCGCCCAGGTCGCGAAACCGCGGCGCAGCGAATGGGTGGTGTAATGTTCGGCCTCGATGCCGGCGCGCTTGAGCGCCTGGCGCAGCAGCGGAATCACGCTGTTGGCGTGCAGCCCCTCCTCGCTCAGATGCCCCCAACGATCCACCCCGCGAAAGACCGGGCCGCGCACCAGGGCTGCCTCGGTGACCCACTCGATGTACGCCTGCACCGGGCACAGCTTGAGCAGTGCCGGCGCCTGATAGGTCTTGCCCAGGTTTTCCCGGTCACCCTTGCTGCGCGGCAGGTACACGGTGATGCCTTTGCCGGCATGGGCCTGGACGTGTTCGACCTCGAGGCGGCACAGCTCGTCGCTGCGAAAGCCGCGCCAGAAGCCCAGCAGAATCAGCGCCCGGTCACGGCAAGCCTTGAGCAACTGCGGCCGGTTCTGTTGCGCCCGGGCTTCGCTGATCTCCTGATCCAGCCAAGCCACCGCCTGCTCCAGGTGTTGCAGCTGCAAAGGCTCGGCCTGTCTCTCCTGGGCCGGGTGCAACGCACGGATGCCTTTGAGCGTCTTGCGCACGAGCGGCGCTTTGGTCGGGTCGGCAAACCCCTGGCTGCTGTGCCATTGCGCCAACGCCGACAGGCGCAGTTTCAGCGTATTGATCGATAACACACCGGCATGGGCCACCAGGTAGCGGGCGACGCTTTCCGCCGTCGCGGGCAGGAAACCACCCCAGGTCACTTCGAAATGAGTGATGGCCGCACGGTAGCTGCGGCGTGTGTTGTCACGAGTGGCGGCTTGCAGATAGCGATCCAGATCGCTCATGGGCGGGTTTCTCATGGGGTGTGTACTGACGGGCTGCGCATAAAACGCGATTCAGCGCTTCACGCGGGATAATACGAGTATATCCCGCCTCTTGAAAATCAAACATTTAAGATTTTTCTTGCCGTGGTACACTGCTATTTTTGTGGCATGTACCACAGTACGTAAAGGTAGGATCACTCATGGCCCGTGGCGGCATCAACAAGGCATTGGTTAAAGCGGCGCGGCAGGCGATTCTGGCTCGCGGAGAACACCCGAGCATCGATGCGGTACGCATTGAAATGGGCAATACCGGCTCAAAAACCACCATCCATCGTTATCTGAAGGAGCTGGATGACGGCCGAGAACCGGTCGAAGTGCCGTCGGAACCCATCGACGACGAACTGACCGCGCTCGTTGCGCGTCTGGCGCAACGCCTGAAAGAACAGGCACAGGAGCCGATCGAACAGGCCCGCGAGGCATTCGAAGAACAGCGCCAGGCGCTGGAGACCGAGCTGAATCAGACGCGCCAGGCGCTCACCCAGCTGGAACAGCAACATGAAATCCAGAGTGCAGCACTCTCCCGCGAATCCGAAGCGCTGACCGACACCCGGTCGATGCTTCAGACGGAACAGACCCGCAACGCCGGCCTGAACCAGGCACTGGCGGATTTTGAATTGCGCCTAAAGGACAAGGACGAGCAGATCCGCTCGCTGGAAGAGAAGCACCTGCACGCCCGCGACGCCCTTGAGCACTACCGCAACGCCATCAAGGAACAACGCGAACAGGAGCAGAGCCGCCACGAAGGGCAAGTGCAGCAGTTGCAGATGGAATTGCGCCAGGCCCAGCAAAGCGCACTGGTGCGTCAGGACGAAATCACCCAACTGCACCGCGACAACGAACGCCTGCTGACCGAAAACCGCGGCTCGTTGCGCGAGCTCAGCCTGTTGCAGGATCAGCTCAAGCACAGCAACCAGCGCCAGGACCAGCTGTTCGAGCAAGCGTCCCGCGTCGACAGCGAACGCACCCTCCTCCAGGAACGCTTGCGCGTCGCCACCCTGGAAAGCCAGACGCTCAAACAGAGCCTCGACGAACAGGCGCAACTCAATCAGGGACTGGAAAAGGAACTGACCCAGGCACAGGCGAGCCTGGAGGACAGCCTGCGCCTGGCCGCCACCGTGGCGGCAGCGGCAGACGCAGCCAAACCGAAAGGCGCTTAAGCGCCGACCGGCGAACGCATGGTGACAAACTCTTCGGCCGCCGTCGGGTGAACCCCGATGGTGTCGTCGAAGTCGCGCTTGGTGGCGCCGGCCTTCAGGGCGATGGCCAACCCCTGCACGATCTCGCCGGCGTCCGGGCCGACCATGTGGCAGCCGAGCACCTTGTCGGTCTTGCCGTCGACCACCAGTTTCATCAGCGTGCGCTCCTGGCAATCGGTCAGGGTCAGCTTCATCGGACGGAAGCGGCTTTCGAAGATCACCACGTCATGCCCGGCGCTCCTCGCCTCCTCCTCCGTCAGACCGACGGTGCCGATGTTCGGCAGGCTGAATACCGCCGTCGGGATCATCTTGTAATCCACCGGACGGTATTGCTCTGGCTTGAACAGGCGCCGCGCCACCGCCATGCCCTCGGCCAGCGCCACAGGCGTCAGCTGCACACGACCGATCACATCGCCCAGGGCGAGAATCGACGGCTCGCTGGTCTGGAACAGCTCATCGACCTTGACGAAACCCTTGTCGTCCAGTGTGACGCCGGTGTTTTCCAGCCCCAGGTTGTCCAGCATCGGACGCCGGCCCGTCGCATAGAACACACAATCGGCTTCCAGGACGCGACCATCCTTGAGGGTGGCTTTCAGACTGCCATCAGATTGCTTTTCGATCCGTTCGATGTCGGCATTGAACTGCAGATCCATCCCGCGCTTGGTCAACTCTTCCTGCAAATGCTTGCGCACCGAACCGTCGAAGCCGCGCAGGAACAGATCGCCGCGGTACAGCAGCGTCGTGTCCGCCCCCAGACCGTGGAAAATGCCGGCGAACTCGACCGCGATGTAGCCACCGCCCACTACCAGCACGCGCTTCGGCAGGTCCTTGAGGAAGAAGGCTTCATTGGAGCTGATTGCATGCTCGCGCCCCGGAATTTCCGGAATCTGAGGCCAGCCACCAGTGGCGATCAGGATGTGCTTCGCCGTGAAACGCTCACCGTTGACCTCGACCTGATGCGGGTCGACGATCTTCGCGTGGCCTTCGTGCAGGGTTACGCCGCTGTTGACCAGCAGGTTGCGGTAGATGCCGTTCAGGCGATTGATCTCGCGGTCCTTGTTGGCGATCAGCGTCGCCCAATCGAAATCGGCCTCGCCCAGATTCCAGCCGAAGCCCGACGATTGCTCGAAGTCTTCGGCGAAATGCGCGCCATAGACCAACAACTTCTTCGGCACGCAGCCGACGTTGACGCAGGTGCCGCCCAGGTAGCGGCTCTCGGCCACGGCGACTTTCGCGCCAAACCCCGCCGCAAAGCGCGCAGCCCTCACACCGCCGGAACCGGCGCCGATCACATAAAGGTCAAAATCGTAGGCCATATCTCTCTCCTTGACTGCTCACCAGCATACCCGCAGTCGTTCATTGGGCAAGCGCTGCCATCCAAATGGGGCCGGAAAATGAAAAAACCACCCGAAGGTGGTTTTTTTCGTGCAGACGCGAACAGACGCTTATCAGTAAGCCTTGCCGGTCTTGTAGAAATTCTCGAAGCAGAAGTTGGTCGCCTCGATGTAGCCTTCGGCGCCGCCGCAGTCGAAACGCTTGCCCTTGAACTTGTAGGCCATGACGCAGCCGTTCTGGGCCTGCTTCATCAGGGCGTCGGTGATCTGGATCTCGCCGCCCTTGCCTGGCTCGGTCTGCTCGATCAGGTCGAAGATGTCCGGGGTCAGGATGTAGCGGCCGATGATCGCCAGGTTGGACGGCGCATCTTCCGGCTTCGGCTTCTCGACCATGCTGTGCACGCGGTAGATGTCGTCACGGATCATCTCGCCGGCAATCACACCGTACTTGTTGGTTTCCTGAGGATCGACTTCCTGGATCGCAACGATGGAGCAGCGGAACTGCTTGTACAGCTTGACCATCTGGGTCAGTACGCCGTCGTCTTCGAGGTTGACGCACAGGTCGTCCGCCAGCACCACGGCGAACGGCTCGTCGCCGATCAGCGGACGGCCGGTCAGGATCGCGTGACCCAGGCCTTTCATTTCGGTCTGACGGGTGTACGAGAAAGAGCACTCGTCCAGCAGGCGGCGGATGCCGACCAGGTATTTTTCCTTGTCGGTGCCCTTGATCTGGTTTTCCAGCTCGTAGCTGATGTCGAAGTGGTCTTCCAAGGCGCGCTTGCCGCGGCCGGTGACGATGGAGATTTCGGTCAGGCCGGCTTCCAGGGCCTCTTCGACGCCGTACTGGATCAGTGGCTTGTTTACCACCGGCAGCATTTCCTTGGGCATGGCTTTAGTCGCTGGCAGGAAGCGAGTACCGTAACCGGCTGCTGGGAACAAGCATTTCTTGATCATATAAGTCCTTGAAAGGGCTGTGTGTACGAGTTTCGGCGCAGTCTAATCAGGCGGCGTGCACCTTACAATGCCCCGCACTGGCTAACCGATGCCAACATAGAGAAATATTCCGGCCGATAGTTCCATAGCCGCTTCAAGACTGCGCGTTGAGCGTAGCTCAAATCAGCCGAGGCGCCGTTTTGCCGGTATCATGGCACCTTTGAACCAGCCGACGAGACAAAGAGATGGCCGCAGCAAAAAGCATCAACGGGTATTTGGTCAGCCAAGCGAAGGACGGCCAGTGGTGGATCAGCAACGCCAAGGGCGAGCAGGTCGTCGGCCCGCTGCCCACCGAGGCGATGGCGTCTGATGTGGCAGCCGTGTTCGAGGACACTCCGCCAGGCCCTAAACGCCGCGGCGACGATCAGGATTGACTTGCATCGAAGTCCCCAGGCCCTGCCGTTGCGCAGGGCTTTTTTGTGCCGCCCCTCGGGGGAAATGGCCAATCGCTATAACCTTTTCGCGCCAACGCTGTCAGATCGTTTGGCCGCCCCTTTTAGCAAGGATGAATGTGTCATGACCGCCCTCTTCAGAACCCTGCCGCTGATCGCCCTGCTGGCCCTGGCCGGTTGCGCCTCCTCGCAGCCCACCTACCTGGACGACGGTGAACAAGGCCTGAGCATCGACTGCTCCGGCGAAGCCAACTCATGGGCCAGTTGCTACGAGAAGGCCGATGACTCCTGCGCCGGCACCGGCTACCGCATCGTCGGCACCGACGGCACGCCCTCCGCCCAGGACAGCGACAAGACCCTGGGGCTCGACGTCGGCAACTACAAGACGCGCAGCGTCGTGGTGGTCTGCAAATAAGCCTACAGGTGGATTTCCGCGAACTTGACTCCCAATCCGCGCACGACGTCGATCAGGTCGTCGAGCCGGCTGAAGGACTCGACCTCATCGTTGTCGTCCACCAGAAAGTAGCTGCGTCCGCCGCTCTTCTTGAAGAACACGATCCACTCCCCCAGGTTCGCCGGGTTCTGGATCACGTGGGTGGCAGAGATCAGGCCCTCTGCATGCCGTTCGCGCACTTGTTCCCGCTTCATGCCTCTCTCCAGAAATGACAAAGCCGCCAAGGGTTCCTTGACGGCTTCGATGCCGACCGCCGGCAGTCTATCAGCCCGAGATGCAGGCGTTGGCGGCGTTGCGCACGTCCCGGGGGCGCACAGGGACGTTGGACATGCGCTCGTGCAGCTTGATGCTGCTGCCGCCGGAGCGATCCTCGATGTCGAACACCGCCGCAGGACCTGAAGACAGCTTGCCGGGGACGATCACCCGCACGCCGTCCTTCTGGGGCTCGACCTGCAAGGCGCCACGTGTGTCCGCCAGCTTTTGCGCCAGGCACCCGGCAAATTCATGGGGTTTCTTGCCGGAAATCACGTTCATGGTCGGCAACGTGGCGTCGATCTCCGAAACGCTCGCGCAACCGCTCATTGCCAACACCGCCGGCAGCCAAACCGCACCCCACTTCATACATATCCTCCAATAAAGCCCCTCCGACAGCACGAATGCCGTTTTTCTCCGGGGGCCTGTTGCGTTTATCGCGCATTGCACCGCGAAAATCCGTTTTAAATTGTCAAAGCAGCGCCCGACGGCGGGATAATAACCCGTCCGGGCTGATAAACTGCGCCCCTAGCCCATGCTATCGTTTTGATTTAGCAGAAAAAGCCCTTCTGGAGGCGCCCATGAAATTCATTCACCAGCGCGAGCACCTCAACGAAGACGACATCGTCGTCATCCAGTGCTCGCAGACCTGCAACATCCGCCTGATGAACGACGCCAACTTCCGCAGCTTCAAGAACGGCGGCCGTCACACCTATCACGGCGGCGCCTTCGACAAATTCCCGGCACGCATCACCGCTCCCAGCACCGGCTACTGGAACATCACCATCGACACCGTCAGCCGCCGGGCGATCAGCGTAACCCGCAAGCCGAACCTGACGCATTCGATCAAGATCATCCGCCGCTCCAGCTCCAAACTCAGCTGAGCCGCCCCTTCATTCCTGGACAGGCAGAGACTTCCGTGGCCCAAACGACCAAATACGTCATCAAGTACAAACTCAACGGCGAGCGTCGCTTCGAATTCGCGCAACTGGAAAATGGCACGCCGGACGAGGCCAAGGCCGCCCTGGAGGCCCTGCACGGGCAAAGCGGCGACGTGATCAGCGAGATCAAAGTCAGCAAGGCGCTTTAAGGCGCCGGCGCACATTCGACCGCAAGCAACGGAGTGCTGCGGGACGGGCCTGCGTACAGACTGACCGCCCCGAACTGCGCCAAGGAGCCGGAATGTCGAACCCGCCCACCCCTTCCCCGCTGGATTCGCTCGACTGGCCCGAGCTTGAGCGGCAGCTGGACCAAGACGGCTGCGCCATCATCCGCACGCTGCTGCGCCCCGAGACCTGCGCTCGCCTGAGCGCGCTCTATCCGCAAAGCGAACCGTTCCGCTCGCAGGTCATCATGGCCCGCCACGGTTTCGGGCGCGGCGAATACAAGTACTTCGCCTATCCGCTGCCGCCGCCGGTCGAACGCCTGCGGCGCGCCCTGTATCCGCACCTCGTGCCGCTGGCCAACCGCTGGTGCGAACGCATGGGGCTCACGGAGCGATTTCCGGCCGAGCACGCGCAGTTTCTGGAGCGCTGCCATGCCGCCGGTCAATGTCGTCCTACGCCGCTGTTGCTGCAATACGGCCCGCAGGACTACAACTGCCTGCACCAGGATCTCTACGGCGAGCATGTCTTTCCGCTGCAAGTGGCGATTCTGCTGTCGGAGCCCGGGCAGGATTTCACCGGCGGCGAATTTGTCCTCACCGAGCAACGCCCGCGCATGCAGTCCCGTCCGCAGGTCATGGACCTTAGGCAAGGCGACGCCTTGATCTTCGCCGTCAACCAGCGACCGGTCAAAGGTGTGCGCGGCGACTACCGGGTGACCATGCGTCACGGCGTCAGTCGCCTGCACAGCGGCAGACGGCATACTCTCGGGATCATCTTTCACGACGCGACATGACGGCCATGCAACCGACCACCCTCGACCTGTTCGCCGACACCGAACCGCAACCGCCGCGCACTGAGCAGATCGGCGAGCAGTCGTGGTTGCTGCGGGGGTTCGCCCTGCCCTGTGTCGAACCCTTGCTCGTCGCGCTGGACAGAATCCTCAAGGACGCGCCGCTGCGCCACATGATGACGCCCGGCGGCTTCAGCATGTCCGTGGCGACCAGCAGCTGCGGCGCACTGGGTTGGATCACCGACCGCAGCGGCTATCGCTACTCCCCTGTGGATCCGCTCAGCGGGCAGCCTTGGCCGGCAATGCCGGCGGCGTTCACCGACCTGGCGCACGCAGCGGCCGCAGAGGCGGGATTTGCCGGATTCACGCCTGATTCCTGCCTGATCAACCACTATATACCCGGTGCGAAGATGTCGTTGCACCAGGACAAAGACGAAAAGGACTACGCCGAACCGATCGTTTCCCTCTCGCTCGGATTGCCAGCGACGTTTCTGTTCGGCGGTTTCGCCCGCGCCGACGGCACCCGGCGCATCCCGCTGCTGCACGGCGACATGGTGATCTGGGGCGGTGTCGACCGGCTGCGCTACCACGGTGTGCTGCCGGTCAAGCCCGGACATCACCCGCGCCTGGGCGAGCAACGGCTGAACCTGACCTTCCGCTGCGCCGGGCCGTCACGCAGAATTTGACCGCAAGCCCCGGAGTGTTGCCGAAAGCCAGGCTGGTTAACCTGAATCAAACAGGTCAACGGACGAATCATCATGAAAACACTTTGCGCGACACCGAACACTGAAGACGATCCACGCTGGGCCGCCGTCCTCGCCCGCGATCCCCGGGCGGACGGGCAGTTCGTGTATGCCGTGAAAACCACCGGCGTCTACTGCCGCCCCAGCAGCCTGGCGCGCCTGCCCAAGCCGCAGAACGTGGAGTTCTTCGACACCGCGCAAGAGGCCGAGGCGGCGGGCTATCGCCCCAGCAAACGGGCGGGCAAGGATCAGAGCAGCATGGCCGCCCAGCATGCGGCGACGGTGGCGGCGGCGTGTCGGCGGATCGAGTCGGCCGAACACCTGCCGCCGCTCAATGAATTGGCCGAGGCCGCCGGCCTGAGCCCGTTCCACTTTCACCGGGTGTTCAAAGCCGTCACCGGCCTGACGCCCAAGGGATACGGCGCGGCCCATCGCTCCCGCAAGGTCCGGGAGCGGTTGGCGGACAGCGGCACGGTCACCGATGCGCTCTACGATGCCGGATTCAATTCCAACAGCCGCTTCTACGAAAGCGCCGACCAAATGCTGGGCATGAAACCCGGCGATTACCGCGCGGCGGGCAAGAACAACGACATCCGCTTCGCGGTCGGCCAATGCTCCCTCGGGGCGATTCTGGTGGCCCAGAGCGAGCGCGGGGTCTGCGCGATCCTGCTGGGAGACGACCCGCACCAACTGGTGTGCGACCTGCAGGACAAATTCCGCCAAGCCAACCTGATCGGCGCGGACAGCGGATTCGAGCAACTAATCGCCAGCGTCGTGGGTTTCATCGAGGCGCCGGCGCTGGGCCTCGACCTGCCGCTGGACGTACGCGGCACGGCGTTTCAGGAGCGGGTCTGGCAGGCGCTGCGGGACATTCCGCCCGGCAGCACCGCCAGCTACGCCGACATCGCCCAGCGCATCGGCGCACCCAAGGCCGTGCGCGCCGTGGCCCAGGCGTGCGGCGCCAACAGCCTCGCGGTAGCCATTCCCTGCCATCGCGTGGTGCGCAGCGACGGCAACCTGTCGGGCTACCGTTGGGGTGTGGAACGCAAGCGCGCGCTGCTTGAGCGCGAAGCGCAGTCTTAGCGGATGCCGATGTAGACCGCCACCGAGCCGGGGCCGGTATAGGCCTCGAAGTCGGTGGTGTAACGCCGCTCGACTTGAGGGTTTTCTTCAAAATAGCGCCAGATCCGGCCCCACGTGGCGATGACTGCCTCCGGCAGCGCGCCCCGCCCTTCGAACACCAGGTACTCGCCGCTCTCGATCCGCACCGTTTCGAACTCGCTCTGCGGATCGAGGATCGCGACGCCTGCCGTCACATCGAACTCCCCCGACGCATCCGACTCATAGGCCGAATACACGCCATAGACCGGTGATTCGGTCTGCTTACCGGGGATGACGGCGGCCAGCCCTCCCTGATGGAAACGCCCCCACATCGGGGCGATCTTCGCGGTGTGCCCGCCCTGTTCGGCGAGGTTGGTGGTACGCACCCGCAGCCCCGCGACCGTGAAACCATTGACGTAAAGTTGCTTGAGATCCATTGAGTGCGCCGCTCCATGTGCCTGAACGCGGCCCCGCAGGGCCGTGAAGGCGCTTACTGTGTCAGCGATTGACGTCCACCACAACCCGTCCGCGCAACTGGCCGGCCAGCAGTTTGGGGGCTGCGGCGATGGCCTCGCTCAGGGCGATCTCGTGGCTGATCAGCGGCAACAGGGCGAAGTCCAGGTCTTTGGCCAAGCGGTTCCAGGCTTCGATCCGTCGGGCCTTGGGCTGGGTCACGCTGTTGATCCCGGCCAGCGTCACGCCGCGCAGGATGAATGGCGCCACCGACGCCGGGAAATCCATGCCCTGGGCCAGTCCGCAGGCGGCGACCGTGCCTTCGGCGCGGGTGCTGGCGCAGGCGTTGGCCAAGGTGTGGCTGCCCACCGAATCGATCACGGCGGCCCAGCGCTCCTTGGCTAGCGGCCGCCCGGGCTCGGACAAGGTCGCCCGGTCGATGATCTCGCCGGCCCCCAGCCGTTTCAGGTATTCGTGCTCGGAGACACGGCCGGTGGACGCCACCACGCGATACCCGAGCCGGTTCAGCAAGGCGATGGCGAAACTGCCGACTCCGCCGTTGGCGCCCGTCACCAGCACCTCGCCCTGCGCCGGCGTCACGCCGTTGCGCTCCAGCGCCATGATGCACAGCATGGCCGTGTAGCCAGCGGTGCCGATAGCCATGGCCTGCGCGGCGGAAAACGCCTTCGGCAGCGGAATCAGCCAATCGCCGTTGAGCCGCGCCTTCTGCGCCAGGCCGCCCCAATGGCTTTCGCCCACGCCCCAGCCGTTGAGCAGCACCGGGTCGCCGGCCTTGTAGTCCGGGTGCGAGCTGACCTCCACGGTGCCCGCCAGATCGATCCCCGGCACCATCGGGAACTGGCGCACCACGGGGCTGCTGCCGGTGATCGCCAGCCCGTCCTTGAAGTTCAGCGTGCTGTACGCCACGCGCACCGTCACATTGCCGTCCGGCAGTTGTCCGTCTTCGAGGGATTGCAGGCTGGCGCGGTAACCGCTGTCGTCTTTGTCGATCAGAATGCCGTTGAACATGACTGCCTCGCTGGGAAGGGTTTCGGGGTCGTGGCATTCAAATACCACACTGCAACACATTGCCACACACGACTTTCCGCCAATCGGCGAATCCGCCGGGTGATTCCATCGCGGGCGGCTATGCTTTTTCGACGATCGCCTTCGCCCGTTAAGGCCCCGTCGATGGAACTGACCATGATCCCTTTCCGCCGGTTGTTTGCCTGCCTGATGCTCTGCCTGTTCACCTGGGGTAGCGTCTGGGCCGCGCCCGCGGCCAAAGGCCCGGACACCTCCACGGTCGAGCCGACATGGCCGCAGGTCATCACCAGCGGCAACGCCAAGCTGACGGTCTATCAGCCGCAGCTCGACAGCTGGGACGGCTACACCCTCAAGGCCCGCGCCGCCGTCGAGGCCACCGGCGCCGACGGCAAATCCATCTACGGCATCGTCCAGTTCAGCGCCCACACGCTGGTGGACAAGGCCACGCGCTGGGTCGCCCTCGATCAGTACAACCTCATCAAGGCCGATTTTCCGGCCGACGCGAGCCAGGCCGACACCTGGGTCGCGGCGCTGCAGAAGGATGCCGCCAACCGCAAGAAAACCATTTCCCTCGATCAACTGGAGGCCGCCGTCGGGGTGCTGGCCGCCGAGCAGAAGGCCGACGCCGCGCCGTTGGAGAACACCCCGCCCGCCATCCTCAGCTCGGACGTCCCGGCGCTGCTGGTGTACATCGACGGCGAACCGGCCTACCGACCGGTGGAAGGCACCGGGCTGCAACGGGTGATCAACACCCGGCCGCTGCTGCTCAAGGACGATCAAGGCAAGCATTACCTGCATGTGTTCGACGGCTGGATGGCCGCCGACCGGTTCAACGGCGACTATTCGCGCCTCCCCTCGCCGCCCGCCGACCTGGAGAAGGCCAAGAAAGCCGCGATCGACAGCCGCCAGGTGGACCTGCTCACCGGCCAGGGCGATCCCAAGGGCAAGGCGCCGAGCCTGGCCAAACCGCCGCAGCCGAAAATCTTCGTCGCCACCATGCCGACCGAACTGATCGTCACCGACGGCGCCGCGCAGTGGCAGCCGATCCAGGGCACGCGCCTGCTGTATGTCAGCAACACCACCGGGCACATCTTCAAGGAGATCGGTGACCAGAACAGCTACGTGCTGATTTCCGGACGCTGGTTCCGCGCCGCTGACATGAACGGCCCCTGGACCTTCACCCCGGCCGACAAGCTGCCGGCGGACTTCGCCAACATTCCCGACGACAGCCCGAAGGAAAACGTCAAGGCCTCGGTGGCCGGCACGCCGCAGGCCAAGGAAGCGGCCATCGCCGCGACCATTCCGCAGACCTCGGCGATCAAGAAAAGCGCAGTCAAGATGACCACCCCCGCCTTCGACGGCGAACCTCAGCTCAAGGCCATCACCGGCACCCCGCTGCAATATGTGATCAACAGCGCCACGCCGATCATCCGGGTCGACGCCAACAGCTGGTACGCCGTGGAGAACGGCATCTGGTTCACGGCCACCGGCGTCAACGGGCCGTGGACGGTCGCAGGGTCAGTGCCGGCGGTGATCTATTCGATCCCGCCCAGTTCGCCCATGCACTACCTCACCTACGTCAAAGTCTACGAATCGAGCGGCGACACCGTGGTCGTCGGCTACACCCCCGGCTACCAGGGCTCCACGCTGGATCCGGCCACCGGCGTGGTGGTCTACGGCACGGGGTATCCGTACACGCCCTGGGTCGGCAGCGTGTGGTACGGGCCGCCGGTGACGTACGGATTCGGCGTCGCCATCCGCTACACACCGTGGACCGGCTGGACCTTCGGTTTCGGCTTCGGCTGGAGCTGGGGCGGCAGCACCGTGGCGATGGGCTGGGGCTGGGGCGCCTATCCGTGGTGGGGCAACTACGGCTGGGGCTATGCCTGGGGCCCGCACCTGTATCCGGCGCCACTGGCCTGGGGTGGTGCCGCCTACGGCTACCGTGGCGGCGCCGTAGCCTGGGGCCCGGGCGGCTGGGCGGGCACCACCGGCAATATCTATAGGCAATGGGGCGACCGGGCGACGGTCAGCCGCTACGGCGGCGGCTACAACGCCTGGACCGGCAACCGCTGGGCGGGACAGGTCGGGGCCTCCTACAACTCGCGCACCGGCGTCTCGGCGGCGGGCCAGCGTGGCGCGGTGCACAACGTCTACACCGGCAACTACGCCGCCGGGCGCAGCGGCGCAGCGGTCGGCCCCGAGGGCGGCGCCATCGCCGGCCAGCGGGTCACGGCCGGCAATGCGCGCACCGGCACCCAGGTCACCGCCAGCCGGGGCGCCGTGTACAACCCCAACACCGGCAACACCACCCAGTACGGCGGGATCCGCGGACGCGATGGCGGCGCTGCGCGCATCGGCGACAACGTGTATGCCGGGCACGACGGCAATGTCTACAAGAAAACCGACGACGGCTGGCAATCGATGGTCAAGGGCGGTGCCACCCGCGCGCCGGTCAACAACACGGCGCAACTGCAGAACCTCAACCGCGAGTCCGCCGCCCGCAACTTCGGCAATCAGCGCCTGAACGAATTCCACGACTCCTCGCGGGTCATGAACCGTTCCTTCGGCGGCGGTGGCGGCGGGTTCCACCGACGCTGAGGGCCGCAAATCCCGGCTGGCCTTGCAGCCGGTTTTGCTGGTACAAAACCGGCTCTGCCGTCCCTGCCCGTTTTGTCGTTCGGAGAACCCTTTCCATGAGCCAATGGCCAGACACCCGCATTCTTGACCTCTTCGGCATCGAACTGCCGATCATCCAGGGCCCGATGGCCGGCGCCACCAACTCTTCCATGGTGATCGCCGCCTGCAACGCCGGCGGCCTCGGCTCGATGCCTGCCGCGATGCTGAGCATCGACCAGTTGCGTGAAGAGCTGAGAAACATCCGCCAAGGCACGTCGAAGCCTTTCAACGTCAACTTCTTCTGCCACCAGCCGCCGGCCCCCGACGAGCAGCGCGCCCGGGACTGGAAAAACCTGCTTGAGCCCTACTACCGCGAACTGGGCGTCGATTTCGACGCACCGACCCCGGTCTCCAACCGCGCGCCTTTCGATGCGGCGGCGTGCGAGGTGCTGGAAGAATTCAAGCCTGAAGTGGTGAGCTTCCACTTCGGCCTGCCGGAGAAAACCCTGCTGGACCGGGTCAAGGCCACCGGCGCGAAGATCCTGTCGTCGGCCACCACCGTCGATGAGGCCGTCTGGCTCGAACAAAACGGCTGCGATGCGATCATCGCCATGGGCTACGAGGCCGGCGGCCATCGCGGGATGTTCCTCAGCGATGACCTGAGCAGCCAGGTCGGCACCTTCGCCCTCGTGCCGCAAGTGGTGGACGCGGTGAACGTGCCGGTGATCGCCGCCGGCGCGATTGCCGACGCCCGCGGCGTTGCCGCCGCCTTCCTGTTGGGCGCCTCGGCGGCGCAGGTGGGCACCGCCTATCTGTTCACGCCGGAGGCCAGGATCAGCGCCTCGCACCACAAGGCCTTGCGCACCGCCAAGGAAAGCGAGACCGCCATCACCAACCTGTTCACCGGCCGCCCGGCCCGGGGCATCCTCAACCGGGTGATGCGCGAAGTGGGCCCGATGTCGGCCATGGCGCCGGCGTTTCCGCTGGCCGGCGGTGCGCTGATGCCGCTGCGGGCCAAGGCCGAAGCGGAGTTCAGCAACCTGTGGGCCGGCCAGGCGTTTACGCTCGGGCGGGAGATCGGCACCGCCGAGCTGACCCGGCAACTGGCCGAAGGCGCATTGGCGAAACTGGCAGGCCGGTGATCCGGCGCGGGCGGAGGCTCCAACCCTTCGCCCGGCACCGAATCACGCATTCCGTTTGGAGGCATTTCGCTATATAGTCGCCTATATAGCGAATCCCCCTCGCATCGGCGCAGTCCCCCTCCAACAACCACTGCCCACTGCACACGCCAACCACGGAGCTGTTACATGACCATTCGTGCCTCACGTCTTGCCCCCGCTTGCCTGGCTTCCCTGATCGCCGTCTTCACCGTGGGCGCCGCCCAGGCCGACGAAGTGCAAGTGGCCGTCGCGGCGAACTTCACCGCGCCGATCCAAGCCATCGCCGCCGACTTCGAGAAAGACACCGGGCACAAACTGGTGGCCGCCTACGGTGCCACCGGCCAGTTCTACACCCAGATCAAGAACGGCGCGCCGTTCGAAGTGTTCCTGTCCGCCGACGACACCACGCCGGAAAAACTCGAAAAAGAAGGCGACACGGTCAAGGGCTCGCGCTTCACCTACGCCGTCGGCACCCTGGCGCTGTGGTCGGCCAAGGAAGGTTACGTCGACGCCAAGGGTGACGTGCTGAAGAAGAACGAGTACCAGCACCTGTCCATCGCCAACCCGAAAGCCGCGCCTTACGGCCTGGCCGCGACCCAGGTGCTGGAGAAGCTGAAACTGACCGAGGCCACCAAGGCCAAGATCGTCGAAGGCCAGAACATCACCCAGGCCTATCAGTTCGTGTCCACCGGCAACGCCGAACTGGGCTTCGTCGCCCTGTCGCAGATCTACAAGGACGGCAAGGTCAGCAGCGGTTCGGTGTGGATCGTTCCGGCCAGCCTGCATGATCCGATCAAGCAGGACGCGGTGATCCTGAACAAAGGCAAGGACAGCGCCGCCGCCAAGGCCCTGGTGGATTACCTCAAAGGCCCGAAAGCCGCTGCGGTGATCAAGTCCTACGGTTATCAGCTGTAAATGTCGCTGACGAGCGCCGATTTCGCGGCGATCTGGCTGACGCTGAAACTGGCGTCCCTGACCACCGCGATCCTGCTGGTGGTCGGCACGCCGATCGCCCTGTGGCTGTCGCGCAGCCGCTCCTGGCTGCGCGGTCCCGTCGGTGCGGTGGTGGCCCTGCCCCTGGTGCTGCCGCCGACCGTCATCGGCTTCTATCTGTTGCTGGCGCTGGGGCCCAACGGCTTCATCGGCCAGTTCACCCAATGGTTGGGGTTCGGCACCCTGACGTTCAGTTTCACCGGCCTTGTGGTCGGCTCAGTGCTGTATTCCATGCCGTTCGTGGTGCAGCCGCTGCAGAACGCCTTTTCCGCCATCGGCACCCGCCCGCTGGAAGTGGCCGCGACCTTGCGCGCCAATCCCTGGGACACGTTCTTCAGCGTGATCCTGCCGCTGGCCCGCCCTGGCTTCATCACCGCCGCGATCCTCGGGTTTGCCCACACCGTCGGCGAATTCGGCGTGGTGCTGATGATCGGCGGCAACATTCCCGACAAGACCCGCGTGGTTTCGGTGCAGATCTACGACCACGTCGAGGCCATGGAATATGCGCAGGCCCATTGGTTGGCCGGGGCCATGCTGGTGTTTTCGTTCCTGGTGCTGCTGGCGCTCTATTCCAGCCGCAAGACCCGCGCCGGCTGGAGCTGACGGATGATCGATGCGCGCTTGAACCTCTCCTATGCAGGCTTCAGCCTGGACGTCGACCTGCATTTGCCCGGCCGCGGTGTGACGGCGCTGTTCGGCCAGTCCGGGTCGGGCAAGACCACCTGCCTGCGCTGCATCGCAGGTCTGGAACGCGCCGAGAACGCCTTCATCCGGATCAACGACGAAGTCTGGCAGGACAGCGACAACGGCCTGTTCGTGCCCCCGCACAAGCGCGCGCTGGGCTACGTGTTCCAGGAGGCCAGCCTGTTCCCTCACCTGTCGGTGCTGGCCAATCTGCAGTTCGGCCTCAAGCGCATCGCCCGGCCGCTGCGCCGGGTCGATCTGCGCCAGGCCACCGAACTGCTGGGGATCGGCCACTTGCTGGATCGGCATCCGCAGAACCTGTCCGGCGGTGAACGCCAGCGCGTCGGCATCGCCCGGGCGCTGCTGACCAGCCCGAAGCTGCTGTTGATGGACGAGCCCTTGGCCGCCCTCGACAGCCAGCGCAAAAACGAAATCCTGCCTTACCTGCAACGCCTGCACGACGAACTGGACATTCCGGTGCTGTACGTCAGCCATGCCCAGGACGAAGTGGCGCGGCTGGCCGATCACCTGGTGCTGCTCAGCGACGGCCGGGCCCTGGCCAGCGGGCCGATCGGCGAGACCCTGGCCCGCCTCGACCTGCCGCTGGCCCAGGGCGACGATGCGGGCGTCGTGATCGAAGGCCAAGTGAGCGCCTACGACGCCGACTACCAATTGCTCAGCCTGCAGTTGCCCAACACCCGGATGAACATCCGCGTGGCCCATGCGCCGATGGACATCGGCCAGCCGCTGCGCTGCAAGGTGCAGGCCCGGGACATCAGCCTCGCGCTAGAGGATCCGGAGCACAGCAGCATCCTCAACCGGTTGCCGGTCACAGTGGTGAGCGAACTGGCCGGGGACAACGCCGCGCACGTCCTGATCCGCCTGAACGCCGGCGGCACACCGTTGCTGGCGCGGATCACGCGGTTTTCCCGGGATCAGCTGGGCGTGCACCCCGGCCAACGGCTGTGGGCGCAGATCAAGGCCGTCGCTGTGCTGGCGTAAACGCCCGGGCACGACGGACGGGGCCCGCTGTCAATCGCCATGACAGCCCTTGACCCGTCACCAGGAAGCCCGCCATGGCCGAGACCGTGCCAACCGACACATTGCCCCCTGACCTGCATTACGTTGATGACAGCCGCCCCGGCATCACCCGCAAAAAGCTGCGCGGCACGTTCTGCTACTTCGACCCGGCAGGCCGGCGCATCACCGATGCCGACGAGATCCGCCGGATCAACGCCCTGGCGATACCGCCGGCTTACCTTGACGTGTGGATCTGCCCCGACGCCAAGGGCCACCTGCAAGCCACCGGACGCGATGCCCGGGGCCGCAAGCAGTACCGCTACCACCCGCGCTGGCGGGAAGTGCGCGACGCCGACAAGTACGGGCGCCTGCGCGCGTTCGGCCTGGCGCTGCCGAAACTGCGCAAACGGCTGGAAGCCATGCTGCTGCCGTCCGGCTTCAGCCGCGACAAGGTCATGGCCACCGTGATCACGCTGTTGGACGCCACGTTGATCCGCGTCGGCAATGCGCAGTATGCCCGGGACAACCGCTCGTTCGGCCTGACCACCCTGCGCAACCGGCACGTCGAGGTCAACGGCAGCGCGATCCTGTTCCAGTTCCGCGGCAAGAGCGGCATCGAGCACCGGATCACCGTCAGGGACCGGCGCCTGGCGCGAATCGTCCGACGCTGCCTTGAGCTGCCCGGCCAGAACCTGTTCCAGTACCTGGACGAAAACGGCGAGCGGCACACCGTCACGTCCTCCGACGTCAATGCCTGCCTGCAAGCCCTGACCGGCGCGGAGTTCACCGCCAAGGACTACCGCACCTGGGCCGGCAGCGCCCTGGCGCTGGCGATCCTGCGTGAACTGCGGTGGGAGTCCGAAGCCGAGGCCAAACGTCAAGTCGTGGAAATGATCAAGCAAGTCTCCCGCGCGCTGGGCAACACGCCGGCGGTGTGCCGCAAGTGCTACATCCACCCGGCGCTGATCGAGCGGTTCATGCTCGGCGAACTGAACGGGCTGCCGCGCCCGCGGGTGCGCAAGGGCCTGCGCGCCGATGAGGTCGCGCTGGCGATGTTCCTGGAACGCGAAGGCATGACGGAGGCGGTTTGAGCCGCTGGCCGACGAACCGGCCTGTCCGTCTTTTGCACGTTCGGCACAGGGTTCTATAGTTGATCTGACACGAATTCGCTGTGGTGACGCCATGGAAGACATTTTCATCGTCAAGCGCTGCAACCGGATCATCATCCACGGTCGGCGCGCCGGGGAAAGCCTGCACGAACCCGCCGAGGCCATCGGCTGGTTCCGCATCTGCGACACGCGCACCGGCGGATTCATCGGCGACGGCTACGACCTTGAGGAAGACGCCCGGCGCGAATGCCGCCGGCTCAACGCAGCCAGTTCACCGTTACCGGCCCGCCAGAACCGCGGCTGATGCCGCCCGTTTGCGGGTCTATACTGAAACCAGCTGAAGGAGCGGCACCCCATGGCGGAGAGCTCGCGCGTCGCGGGCTTTTTTGCTGACTCTCCATTGCTGCGCAGCGGTTTCATGAACGGAGGTGCTCCATGTCCGAAAAAGAGTCCATCACCACCCTCCTCACCTTGCTCGACGCGCGGCAGGCGCGCCTGGCGGCGGCCTGCAAAGAGATCGCCGACTGGGTCGACCACCAAGGCGGCCACCCCACCGCCCTGCGCATCCGTGATCGTCTGAACGACATCGAGAAAGACACGCCGCTGATCCGCAGCACCCTGTCGGCGCTCAAGCCGGTGGATCGGCCGTTGCCACGGTTCAGGTGATCCGGGCGTTTAGATGTCGCCCGTGGATGCCTGACCGGGCGGCGCAATTTGTCAGCCCGGGGGCAACACCCGCACCCTTATGGCTTGGCGGCGGTCATGACCGCCCAGGCAGCGCGGCTGTTGCTGCACGGTCGGCCGAAATGGGCCGGCCCGATGGAATCATTGCGCCACTCTTTACATCGCCCCCTCAGCGTCTAGCCTTACCTTGCCGTGGGCAGCGCAGATGAACGGAACATGGACACCCTGAACAAGAATGAACTCGAAAGCGTGCTGCTGGATCGCCTCCCGCAGTGCGCCGTCGCCTGCTCGATCAACGAGGACGGCAGCCTGTCCGTCGAGGTGACAGGGCCGGACGGCCACCAGTTCACCATCGCCAGCATCGACCGAGCGAAGTACCGGGACGACGCCGGTATCACCAGATTGGCCCGGGAAATCCTCCAGGAAATGGTCCTGTCGCGGCAAACCTCCCATCTCCATTGACGGTTGCGTCCTGCCGCCGGTCAGCCGACCCGCACCTTTGCCTTCGCCCGGCGTTCCAACGCGGTATGCCCGAGGCTGAAAAAGGTGTGTGCCATGAACAGAAAGATCACGGTGCTGACGCTGGCCGGTCTGTTGTCGTCCTGCCCGCTGTTCGCGATGGCGGCCGAGAAAGCCGCGCAGGAATCCGCCGTTCCCCCCAGCGCCGTGCCGGGCCTGAACCAGGGCGGCTCGGCTGCCGGGGACGACAAAGCCGATAAGAAAGGCGAGGAAGCCTCAGGGGGCAACTCCGGCGCTGACCCACATGCGCAGAAGCGGGATGCCGAGTCGTCGGACGAGGGGACGAAGCAGGACGGCAGCTGAAGCGAACCGCTCAGCTTCCTGAACCGGTCGGCGAAACGCAGCCTAAGCCCACCCGTCCAGATCCGCTTTGGCCTGGGTGAACACCACCCCCGCGTCGCGCGTCAATTGCCGCCATTCCTGGCCGGTGATCAACCCTTCTGCATGCATGGCGTCAGCCATTTTCAGCAGTTCGTCGTACTGCTCCTGCGCGGACATCCTGACTTCTGCCTCGCGCAGCCTGTTCAGCCATTGCGCCATGGCTTTCTTTCTTTTTTCCTCGAACATCGCCTCTGCCCTCCGAGCGGGTTTCAACGGTTGAGGCGCGTCGCACCGCAGGTGTTCAAGGCAAGCGACGTGCGGCGACCACCTAGGGCGAGAGATGCCTGCCCCCAGGCTGCACCGACCGTCCGTCGCCGTTTCGCCAATAATTCTCAACTTAATTCACACCGCCCGGCTCCCAATTGAACGGACGGTCACCCACCGTCGTTCATTTGGAGAAACCGGCAAGCCGATCCTGTAACCCCATGCCGGCCTGCCGGCCCGCCCTCCCACTTTCGCCCATCAGGAAACGCATCATGCCCAGTCCCCGCCAGCACACCCAGACCCGCGCTTGCCGCGAGTTCGCCCTGGAACAGAACCAGCGCCTGATCCGCCAGGCCCATGCCCTGAATGCAGAGGCCTTCGCGCTGATCGCCGACGTCCGCCCGAACGTCGACACCTTTGAGCAGTACCACCTGCTGCGCAACAAGGCCGAAGAAAAGTTTCAGGAGGCCAAGGAGCATCTTCGCTTGGTGAACGAAACGTTTGCCGAGCCTGTCGCACCGTCCGAGCGTCCCCGACCGTTGACCGCAGGAAAACCCCGTCAGGCGATCACCCACGAGCCTGTCCTGCTCCTCACCGGGCGCTGAGCCACAGCCGGCCCGCCGCGCCGAGTGAGAGAGAAACGGACATGAGTGAACCCCACCGCTTTTCGTTATCCGACCTGGTGGCCGCCTTGCAGGCGCAAACGCTGCCGCCGACCTTGACGCCCCAGGCGCTGGCGCACGTCTTGCAGACGCTGTGCCGCAGCGGCCTGGATGACCTGCCCCTGCCGGGACAGGGCAACACGCTGCTGCGCTGGCAAGCCCTGGCGCGGGTGGCGGCCTTCGACCTCAGCCTGTGCAAGCTCTACGAGGGCCACACCGATGCGCTGGCGATCATGCGTCACTGGGCGGCGCCGGCCATCCCCTCAGGCAGTACGTGGGGCATGTGGGCGGCGGAGCCGCCGCAGGCGCGGGTCACCGTCCGGACAGCCCACCCCGGCGGGTTCGTCCACTTGCAGGGTGTCAAGGCCTGGTGCTCCGGCGCCGCGACCGTCAGCCACGCCTTGGTCACGGCCTGGAACCCGGAGGGCCGGCAGCAACTGGTGGCGGTCGCGCTTGATCAACCCGGCGTGCGGGTCACGGACAAGGGTTGGCTAGCTGTCGGGATGTCGGCCACGCAAAGCGTGGAAGTGCAGTTCGAGGGCGCGCGGGGGCGTCCGGTCGGGCCACCGGGCGGCTATCTGGCGCGAGCCGGCTTCTGGCACGGCGGCGCCGGCATCGCCGCCTGCTGGTTCGGTTCGGCTCAAATCATTGCGGAAGCCTTGCGCGCGCACTGTGCCCGCAGCGAGGAACCGCACAGCCTGGCGCACCTGGGCGCGGTAGATTGCTCGCTGCATTGCACCGCGAACCTGCTGCGCGTCACGGCGCACTGGATAGACCGTCATCCCGACGCGGATGCCTTTCTTCCCGCACAACGCCTGCGGGCCCAATGCGAACACAGTGCCGAACAGGTGATCAGCCATGCGGGACGGGCGTTGGGCGCCACCGCCTATTGCCGTGACGCGCGTCTTGCCCGTCACTTGTGCGACCTGCCGGTGTACCTGCGGCAAAGCCATGCCGAGCGCGACCGCGCGGCGCTGGGCGCGGTCGTCGCCCGCGAGCTGCCGGGGAGCTGGATGCCATGAGCGCCGATCCGATCTCCGGCGAAGGCACCTCGCCCGAGGCCTGGCTTGCGTCGCGCCGGCTCGCCCAGGTCGCGTCGGTTCAGGCCCAGGCGCTGGTGCCGACAGGATCGCGCGCCGTCATCGTCGCGCCCCACCCGGACGATGAAGTGCTGGGCTGCGGTGGACTGCTGCAGACATTGGCCCGCGCGGGGCGGCACATCCTGCTGGTATCGGTGACCGACGGAGAAGCCAGCCATCCCGGTTCCCGCTGGTGGACGCCCCAACGTCTGCGGGCGACCCGTCGGCAGGAATGCGCGCAGGCCCTCACCCGTCTCGGCGTCCCGCACGAGCGGATGACATGGCTGCATGGCGGCTTTCCCGACACCGCCGTCGCGCGCCATGAACAGGCGCTGACGAACGTCCTGCTGGACTGCCTGCGTCCCGGCGATACCGTTTTCACCACCTGGCGCCACGACGGCCACTGCGACCATGAAGCCGTCGGCCGCGCCAGCGCCGCCGCGACGAGACAGATCGGCGCACGCTTGCTGGAGGTGCCCATCTGGGCCTGGCACTGGGCCTCTGCGCAGGATCCGCGCATCCCCTGGCGACGCGCCCGCAAGGTGCTCATGGACGAAGCTGCACTGGCGCGCAAGCGGCATGCGGTGCAGGCCTTCGTCAGCCAGACCGAACCCGATCCGGCATCGGGCAACCCTCCCGTGCTGACGTCCAGAACCCTGGAGCGTCTGTTGCACGACTTTGAAGTGGTGTTTCTATGAGCGTCGCCAATGCCTATTTCGACCATCTGTTCAGCCGCAGCCCCGATCCCTGGTCCATGCGTGAACGCTGGTACGAACGACGCAAGCGCGACATCGCCCTGGCCGCGCTGCCGCAACGCCGCTACCGCCGCGGCTTCGAGGCCGGGTGCGCCAACGGCGAGCTGAGCGTCAGGCTGGCGGAACGCTGCGACAGGCTGCTGTGCTGCGATGTCTCGGCCCTCGCGGTCAAGCTTGCCACCGAGCGCCTGCAGGACGCCGGCCATGCCCGCGCCTATCAGGCCCGTGTGCCGGACCAATGGCCCGGCGGCGCGTTCGACCTGATCGTCATCAGCGAACTGGGCTACTACCTCGACGCTGCGGATCTGCGCCGGATGGTCGAGCTGGTGAGAGCCGCGCTCACCGCCGACGGCGCCCTGCTCGCCTGCCATTGGCGGCATCCGGTGGCGGTGTGTCCGCAGACCGGCGACCAGGTGCATGCGTGCCTGCACGAACACCTGCACCTGAACCGCTCGGTGCGCCATGAGGAAGCGGACCTTCTGCTGGAGGTCTGGGAAGGCAACGAGCTGTCCGTCGCTGACCGCGAGGGCTTGACGGAGCGCGCGCCATGATCGGGGTCGTGGTGCCGGCCCACAATGAGCAAGCGCTGCTGGCCGACTGCCTGCGCGCCCTGTGCCTGGCGGCATGCCATCCTGGCCTGGCCGGGGAAACCGTGCAGGTTCTGCTGGTGCTCGATGACTGCGTCGACGGCAGCGGCGCCATCGCCGCAGATGCCGGCGTCGAATGCCTGAGCGTCAGCGCCCGCAATGTCGGTTATGCCCGGGGTGTCGGCGTCAGCCATTTGATCGCCCTGGGCGCACGCTGGATCGCCTGCACCGACGCGGACAGCGAAGTGGCACCGGACTGGCTGGTGGCCCAGTTGTCGCTCGAAGCGGACATGGTCTGCGGCACGGTGCATGTGCGCGACTGGGGCGGGATCGGCCTGGCGATCCGGCAGCGCTACGCCGACGCCTATACCCACGCGGAGAACCATCGCCACATTCATGGCGCCAACCTGGGCTTTTGCGCCGTGGCGTACCTGCGGGCCGGCGGGTTCAAGCATCTGCCGGTGGACGAGGACGTGTGCCTGGTCAAAGACTTCGAGCGGTCGGGCGCCAGCATCTCCTGGAGCCAGAGGCCGCGGGTGGTCACCAGCGCTCGCCTTGAGGGGCGGGCCCGGAACGGTTTTGCCGGCTACCTGCGAAGCCTGGTGCGCGGCGAAGAAGCCGGCTCAGGCTAGCCGCTTCATGCCTGTTTCTTGAGACCCAGTTGTCTGCGCATCGCCGCAGTGATCGACTGGCGCACGTCGCCGTACCCGGCCCAAGGGTCTTCCACCTCACCCAACCGCTGCGCCAGATTGAACAGGGTCCATTGTCCGGCGCCTTTGATGTCCGCCAGCTCATCGCGGTGGATCGGCACGGACACCGGCAGCCCCTCGCGGGCCCGCAGCGAATAAGCACAGGCGGTGGTGGCGCCCCGGCCGTTGCGCAGGTAGTCGATGAAGATCCTGCCCACACGGTTTTTCGGCCCGGAGACCGCCGAGATCCGTTCGGGAAACAGCGCGGCCAGGTGCTGAACCATGGCCTGGCTGAAGGCCTTGACCTCATCCCAACCCGCCCGGCGCACCAGCGGCACCACGACGTGCATGCCCTTGCCGCCGCTGGTCTTGAGGAACGCCTGCAAGCCGAGTTCATCGAGCAGGGTCAACGTCAGGCCGGTGGCCTCGACCATCATCTTCCAGGGCAGCGCGGGATCCGGGTCGAGGTCGAGGATCAGCCGGTCCGGCTTGTCGAAGTCCTTGGTCGTGGCGTTCCAGGTGTGCAGCTCCAGCGTATTCATCTGCACCGCACCCATCAGCGCCGGCAGTTGATTGATGACGATCGCCACCTGCCCCGCCTCAGCCTTCGAGTACTGACGCAGCCCGGGAATGGCCAGGTGCGCGGCGTGCTTCTGGAAGAACAGTTCGCCGGCCAGGCCGTCCGGTGCGCGCACCAGGGCCACCGGGCGCTGGGCCAGGTGCGGCAGGATCCAGTCCGCCACCTGGGCGTAATACTCGGCGACCTGGCCCTTGGTGGCGCCGCTGCTGGCGTCGACGATGCGGTCGGGATGGGTCAGGTGCCAGCGGCCGTCGGCCGGGCGGCCCTTGGCTTTCGCCTTCGCCGGCGCCGGCGCCGGGCGTTCCGCTGCCACGGTGTCGGCGGGCTTGTCGTCGCGCAAGCCATGGAACACCGAATGGCGCACCACGCCGTCACGGGTCATTTGGCCGTAAGCGACTTCGGCCAGCAGTTGCGGCTTGACCCAATGCACCTCACGGGCCGAAATGCCGGCCGGGGTTTTCTTCAATGGACTGCCGCTCACCGTCAACGGCTTCAGGCGTGAGTGAATGTGCTGCAGCGTCGTGGCGCTGAACCCGGTGCCGACCTTGCCGGCGTAGCGCAAGGTGCCGCTGTCCTTGTCGTGCAAGGCCAGCAACAGAGCGCCGAAGGCACTGCGGGAGCCTTTGGGCTCGGTGTAGCCGACGATCACGAATTCCTGCCGCTGGCTGCACTTAAGCTTGATCCAGTCGGGGCTTCGGCGGCTGACATAGGGGCTGTCGGCCCGCTTGCCGATCAACCCTTCGAGCTTCATGTCGCAGGCGCTCGCCAGCAAGGACGCTACAGGCTGGTCGAAGGACTCGGAGTAACGCAGCTCCGGGGCCTTTTCATCCGTGAGCACGGCTTGCAACGCAGCGCGGCGCTCCTTCAGGGGACGGTCACGCAGATCCTCGCCGTTCAGGAACGGCGCATCGAAGACGTAATAGACGATACGTGCATCGGCCTGCTCATCGAACGCGTTCTGCAACGCCTGGAAATCCGCGATGCCGTCATCGCCGATCACCACCATCTCGCCGTCCAGCCAAGCGGACTTCAGCCCGAGCCTGGCCAGCGCCCGGGCCTGGCGGGGCATTTTCGCCGTCCAGTCCAGGCCGCTGCGGGTGAACAGTTTCACCTGTTTGCCGTCGATCCGGGCCAGCATGCGGTAACCGTCGAACTTGATCTCGTAGCACCAGTCGCCGGCGGGCGGCGAATCCACCAGCGTGGCCAGCTCGGGCTTGAGCGACGCCGGCAGCGCCGAAGCAGGGGCGGCCTTGCCCTTAGGCTTGGCGGCGGCCGCTTTCGGCGGTTCCGCGATCAGCGTGCGGTCGCTCAAGACACTGTCCGGGCGCGCCTCCAGCACGTCGTAGTCGGATTCGGCCCGGGCCTGATCGTCATCGGACTTGACCAGCAGCCACTGCTCCTTCTTGCCCGCCAGCCGGGTGCGGAACAGGTTCCAGGCTCCCGAGAGCTTTTCCCCCTGCAAGTGAAACCGTAGCTTGCCCTTCGCGTAGCCGTCATGGGGATCGCCTTCCGGCATCCAGACGCCGCGATCCCAGACGATCACGTCCCCGGCGCCGTAATGGCCTTCGGGAATGTGCCCCTCGAACGTCGCGTAGTCCAGCGGATGATCTTCGACATGCACCGCCAACCGCCGCACGGACGGATCGAGCGAAGGCCCTTTGGGAATCGCCCAACTCTTGAGCGTGCCGTCGAGCTCCAGGCGGAAGTCGTAATGCAAATGGCTGGCGTCATGCTTCTGGATGCAGAACTGCAGCGCCTTGGCCTTGCTGCCGCGCGCCTGCTTGCCCGCCGGTTCCGGGGTGGCGTCGAAGTTGCGCTTGCGTTGGTATTCCGTCAGGGACTTGGCCATGGCGCGGCTCCACGATCCTGGGTGACTGCCCCGCTACGACGCCTTGCGGCGCGTGCGTTTGGGCGCAGATTTGGCCTTGCCGCCGCCCAGGCTGCGCTTGAGCAGTTCGGTCAGGTCGACGATGTTGGCCTCTTTGCGCTCGGCGGCGGATTCCGGCGCGGCCACGGTGGCGATCTTGCCCTTGCTCGCCTTTTCTTCGACCAGGGCCATGATGGTGTCCTTGAAATCGTCCAGGTACTGCTCCGGCTCCCAATGGCTGCTCATGTCGTCCACCAGGCGCTTGGCCATCTGCAGTTCCTTCTTGTCCAGTTTGGGCTGGGTGACGCTGGCGTCCAGTTCCAGGCCCTCCAGGCTGCGCACCTCGTCGGGCCAGCGCAGGGTGATCATCACCAGCGCATCCTCCAGCGGGCGCAGCAGGGCCAGGTGTTGCTGGGTATGCAGCACCACCCGCGCCAGGGCGACCTTGCCGGACGCCGTCAGCGTTTCGCGCAGCAGCGCATAGACCTTGCCGCCGCGCCGGTCCGGGCTCAGGTAGTAAGGCGTGTCGAAATGCTGGAGAGGAATCTCGTCGGCCGCGACGAAGGAGAAGATGTCGATGGTCTGGGTCGCCTCGGGCCGGGCCTTGCGGATCTCGTCTTCGCTGATGACCACGTAGCGGCCTTTCTCGAACTCGATGCCCTTGACGATGTTGTCCTTGTCGATTTCCTTGCCGCTGACCTTGTTGATCCGCCGGTAACCGACCGGCTCCATGCTGCGCTTGTCCAGCCAGTCGAAATCCAGCCGCTGGCTGACGACGGCGGAACTCAAGGACACCGGGATGTGCACCAGTCCGAAACTGATCGCACCTTTCCAGATCGCGCGGGCCATGTCGGTCTCCTGTCGGCTGAACCGGTCTGTAGCCGCTCGCGGGAAATGGGTTTGGGGAGCAGCTTGTTGGGTTGAGCGCTGCGGTGAACCGGGAGTTCAAAAAGAATGCGGGCGGAGGACATCCTCTATCCGGCCTGCAAGCCAGACGGCGGCAAATGACAGCAAGTGATGTACTTCGGCAACGACTCAAAGCGAATCGATATCAATCTCCTCGCCGTCGTTTGCTTCCACGTGAGCAAGCAGATTCTTGTATGACTCGAACTCTTCTCGGGCCAGCCTGAATCTTTCCCTCGTCTCCTCCGGGCATGGAGGCTGAGGCTTCAGGCTTTGGGCGTATTGCCGGAACAGATGTCTTTTTCGTGTGCTCTGATCGTCGCCTTTGAGATAAAGATCAATGTTCTCTTGAGAAACAACGTTGTAGGAACCGAAAACAAAGGTCACATGCGCTTTGCAAACCGGGTTTTCGTTGTACCAGATAAATTCCTGCGAGGTACGTTTGTGAGGTTGTGACCTAGGCTTCGGGGGAACCAGGAAGACCACTTGCATTGCTTTGTCGTGCATCCCGCCCAAAAATCTGTCCAAATCCACCGGACTGACGCCAAGGCGTGTGGATGTACGCGAATAATCGACCACGTCGAACGCCGTACGCAGTTCATTGAAGATACTGAACGGCATGATGTGGTGAACCCCCAGAAGCGTAATCTCGCTGTTTTCGCTTGGCGTATTCTGGTTTAGCCGTTCCAGCAGAGTAGGAAAATCGATGCATTGATCGCTGCAATACATCTTTGTTGCATCATCCGGAATGTCGGCCTCCATCTGAGACATCAGCTCCCGGTTCTCCAAGATCGGGATGTCGATAAAATCCTGAATTGAACCTTGTATCTCCGGCATGAAAGCCAGGTCGATGACACTGTGACAACCGGGGACAATTTCGAACTTATTGGTGCTGCGGGTCGGGCTGAACTCCATCCCGGCCTTCTTCACCAAAAACACTTCGTAGTTTCCCTCAGGTAACCCGCCTTTCTGAAAATACCGAGTCGGCTGGGATACAAACGAGCCCTCCTCGCTGCTGTTCAGTTCGAACTCGGTGTGCTCGGTGCTTTGTTCCTCGCGGATTCTCAGGAAGACACCATCGACCAGTTGATCCTTGTCGTCATATACGCGAATACACAGAACACCCGTTTTTTCACAAGGCTCAATTATCGAGCCGATCGGTTTGTCTTCCGGTGAGTTGGCTTTGACGCGACACATCAGAGCATCCCCCCACAGCGCAAATCGGCGTACTGCCTGACCATTTCGTAGCGCCTGCCTGGGTCAATGTCCGCCACGACCAGAAAGTCCTTAGCCCACCAGTTCTGCTCCGCCTCGATGAACCCTGCCCCGTAATACAGTGCGCACTCGATGAAGGTGAAAAACTGCATTTCGGTCATGGCACGGTAACGCTTCGCCCGTTCGAACTCCTGGTCGATAAAGGCATCCAGGGACTGGGTTCCCAAGGCTTGGATACGGTCGGCGTAAAAGGGCTCCAGCCGCGTACGCGCCCTCTGCTTGAAGTTGTCGATCGAAGAAAGCCGGAAAGCGTCCATTTGTTCTTTGCGCATGATCATGGGATTCCGTTCCACGCTCCGTTTAAGCACTACAGAATAGTGGCATCCGGCCATTTTGCAGACTATCTTGATTCCGTCGTATCGATTGCCCCGGCAGCCCGGCACCCGCTCCCCCCAATGACGCCCCTGACCCTCGTCAGCCCGACCGGAAGCCGCGCCGTTTCATGAATGGATTCAGTCCCGCAGGGCCTTGCGCCCTGCGGCACCAGGAAGGAGCCCAAGGTATGCTGGATGCCAACGCGACGCACATCACCCTGAACCTCGAAGGCGTCTCAAACGATCTCCAGGTCGTGAGTTTCGTTGGCCGCGAAGCCCTCAACCAAGCTTTTTGCTTCGACATCGAACTGGTCAGCGCCCGCCCCGACCTCGCCCTCGAAGAGCTGCTGCACAAGCCCGGCGTCCTCACCTTCGGCGCCACCGGCGAGGGCAAGATCCACG
>NZ_NEIP01000017.1:0-135900 GCF_002112745.1 Pseudomonas sp. B7(2017) | reverse complement strand
ATCAGTGGGCGACGGCGAAGCGCGAGGTGGCCGTGGCCCGTTTCGGCACGAAGTGGGCGTTCGACTCGGCAGGTCGCGTCGCGGGGTTGGGGGGGCTGGCGGCGGCCGCCAGCCCCCCCAACCCCGCGACGAGACCTGCCGAGTCGAACGCCAACTGCGTGCCGAAACGGGCCACGTCCACCTCGCGCTTCGCGGTCGCCAACTGATAGATGTCAAACCCCACGTTGGCCAGCCCCAGCAGCGATCCCACCCCTTCATCGGCGACGTGGCCCAGCGCTTCGCCGACCAGCGGGGCGCAGGTGCGGGCAATGACCGGCTCCTGGTTGATGGCAGTGGCATACAGTCTCATCAGTCCGGCCGCATCCACGGCCAGGCCATGGGCGAGCTGCGCATAATTCACGTAGCCGTGCAGGCGCACCGCCAAGGTCAGCGTGCGGTCATCCCCTTCACGCTCACGCAAGGCCATCATCAGCGACTGGAGCGCGAAGCCGGCGTTGAGCGTATGGACCGCCCCCGCCTCGACAGACCCCGACGGCAGCGCCGCCCCTTGGGGTTTGCGCACCAGCGTCGAGAATCGCTCGGTCAGCCACTGCCTGATGCGCAGCAACCGGTGATCCTTGCTGGCGACCTGCACCACATGGGTCGCGTCCAGAGGATCGACCAAGGTTATCCGGTAGGCGCTGTCAGGCGTGACTTCAAGCGTTTCGAACAACGGCACCCAAGGTCTGGGCGAGGCGTGCAACGCCTGCAGCCCCACCGTCGCATCGGCGATCTGCCGGGCCCACCAGCGGCTGTCCAGATCCAGCAGGCTACGTCCCAGATGGGCATTGTCGCTCAGTGACCGGCCACGGGCACTGGCCACCCGCCGGCGGATCGGAAGGGCCGAGGGCTGCCCCGGCAAAGTGTCGGACTCCAGCAGGTGCGCCAGCCGCAACCCGGCGGAGAGCGGCAAGGCGGACACCCGCTCGCCCTGAAGCTCGATCACATCGAACATCGGACGGCCGGGCTCACCGAATGCGGCGTAGTGGCCGGCCATGCCTGCGCCGACGAAGAAATCCTCCAGCGCCTGCTGGAACGCGGCGGGCTCCTTGAATCCGAACAGACCGAAGTTGGGATCGAAGAAATGCAGCGTGGCACCGCCGGCATCCGCAGCCGTCTTCGCCACGAGCAGCACGTGATTGTCGGAGATGAGCATCAGGCCGAGGCGGTCGCCGGAGGCCTCCAGCCTGGTGCGGATCCCGCTCAGGTCCGTCCGCGCCGCAGGCCTGCCCACCTCGCTCAACGGTACATCGCGCAGCGTCTCCAGTCCGTTCAGAAAGGCGATGGAATCACTCTGCTCAGGCTCCAGGACCGCCAGGTAAAAACGCTCGCGCAGACGCCGGGAGGCCTGCTCACCCTGCGCCAAAGCGGCCCCCATCACCAAGGACAACGGATAGCAGCGCCCTGCGAGGTCGTCCCCCGAACCTTGCAGCAGCAGATCCTGCGGCACCAGCTTGACGCTGGCCGCGTCGAAGCGCTGCAGCACCTGTTCCACGCGCTCCTGCACCTGGATCCGGTGTTCCAGCGTGGCAAGCTGTCGGATCTGCGCCACATGACGCCCCCATTGGAACGGTGTGTGCGCATTGAGCATCACGCTCTTCATCAGGTCCAGCGCCCTGCCGGAGGAGAGCACCGGTTCATCGGCGACACTGGCCAGCCCCTCCAGGAAACCGGGTGGACGGCGCTTGAACAGATGCCGTTCGAGGGCGGCGTAACGATTGGAGCTTCCCCGTTCGCCGATGCTGTTGGCCAGGTTGTCCAGCTCGCTGTGCAACTGCACCAGACGCCGGTTGTCCAGCGAGTCCGCGCCCAGCAGAGCGCCCAACGCCAGACGCTGCACCGGGTCGGCCTGCACTACGTGCAGGGTGCCTTTGGCGAGCATGCCCAAGACTTCGTCCACCCCTGCGCCTGCGGTCCCGGTTTCACCCGCAAAGGCCGGCGGGAGGACATCCAGCGGCTGCGCCTTGATGGCCTGCCGATCCTCGAAGCGCAGCGGCAGCGGCTTGTCGAACCTGACCTCACCGTCCAGACCGCTGCGCATGGCCTGCACCAACGGTTCTCCCAAGGCGTCGACCAGCCGTTGCAGGACACCGCTCAGGAGCACAGCCCGTCCTTCGATCACGGGCCAGCCGGACTGGAACTCGACCGTCGAATGCTTGAGCAACTGGGCGATGTCGCCGCCGTAACGGATGGCATACCGACCGTCCCGCCAATGGGCCTGTTCGTCGCTGACCCACTTCAACGAATCGGTTCCGTTGTCCTTCCAGGAATGATCCTGTTCTTCTTCCGTCATGCGGTTGACCGTCGCCGAAGGGACGATGACCAGGTCGTTGCCCAGCGCCGCAGCGCCCTGCGGCGTGAAATGCCGCTTCTGGTAGTTGCGCATGCCGTCACGCATGGCGGCAGGCCCTGTCAGGTAGATGGTGCCCTCGCTTTGCGGGCGAATGCCGTCACGGAAGTAACCGGCAGCGGCGTCGGCCAGCAAACCGGCGAAGATTTCCTCTTCCATCGGCAGTTCGGGCAACGGCCCCAACGCCTGCTCAACGGTCTCGTGCGCAAGCGACACCATGCTCTCGTTGTCGCTGAACGCCACCCCTCGCTCCCGGGCCAGCTTCGCTGCGCCATCGACGACGGCATAGCTCAGGCGCATGCGTTCCAGCACCGCCTCGATCATCCCGGCACCGGGGTGAGCCATGAGGAAAGCATTGCTCAACGAATTGGACTCCGCGACAGCACGCAGTTCGAACGGTCTCGCCGACCGCTCTGCCGGTCGCCGGAAGACGTCTCCCAGCGACGGATGGCTGCTGGCGAACGCATCGAGGGCGGCCCTGGACTGTTCAGGGATACGTTCGAAGTAGGAGATGTAGCGGCCGCGAACGGCCTGCCGGCCCGGCATCCAGTCAGGGTTGCGGTCGAGCAACAGTTGCAAGGCCCCGAGCCGGGCATCGGCGCCCCAGCCGGTGATGTCGACCGCGCCGAGCCGCTCCGCCAGCGGCGGCAAGCCGTCGACATCCGCATAGCTGCCGCCCTCGCTGACCAGCGCATGCAGGCGCACGATGTCGGAGGCCGCCGCCAGGTTGCCGCGCAGGCGGATTTCCCGTTCGTAGAGGTGCTGCAGCGCCATCGGCGCCTCAAGGTCGCCAAGGTCGCGCAGCGTCAGGACGTCGTCCCCGAAGGCCGCGACGCTGAGCAGGTTTTGCGTGATCCGTTCCCGCAACGCATCGGCATCCTGGCCATAGGCACGCACCAGAAGATCGATCCTGGCGTCATCCGCCGACCGGCCGGCGGCGACGGCCGCCTCGATATGGGCCTGCATCTGCTGCTTGAGCACGATCGCCCGCGCTTCATACAGCGTCGCCAGTTCATCCGCTGTGACGCTTCGGCCGTCCACCTGCGCAAGGGCATCGGCCTTCGCGGCCTCGACGATCAGCTTGTTGGTGTGGTGGGCCAGCAGCGCATCGCTGTCGTACCAGAGATTGAGGACATGGCCGGTGCCGGCCATCACCCGTTTCCAGAGATTGAGGTAATCGCGCTGAATCTCGCCGACGCCCCCGCCGAGCCAGACGAAATGCATGATCTTCGGCACTTCGGTGGCTGGCGTTCGCAGTTGTTCTAGGCTGCGCTGCACGCGGGTTTCATAGTCGGCGATCTTTTCGCAGATCGGCGTCAATCCGTCCGCCGGCCCCTTTCCGGCACCGGTCTGACGCATCGGTTCCAGTGTTTGTCTCAGCAGGGCCAGCGGCTCCTGCAACCTGTGCAACTCAAGCTTTGCGATACAGGCGAAGTAGTAACGCAACACCGCGTCGTGTTCCTGACTGCCCTTGAATGGGCTCAATGCCTGTTCCAGCGCGCTCAACTTGAACAGTTCGATGAACTCACAGTACGCCTCATCCTTTTTGATTTTTGCATCCTGCATGGAATGTATGCCTCGACATCACTGATCATTTTTGAAGTACGCAGAAGTGCGTCCAACAGGAAACTACTCAGCGCAGGCCCCCGGCTCCATTGACAACGAATGCAATTCTTTTCAAAAACAGAACAACGAAACATGCTCAAACCAAATGATGCCGACAATGTTTATCGGCACTTTTCGAGCCTGTTCCGAGCACTCCTGTTTGCACCACAAAAAAGGCCGTGAAACTTTCCGTTTCACGGCCTTAATTAATACAACGACACGTTTTTCACGTTGTCACGACGTTGGTTTTTCACCGTACCAACGCGGCGTGTAGACCCACTCCCCGCCTTCCGCACGGGGGAACGTGCACGTCGTTGAAGAGCCGATCAGCACCATGGTGCGCATGTCCACCTGATCCGGCGTCAGCGCACCCAGCGTGGTCGTGCGCAGGGTCTGGCCCGGACGGCCGATGTCGCGGCCCAGCACCACCGGCGTCTGCGGCGCGCGGTGCCGGGCGACGATCTCCAGCGCACGGCCCAGTTGCCAGGGACGTGCGCGGGAGATCGGGTTGTAGAACGCCAGGGCCAGGTCCGCTTCGGCGGCCAGGTCCAGACGCTTCTCGATGATCGACCACGGCTTGAGGTTGTCCGACAGCGACATCACGCAGAAGTCATGCCCCAACGGCGCGCCGGCCTGGGCAGCCGTCGCGAGGGACGCAGACACCCCCGGCAGGATTTCCAGCTCGACGCTGTGCCACGCCGGATCGTCCGACTCGTGCAACGCCTCAAGCACCGCCGCCGCCATGGCGAACACGCCCGGGTCGCCGGACGACACCACGATCACCGAACGCCCCTCGGCCGCCAGCCGGAACGCATGGCGGGCGCGCTGCATCTCTTCGCGGTTGTCGGTGCAGTGCTGGATCTGATCGTCGCGGAACGGGCCGGCCATGCGCACGTAGGTTTCGTAGCCGAGCACGTCGGTGGCCCGGGCCAGTTCGGCCTTCACCGCCGGCACCATCAGTTCGACGGCGCCGGGGCCGAGGCCGATCACGGCCAGGCGTCCGCGCGGGCGGCCGATCCTGTCGACCGAAAGCGGCTGATCGGCCACGGCGATGGCAATGCGCGAGGACACTTCGATGACCTTCGCGCCTGGGACGGCCGCGCGGGCCAGCCCGGCGATGTCATTCGCGGCGGCGGCAAAACGCAGCGGCACACCCAGCTCCAGCGCGGTTTCACGCAATGCCGGATCCGTCATTCGGGTGTCGGCGGCGACCAGGCAGGCCAGCGACGGCAACGCCACATCGGCCGCCTGCAGCGCGGCGCGAATGTGCTGCGCACCTTCGGCATTCACCGCCACCGCGACGTTGCGCGGGTAGATCCGCAACTCATCGGCGCTCACCGCCTGCGCATCGCTGCCGACATGGATCGAACGCTGCGCCTGGGGATCCTGCGGCAACTGCGCCTGGTCCAGCCACGGCGCAGCGCCTTCGATGCGCACACGGTGCCCGGCCAACAGATCGGCGACAAAACGTTTACCCGACTCCAGGTCGCTCAGCACGTAGCCTTCCGGCGGATTGAGCAGGCAGGTGCCGAAGCGCAGCTCGCCGCTGGTGGTGATCGCCGCCGTGACCTGCAGGCCGGCCGCGATCTCCCTGGCCATGACGTTGACGCCGCCCAGGCCGCCCAGCAGCGGCACCACGGCGCTGCCGTCCTCGGCGACGGCCAGCACCGCCGGCTCAGCGCCCTTTTCCAGAAGGAGCGGGGCCAGGGTGCGGATGACGATGCCCGCCGCGCACAGGGCGACGATCGGCGTCCCCTGCGCGTACAGCTCACGCAAGGCGGCGCCGAATTCGGCGTAGGTGCGGTCGGCGCCGTCGACCCGTCCGGCCAGGCCCAGGACCTGCGCCGTCGGGTAGACCTGCTGAATGCGGCGGGCCGTGGCCAGGCTGCCCTGGCCGAGGATGACGATGGCTGGAGGCATGGGAGTCATCAGCCTTGCCACCGTTCGCCGGGAACGATGATCAGCGAGAAGTACGGCGACGACATCGGCTCGACCTCATCCAGCGGCACGATCTTCTGGTTGGCCATGGTCGCGCGCTCGACGTAGAGCGCACGCCCGGCCAGGCCGAGCTCGTCCAGCACCTGGCGCACCTTGGGGAAATTGCGTCCCAGCTTCATGACCACCGCCGCGTCGGCATCCGCCAGGCGCCGCTTCAGCTCTTCGTGCGGCAATACGCCGGAGAGCACCGACAGGCTCTGGTTGCGGTACACCAGCGGCGCGCCCAGCACCGAGGCGCCGCCGAGCATCGAGCAGACGCCCGGCACCACTTCGGCTTCGTAGCGGGCGGCGAGGCGGTCGTGCAGGTACATGTAGGAGCCGTAGAAGAACGGATCGCCTTCGCAGATCACCGCCACGTCGCGGCCGGCGTCCAGATGCGCGGCCACCTCTTCGGCGGCGCCATCGTAGAAGTCGCTGATCACCTGTTCATAGGACAGCGGCGCCGGCAGCGCTTCGGTGGTCACCGGGTAGACCAGCGGCAGCAGGTTCTGCGCGTCCTGCAGGTGCGCCTCGATGATGCCGAAGGCGTTGCCTTTCTTGCCCTTGGCCACGAAGTAGGCCACCACCGGCGACTCGCGCAGCAGGCGCAAGGCCTTCACGGTGATCAGCTCCGGGTCGCCGGGGCCCACGCCCAGGCCGATCAAGCGTCCTTGTGCCTGCATCATTCGATCTCCGTGGCGAGTGCGTTGACGGCGGCGGCGGCCATGGCGCTGCCGCCGAGGCGGCCCTGCATGATCACGAACGGCACGCCGCGGCTGTCGGCGGCCAGCGCGGCCTTGGATTCGGCAGCGCCGACGAAGCCCACCGGGAAGCCCAGGATCAACGCCGGTTTCGGGGCGCCGGCATCGATCATCTCCAGCAGGTAGAACAGGGCGGTCGGCGCGTTGCCGATCACCACCACGCTGCCTTCCAGGTGCTCGCGCCACAGCTCCAGCGCGACGGCGGAACGGGTGTTGCCCAGCTCGCGGGCCAGCGCCGGCACACGCTCGTCGCGCAGGGTGCAGATCACCGGGTTGTCCGCCGGCAGGCGTGCGCGGGTGATGCCCTCGGCCACCATGCGCGCATCGCACAGGATCGGCGCCCCGGCGGCCAGCGCATCGCGCCCGGCCTTGCCCGCGCCTTCGGAAAACTGCAGGCCGTCGACCGCCTCGACCATGCCGCAGGCGTGGATCACCCGCACCGCGAGTTTTTCGAGGTCGGCCGGAATGCGCGCCAGGTCGGCCTCGGCGCGGATGATCGCGAAGGAGTTGCGATAGATCTCCTGACCGTCGCGGATGTAATCAAGCATCAAGGGGGCTCCGTGAGCGGGCGGCGAGCAAGCTCGCGGCCGCGTCGATAGTGAGGTTTTGAGCGTGCAGCGCGCCGAAGCCGGGCAACGCCGCATCGCGCAGATAAAGGTCATAGTGGCCGGGGCCGACGGCCAGCAGCGTCGCCGGGGCACGGTGTGCGGCGGCGCAGGAACGCGGGCAGCCGGACAGGTGCACGGCCTGGGCCTGCGGCAGCAGCGCGGCCAGCCGGCGGGCGTCGGCCTTGGTGTCGGCCAGGCCTTTGCCGCAGCCGCTGGCGCCGGTGCAGGCGATCACGGCAGTGAGCGGATCGCGTGCCTGGGTGCGCAGACCCAATTGCTCAAGCCCGAGCAACACCTGCCCGGCGTCGGCCTCTTCGATGTTCGGCAGCAGCAGGCTTTGCCACGGGGTGAACCGCAGGCTGCCGTCGCCGAACCGTCGCGAAAGGTCCGCGACGCCACGCAGCATCGCCGGGTCGAGACGCCCCAGCGGCGGCACCGCGCCGACGTAGACCCGTCCCGGCACGTGCTGCCGGTGAACGCCGATGTGCAGCGCACCGTCAGCCTGCGGGCGCTGCCAGCCGTCGAGGGCCATGAGCGGCACGCGCGCCCCGAGCCGTTCGAGGAAGGCCGGCAGCGGCAGTTCATCCAGCAGATGGCGCATCCGCGTCTGCTCCGGGCGCGCCGACTCGAGGAACAACTCCAGCACCGCGACAATCAACTCATGGCCGTCCTCCAGCGCCACCGCCGCCGACGCAGGTTCCGTCGGGCAACCGGCCAGGCCGAAGGCCAACAACGCCTGCCCGTCGCGATCCCAGGCCGACAGCCACAGGTCATGCGGATGTTCGAGCATCGCCAGGGCTTCGCCGCCGTCCAGCTGCACGGCGAACTTGGCGCTCAGTTCATGAAAGCGCGGATGGCATTGCAGGGTTTCGAGGATCTGCTGCGCCAGCGGACGGGTGTCGAAACGCATCTGCCGGTCGATCCCGGCAGACGGGCTGAGCATCAGGTTGCGCACATCGTCGCCGGCGGCGGTGCGCGGCCCGAGCCCTGCGGCCAGCAGCTGGTCGATCAGGGCTGCGGAGCGGTCGCCGATCCCGCGGATCTGCAGGTTGGCGCGGTTGGTCGCCTCGATGACGCCGCCGGCGAAACGCTCGGCAGCCTCGGCCACCGCCTCGGCCCGATCCGACGTGACCGCCCCCCCGTCGAGCTTGATCCGGCAGATGCCGCCGTCCAGCGCCTGGACAATGCGCAGCAATCCCGGACAGGCCGAGGGGCGAAGGGCGGTGGACATCGGACGTTCGTTCAAGGGTTGACCGGCTGGGTGGGCACGTGGGCGGGCGAAAGGCTGCCATTATGCCTGCTTTGCCCGAGGCCATGAAAAGCCTGACGGTCGGAAACCCTCCACAAGACTGCACGGCACGCCCGAGGAGCGGCTACAGCTCGTAATCCTTGAACCCGAACGACAGTTTTTCCATGGCCTTTGCCACGCTCGGCCGTCGGGCCTCCATGACCCTGCGCGAGATCACCACCCGCCGGGCCCGGATGTCCAGCTGGGTCATGGCCTGCGAGATGTCCCAGAACAGATAGCGGGTGTTCAGGCTGGATTTGATGAACCGCACATGGGTGACGACCAGTTCCATGTCGCCGGCCGCGTTGTAGCTGACCGGCACGATCTTCAGGTCGAAGGCCTTCCCGCTGAGCCCTTTGGTCGCCTCCAGCAGATCGGCCCTGCGCTCGAGCGAGGTCAGCCCGGCCTCCACGCCGGCCACCTGGGCACGGGACAGCAGCGCGGTGGCGACCCTGATCCACGCCTGCTTCACGCTGCCGGAAAACTGCGGCTGAACGTATTCCACGGACGGCTGGTCACGGTTCCAGCCATGGGACCACAAAAGATCGGCGCAATAGTCGATCCACCGACCCGGCTGGGTACTGCTGTTGTAGACGCGGTCGGCCTCTCTCTTGGCCAGATAGGTGCAATCGCGCGCAAAACCATAGTCCGCCATCGGCTGCCCCCGGACACCGGTGAGCAAGACATCGCCCACCAGCGTCGCTTCATGCCCGAACGACCCTGTTCCTTCATTCATTTCCCTATTCCTTGCTGCCAACCCTGGCATGCCTGTTTGTTTAGGCTGCACCCTAGCAAACGCCCCGGGCAGGACAACCGGCTTTCCACGACATGAAGTTTCAGCGGCAACCGGCCGGCGCCAGACGCCGTCAGCCGCGTTATCATGCCGCCTAGACCCATAACCCCGGATTGAGGAGCGGCATGGCGCCCTGGCTGACAGTGGTAGGTATCGGAGAGGACGGCTTCAAGGGACTGGGCAGGAATGCCCGGCGCGCCCTGATGGCCGCCTCGCGGATCGTCGGCGGCCAGCGCCAGCTGGACCTGCTGCCGGTGTGCATCCGTGGCGAGCGCCAGCTGTGGCCGAGCCCGTTTTCGCTGGCGCCGGTGCTGGAGCGCCGGGGCGAGGCGGTGTGCGTGCTGGCCAGCGGCGATCCGATGTTCTACGGCGTCGGCGCCAGCCTGGCCCGTCAGGTGCCGGGCGACGAGATGAGCGTCCTGCCGGCGCCGTCCTCTTGCTCGCTGGCCGCCGCACGGCTCGGCTGGCCGTTGCAGGACGTGGTGACGCTGTCGCTGGTCGCCCGCCCCCTGGCGGCGCTCAACGCGCAGCTGTCCAACGGCGTACGCCTGTTGCTGCTGAGCAACGACGCACAGAGCCCGGCGGCGGTCGCGGCGCTGCTGCGCGAGCGCGGGTTCGGCCCGAGCCGCCTCACGGTGCTCGAACATCTGGGCGGCAACGCCGAGCGCCGCATCGACGGCACCGCCGACGACTGGAACGACCCGGTCGTCGCCGACCTCAACGTGATCGCCCTCCAATGCCTGGCCGACACCGGCGCCCCGCGCCTGTCGCGCCTGGCCGGGCTGCCGGACTCGGCGTTCCGCCACGACGGCCAGTTGACCAAGCGCGATGTGCGCGCCGTCACCCTCGCCCGCCTCGCACCGTGCCCCGGCGAGCTGCTGTGGGACGTCGGCGCCGGCAGCGGCTCCATCGGCATCGAATGGATGCGCGCCCATCCCAGTTGCCGGGCGCTGGCCATCGAGGCCGACGAGGGCCGCCAGCAACTGATCGAACACAACCGCGACGCCTTGGGCGTGCCCGGCCTGCAACTGGTTCGCGGCCGCGCGCCCGAGGCGCTCGCTGGCCTTGAACGTCCGGACGCAGTGTTCATCGGCGGCGGCGTCACCCGCGAGAACGTCTTCGAAACCTGCTGGGCGCAGCTCAAGCCCGGCGGCCGGCTGGTGGCCAACGCGGTGACCCTGCAGAGCGAGACCGCGCTGATGCACTGGCGCGAACGCCACGGCGGCGAACTGACCCGTCTCCACGTCGCCCAGGCGCAGCCGCTGGGCGGTTTCGACACTTGGCGCCAGGCGCTGCCGATCACCCTGCTGGAACTGGTCAAACCCCTCGATGCGTGACGAAACCGCCGAACAACCCGCCCCCCTGCGCAGCGGCCTGACCACCGGCAGCTGCGCCACCGCCACCAGCCTCGCCGCCGCGCGGCTGCTGCTCGGCGGCGCCCCGGCGGACGCGGTGCAGATCACCCTGCCCAAGGGCAAGCAGGTGCAGATGCGCCTGGAGTTCTGCCGCTTGACCGGCGACGGCGCCGAGGCCGGCACGATCAAGGACGCCGGCGACGACCCCGACGTGACCCACGGCGCCCTGCTCTACTCGCAGGTGCGGCTGAGCGCTGAACCCGGGATCCGCTTCAACGCCGGCAAAGGGGTCGGCACCGTGACCCGGCCGGGGCTGGTGCTGGCCGTCGGCGAGCCGGCGATCAACCCGGTGCCGCGCAAGATGATCAGCGACCACCTGACCCTGCTCGCCGAAGAGACCGGCTATGGCGGCGGCTTCGACGTCACCGTCAACGTCGAGGGCGGCGAGGCCCTGGCGCTGAAGACCATGAACCCGCGCCTGGGCATCCTCGGCGGGCTGTCGATCCTCGGCACCAGCGGCATCGTCCGGCCGTTCTCCTGCGCGGCCTACATCGCCTCGATCCATCAGGGCATCGACGTCGCCAAGACCAACGGCTACCTGCACATCGCCGCCTGCACCGGCAACGCCAGCGAGGACACCATGCGCCGGGTCTACGGCCTGCCGGAAATCGCCCTGATCGAAATGGGCGACTTCGTCGGCGCGGTGCTCAAACACCTGCGCAAAGTGCCTGTGGACAAGCTCAGCCTGTGCGGCGGCTTCGGCAAGATCAGCAAACTGGCGGCCGGACACATGGACCTGCATTCGCGCCATTCGAGCATCGACCTGCCGCAACTGGCCGGTTGGGCGGCAGCGGTGGGCGCCGATGCGGCCTTGCAGCAACGCATCCGCGAAGCCAACACCAGCCAGCAGGCGCTGGCGATGGCCAGCGCGGCGGGCATCGCCCTCGGCGACGAGGTCTGCCGCCACGCGCTGGAGTTCGCCCGCAGCGTGGTGCCGGCGCAGGTGCAGGTCGAAGTCTTCGCGATCGACCGCCAGGGCGGCATCGTCGGCCATGCGGGAGCGTTTCGATGAAGCGGATCCTGTTGCTCGGCGGCGTCACCGAAGCGCTGGCCATCGCCCGCACCCTGGGGCCGCAACATATCTACAGCCTGGCCGGCATCGGCCGGGTGCCAACCGACCTGACTTGCCGGGTGCGCACCGGCGGCTACGGCGGCGCCGAAGGCCTGGCGCAGTTCATCCGCGACGAGGGCATCGGCCTGCTGCTCGACGCCACCCACCCCTACGCCGCGCAGATCAGCCACAACGCGGCGAGCGCTGCGCAACGGACGGGCATCCCCTGCTGGGCCCTGCGTCGTCCCGCGTGGCAAGCCGAGCCCGGCGACGACTGGCGCGAAGTGGCCGACTGGGCCGAGCTGGTCAAGGCGCTCGAACCCTTCCGCCGCCCGCTGTTCACCCTGGGCCGCGAACCCTTGCAGCACCTGGACGAAATCCCAGCGCACCAGTTCTGGACCCTGCGCGCGCTCGACGTCTACCCCGGCAACGAACGCTGCGAAGTCATCGGCGCCCGTGGGCCGTTCCTGATCGAGGACGAACGGGCGCTGTTCGAGCGGCGGCGGATCGACGTGCTGATCAGCAAGAACAGCGGCAGCGCGGCGACCGAGCCGAAGCTGGCGGTGGCGCGGGAACGTGGGGTGCCGGTGATTGTGTTGGGGCGGCCGGTGTTGCCGGAGGTGGATCGGGTGTTTTTGACGCTTGAAGATACACTTGCCGCATTGGAGACAGGTCGCTGATGAGGCAAGATCCACGCCTTGCATGATAAGTAACCTATTTGTTACCTTCAGGGCCGTCTGTGATCTCACTCGAAGAATATCTACAAGAAAACGATTCAAGCCCTTTTGGCCGGTGGCTTGCCACTCTGAATGCGCAGGCCGCAGCCAAGGTCTCGACTGCCTTGGTTCGATTGGAGATGGGCAACACTTCCAATATCAAGTGGTTAGATGGTCTTGGCGAATACAGAATCAACTGGGGGCCGGGGTACAGGATCTATCTGACGCAAGAAGGAAAACGTCTGATCATTCTTTTCGGTGGAGGGGACAAGTCCACTCAGAAAAAGGACATCAAACAAGCGAAAGCGCTGATAGCGGAATTTCGAACCCGAAAGAAAGCTGAACAGAACCGGAGGTGATGTGATGGTTCTCACTCGAAGCTACAAACATTCAATTGCCGAACGCGCCCAGCGTGACCCGGAATTTGCTCAGGCACTGCTTGACGAGGCTGCGACGCTGTTCCTGAATGGCGAACCCGAAATGGCCAGAATCATACTGCGCGACCTCGTGAACGCGACCGTAGGTTTCGAAGAACTCGCAAGAGAGACTGAAAAGCCAAGTAAAAGCCTGCATCGCATGCTGTCCGCCAAAGGCAATCCGAGCATGGACAATCTGGCGAAAATCTTTTCAGTAATTCGCGCTACGCTTGGTGTAGATATGGAAGTTCATGCGGTACCGGCGAACTGAGCGAAAGACTGATGGATTTGCTGCGACACCAAACCGCACGACGCTTTTTTACTTATCGGCCCTGATCAGGCTAAATAGCCGCGCCTGATCGCCCACCCGACGGATCCGTCCCATGAACCGACACCGGCTTGCCATTGCCTGGATCGCCTGCTTCGCAGTGCTGTTCAACATGCTCGCCATGCCGTTGACGGGTTCGATGGCCCAGGCGGCGCAGTCGCCGGCCGAACAGTTGCTGTGGAGCAGTTTCTGCACCGGCAGCGGGACGAAGATGGTGGCGGTGTCCATCGGCACCGTCGACCAGAAGGCGCCCCAGGGCGGCGACGACCATTCCACCATGCAGCATTGCTGGTGCTGCTCAGGCGCAGCGCCGGTGCTGGCGTTGCCCGGGCATACGCCGCAGCTGTATTTCGCCCGTTACGAAAGCAACCGCAGCGTGACGCCCGTCACCCTGCAGACGCCTTCACCGCGCCAGCAATGGCCCAACCTCAATCCCCGCGCTTCCCCTCTGGCTTGATTTGTTGCCGCATTTGACCTGCGTTTCAAATCGATCTGGAGAACCGTCATGCTGAACAAAATCATCGTCCTGGCCGCGCTGCTGTTGCCTGCGTGCTTCGCCCATGCCCACGAATACAAGGCCGGCGAGCTGGAAATCGCCCACCCGTGGTCGCAGGAACTGCCGCCCAACGCCCCGACCGTCGCCGCCTATTTCGTGATCCACAATGCCGGCAAGACCGACGACCGCCTGCTCGGCGTCGATTCCCCGATCGCCCCCAAGGCCGAACTGCACGAGCATGTGATGCAGGGCGACCTGATGAAGATGCAGCAGGTGCCGAACGTGGCGATCCCGGCCGGCGGCAACGTGACCTTCGCGCCGATGGCGTACCACGTGATGCTGATGAACCCCAGCGACCGCAGCCTGCTCAGCGACGGCAAGCGCTTCCCGCTGACCCTGCACTTCGAGAAGGCCGGTGACGTGACCGTCGAAGTCGCCGTGCAGAAAGAAGCGCCGCAGGCCATGCCGGCCCACGCGCACGCCCAGTAACCGCAACGGCAGACGCCGGCCATGCGCCCGCTGAGCGCCAGGCCCTTCCAGCAACGCCGTCAGGCCAGAGACCTGACCCGCGGCAGCTGGATCGCCCTGTTCGCCATGTTGATGATCTTCATCGGCCCGCTGGTTTCCCAGTCGATGCCGATGGACTCGCACGCCTCCATGAACATGCCGATGAGCATAGACATGGACATGGGCATGCCGGGCATGGATCACGCCGCGCCGGACGCGCAACCGGCCGCCGAGCACTGCCCGCCGCAATCGTCCCGCCACGTGATGTGGGAGAAGTGCGGTTACTGCAGCCTGCTGTTCAACTGCCCGGCGCTGACCGGCGGCGGCAGCTTCGCCACGTTCAGCATCCCGCTGGTCAACACCTTCACGCCACCCTCCCCGCGCCTGGGCCATCCCCGGCAGACCTTCTTCCCCGGCGCCCGCACCCGCGCCCCGCCCGTCGCAGCGTAGACACCCACCTCTGATTGCACACGGTCAAGAAGACAGCCCCAGGCTGCCGCCCGTGTCGTTTACGACTGTCCGATGGAAATTGTCATGTCCAGGTTTTCCGCTGTCCCGCGTTTGAGCCCTGCCCGAACGTCCTTTGCCCTGACCGAATCCCGCGTTCGCTTCAGGCACGCCACCGCCGTCCTTTGCGGCGTCCTGCTGTCCCCGCTGGCATTGGCCGATGAACACGCCGGCCACAGCGCCGCCGGAAGTGAAGAACTGAGCCCGACGGTGATCACCGCCCTGGCCCCGAGCTCGCCGCTGACCGTCGTCACCAACCCCAAGGATCCGCGCCAGCCGGTGCCGGCCAGCGACGGCGGCGACTACCTCAAGACCATCCCCGGCTTCGCCCTGGTGCGCAACGGCGGCACCAACGGCGACCCGGTGCTGCGCGGCATGTTCGGTTCGCGCCTGAACATCCTCACCAACGGCAGCGTGATGCTCGGCGCCTGCCCCGGCCGGATGGACGCACCGACCTCGTACATCTCCCCCGAGACCTACGACAAGCTCACCGTGATCAAGGGCCCGCAGACCGTGCTCTACGGCCCCGGCGCCTCGGCCGGCACGATCCTGTTCGACCGCGAGCCGGAGCGCTTCGGCGAGCTCGGCACCCGGGTCAACGCCAGTGTGCTGGCGGGCTCCAACGGGCGCTTCGACAAAGTGGTGGATGCCGCCGCCGGCGGCTCGCTGGGCAACGTGCGGGTGATCGGCAACACCGCCCACTCCGACGATTACCGCGACGGCAACAACGACACCGTCGCCTCGCGCTACGACAAGTGGAACGGCGATGTGGCGCTGGGCTGGACGCCGGACGCCGACACCCTGCTGGAACTGACCGCCGGCCGCGGCGACGGCGAAGCGCGCTACGCCGGGCGCGGCATGGACGGCTCGCAGTTCCTGCGCGAAAGCCTGGGCCTGCGTTTCGAGAAGTCCGACATCACCGACGTGCTGGAGAAACTGGAGGCGCAGGTCTACTACAACTACGCCGACCACGTGATGGACAACTACACCCTGCGCACGCCATCCGGCACCGGGATGATGGCCGGGCCGATGGCCTCCAACGTCGACCGGCGCACCCTCGGCGCACGGATCAAGGCGACCTGGCGCTGGGCCGACATCCAGTTGGTCACCGGCCTCGACGCGCAGACCGACGAGCACCGCCAGCGCGCCGCCATGGGCATCGACGCCTACAAGGACGTGCCGCGCAACAAGGACGCCGATTTCCACAACTACGGCGTGTTCAGCGAACTGACCTGGTACGCCGCCGACCGCGACCGACTGATCACCGGCGCCCGGGTGGACCGCGCCTCGGCCAAGGATTACCGCCAGCGCATCGGCTCGGGCATGATGTCCCGCCCCAACCCGACCGCCGACGACACCCGCGCCGACACCCTGCCCAGCGGCTTCGTGCGTTACGAGCATGACTTGGCCGACACCCCGGCCACGCTGTATGCGGGCCTGGGCCACGCCCAGCGCTTCCCGGACTACTGGGAGCTGTTTTCGCCCAAGTCCGGCCCGGCGGGTTCGCTGAACGCGTTCGATTCGATCAAGCCGGAAAAGACCACCCAGCTCGACTTCGGCGTGAACTACAAGAGCGCCGACCTCGACGCCTGGGCCTCGGGCTACATCGGCCAGGTGCGCGACTACATCCTGTTCGACTACACGGGCATGGCCTCCCGCGCCGAGAACATCGACGCCCGGATCATGGGCGGCGAGCTCGGGGCCGCCTACCGGCTCACCGAAAACTGGAAAGCCGACGCGACCCTGGCCTACGCCTGGGGCAAGAACAGCAGCGACGGCACGGCATTGCCGCAGATGCCGCCGCTGGACGCGCGGTTCGGCCTGACCTACAGCGAAGACGACTGGAGCGCCGGCGCCCTGTGGCGGGTGGTGGCCGCGCAGAACCGCATCGACCAGAACAAAGGCAACGTGGTCGGCAAGGACTACGACAAGAGTTCGGGCTTCGGCGTGTTCTCGCTCAACGGTGCCTATCGGATCAACCGGCACTGGAAGGTCAGCACCGGCGTCGACAACCTGTTCGGCAAGGCTTACGCCGAACACCTGAACCTGGCGGGCAACGCCGGGTTCGGCTACCCGGCCAACGACCCGCAAGCGATCAAGGAGCCGGGGCGCACGCTCTGGACAAAGGTGGACATGAGTTTCTAAAGCATCGCGGGTACGTCCGCCCTCCCTGTGGGAGCGGGCTTGCCCGCGAATGCGGTGCATCAGCCGGCCACGATGCCGACTGTGCCGCCGTCTTCGCGGGCAAGCCCGCTCCCACAAGGGATGCGGCGGTCAAGCCTGAATGAACAACTAAAAGATCCAAGCCAAGCGGAGCACACGTGATGAAACAGCCCAAACCGAATTTCTACAACCTGGCCTGGCGCTGGCATTTCTATGCCGGTCTGTTCGTCGCGCCATTCATGGTGATGCTGGCCCTGACCGGCATTATTTACCTGTTCAAGCCGCAGCTCGACTCGCTGATGTACGGCAGTCTGCTCAAGGTCCCGGCCGGGCACCACACCGTGCCGGCCGATGACCTGCTGCAAAGGGTCAAGGGCGCTTACCCGCAAGGCCAGGTCACCCAGTACCTGCCGCCGGCGACCGCCGGACGCAGCGCGCAGTTCGTGGTCAAGGACGCCGGCCACGAGCTGAACGTGTTCGTTGATCCGTACCACGGCGACATCCTCGGCGAGCAGGACGCCAAGCAGAACCTGCAGGCCGTCGCCCGGGCGATCCACGGCGAGCTGATGATCGGCACCGTCGGCGACCGGCTCATCGAGCTCGCCGCCGGCTGGGGCGTGGTGCTGGTGGTGTCCGGGGTGTTCCTGTGGTGGCCGCGGGGCCAGGCCGCCGGGATCCTGTGGCCGCGCCTGAGCAGCCGCGGCCGCCTGCTGTGGCGCGACCTGCATGCGGTCACCGGGTTCTGGGGCGCCGCGCTGCTGCTGGTGATGCTGCTCAGCGGCATGACCTGGACCGGTTTCTGGGGCAAGCAGTACGCCCAGGTGTGGAACGTGTTCCCGGCGGCGATGTGGGACAACGTGCCGACCTCTGACGTCGAGGCCCGCAGCCTCAACACGGCCGCCCGCCAGACCGTGCCGTGGGCCATGGAGAACACGCCGATGCCGATGTCCGGCGACCACGCCGAACACATGGCCCACGGCGGCATGCAGCACGGCCCGGCGGCCCCGGCCGTCAGCCTGCAAGCGGTGCAGGACATCGCCACGCAGCGCAACGTCGAGCCGGGCTACAGCATCACCCTGCCGACCACCGCCACCGGCGTGTTCACCGTCTCCGTGTTCGCCGACGACCCGCGCAACGACGCCACCCTGCACATCGACCAGTACACCGGCAAGGTGCTCGCCGACGTGCGCTTCGAGCACTACGGCGCCGTCGCCCGGGCCACGGAGATCGGCGTGATGCTGCACGAAGGCAAGATGTTCGGCACCTTCAACCAGATCGTCGTGCTGCTGATCTGCCTGATGATCCTGCTCAGCGCGGTCAGCGGCGTGGTGATCTGGTGGAAGCGCCGCCCGCAGGGCAAGTTCGGCGTCCCGCCGCTGCGCCACGACCTGCCGAAATGGAAGACCGGGGTGGCGATCATGCTGGCGCTGGGCGTGGCATTCCCGCTGGTGGGGGCTTCGCTGGTGGTGGTGGGGCTGCTGGACTGGCTGGTGCTGTCGCGGTTGGGGCGGCAAACTGAATCGGCTTCAACTTCATCATGAATCAGGCGAGATGCGTGATTTAGACGCTTCTATACACTTTCGGGGCTTAGCCCCCCGGACATTTTAGTGTTACTGTATAACGCTAAATGACCGCTTTGCCCGCCGTCGAAGGACGGCGGGCTTTCTTTTGAAGAAGCGATTTGAAGCTCAGATGAACAAGTACCTCCTGTCCGGCCTTTGCCTGTTCGCGGCGAACGGCGCCCATGCCGACGCCCCGCCGCTGACGCTGCCCACCGGCACCATCACCGCACCGGCGGTGGATGACGAGGCCGTCAGCCTCGCCACCCCGACCGGCGCCGGCTCGCGCCTGAACCTCAGCGCCCTGGAGACCCCGGCCAGCACCGAAAGCCTCACCGGCGAGCGGATCCGCACCCGGGGCGACCGCAGCGTGCAGGACGCCGTGTCGCGCAGCACCGGCATCAGCCGCACCGGCACCCCCGGCGACGGCGGCACCTCGTTGCAGGCCCGCGGCTTCACCGGGCAGAGCTCGGTGATGCAGCTGTATGACGGCAACCGTATGTACACCGGCATGGGCACCGTGACCTTCCCGGTCGACACCTGGTCGGTGGAGCGCGTCGACGTACTGCGCGGCCCGGCCTCGGTGCTGTACGGCGAAGGCGCCACGGGTGCGGTGGTCAACACGATCCCGAAAAAGCCCTTCGAAGGCGAGATCGAAAACCGCCTGCGCGTCGGCTACGGCTCCTTCGACACCCAGCAGCAGGCGCTCGACAGCGGCGGCTCGCTGAGCGACACCCTGAGCTACAGCCTGAACCTCAACCGCCTGCGCAGCAACGGCTGGATCGACCGCGGCGACTCGTCCGCCGACTTCGTCAGCGCCGCCCTGCGCTGGCAGGCCCGGGACGACCTGACCTTCACCCTGGCCCACGACTACGGCGACCAGCGTCCGCAGAACTATTTCGGCACCCCGCTGATCGGCGGCCGCCTGAAGGACAGCCTGCGCAACAAGAACTACAACGTGCGCGACGACAAGCAGCACTACAACGACCAGTGGACGCGCTTGACCAGCGACTGGCAGATCAACGACACGGTCAGCGCCAGCAACGAACTCTATTACCTCAAGGCCCGACGCCGCTGGCAGAACGCCGAGAACTACAACTTCGACCGCGACAGCCAGCAGTTGAGCCGCAGCGGCTACTTCGGCATCGGCCACAAGCAGGAGCAGGTCGGCGACCGCCAGACCTTCACCTTCAAGCACTCGCTGTTCGGCCTCGACAGCCAGACCGTCACCGGCGTCGACTACAACCGCATCCGCTTCCGCCTCGACAGCAACTCGCCGTTCAACGACGTGTTGCCGGACGGCCAGCCGCTGGACGTGTACCGTCCGCAGCCGGGCCATTTCGAGAGCGCCGATCCTTACCGCGGCCAGTTCCAGAGCACCACGAAGCAAATGTCGGCGTTCGCCGAAAACCGCACGCAACTGAGCGAGCGCTGGTCGCTGGTGACCGGCGTGCGCCGCGACTACGTGCACGTGGACCGCGACAACCTGGTCAACGACAGCCGCAGCGACAAGACCCTGACCGGCAACAACTGGAAGGCCGGACTGGTGTTCGCCCTGACGCCGCAGACGTCGTTCTACGGTCAGGTGGCCACCAGCACCGACGGCGTCGGCGGCCTGATTTCCCTGAGCCCGAGCCAGCAGCAGTACGACCTGGCCACCGCCCGGCAGACCGAGATCGGCATGAAGCAGCTGTTCTGGGACGACCGCGGCGAATTCACCCTGGCGGCCTACCGCATCGTGAAAAAGAAACTGCTGACCGACGATCCGGGCAATCCGACGCTCAAGCAGCAGGTCGGCCAGCAGTCGTCCAACGGCCTGGAAGCCAGCCTCGACCTGCAACTGCCGCACGCCTGGCGGATGCAGGCCAACGCGGCCATCGTCAAGGCCAAGTACGACGACTTCGAAGAGGTGGTCGCAGGCGTCCCGGTCTCGCGCAACGGCAACCGTCCGGTGGACGTTCCGCGGCGCACCGCCAACCTGTGGCTGGACAAGGCCCTCACCGACGATCTGAAGGCCGGCGCCGGCGTGCGTTATGTCGATGCGCGCTACGCCGACATGGCCAACCGCAACGAGCTGCCGAGCTACACCGTGGTCGATGCGACGCTGTCGTGGAAAGCGCTGCGCAACACCACGCTGGGTCTGCAGGTGAACAATCTGTTTGACCGGCAGTACGCGCAAAGCCAATACAATGAGGGCCAGCAGTGGATTCTGGGTGAGCCTCGTTCGTTCTTTGTCACGGCTGACTACACCTTCTAGAACAGGAACGAAATGACCTCACTGTCCCTCACCGATCTTGCCTGGACACCTCTGGGCCACGGCCACTGCCATCACCAGTTCCAGCTGCGTGACGCCTCGTTGCAAGTGGCCGCCGGTGAGTTCGTCGGACTGATCGGGCCCAACGGCAGCGGCAAGACCAGCCTGTTGCGCTGCGCCTACCGTTTCAGTCAGCCGGAGCACGGTGAGGTCAAGCTCGATCACCACAACGTCTGGAAGCAATCCTCGCGCTGGTGCGCCCAACGCATCGCCGTGGTCTTGCAGGAATTCCCCGATGCCTTCGGCCTGACCGTCGAAGAAGTGGTCGCCATGGGCCGCACGCCGCACAAAGGCCTGTTCGACGGCGACACGCTGGAAGACCGTCACCTCGCCACTCGGGCGCTGCAATCGGTGGGGCTGCACGGCTTCGAAGATCACGCGTTCGCCACCCTTTCCGGCGGCGAAAAGCAACGGGTGATCCTGGCCCGCGCCCTGACCCAGCAACCGCAATTGCTGATCCTCGACGAGCCGACCAACCACCTCGACCCGCGTTATCAGCTGGAGCTGCTGCAACTGGTCAAGCGTTTGCGGATCGGCACCCTGGCGAGCATCCACGACCTGAACCTGGCCGCCGCGTTCTGCGACCGGTTGTATGTGATCAACCACGGCCGCATCGTCGCCAGCGGCACGCCGCAAGCAGTGCTCACCGTTGAATTGCTGCGCGACGTGTTCGGCGTCGAAGCATTGATCGATCCACACCCCCTCCACGGCTACCCGCGAATCACCTGGATTACCCGACCATGACTGTGCGCTCCCTGCTTTGCCTCGCCCTGTTGCTGGGCACCACCCAAGCCTTCGCCGAGGCCACGAAGTACCCGCTGACGATCCCCAGTTGCAACCGCGAAGTCACCTTCAAGGAAGCGCCGAAACACGCGGTCAGCCACGACATCAACATGACCCAGATGATGCTCGCCCTCGGCCTCAAGTCGAAGATGGCCGGCTACAGCGGCGTCAGTGGCTGGAAATCGGTAACGCCGCAGATGCGGTCGCTTTTGGACGGTTTGCCGGAACTGGCAGCCAAATACCCGTCGGTGGAAACGTTGCTCGACGCCAACGTCGATTTCTTCTTCGCCGGCTGGGATTACGGCATGCGCGTCGGTGGTGATCTCACGCCACAGACCCTGCAACCGCTGGGCATCAACGTCTATGAGCTGACCGAGTCCTGCGCCTTCGTGATGAAGCGCCCGGCCGCCTCGCTGGACGACACTTACAACGACCTGCGCAACCTCGGAAAGATCTTCGACGTGCAGGATCGCGCCAATGCGCTGATCACCGGCATGCAAAGCCAGGTCGCGGAAATCCGCAAAGACCTGCCCGCCGAAAAACCGCGCGTGTTCCTGTACGACAGCGGCGAAGACCGCGCCATGACCTCCGGCCGCCTCGGCATGCCGCAGGCGCTGATCGACGCCGCTGGAGGGCGCAACGTTCTCGACGACGTCGAAGCGAGCTGGACCCGGATCAACTGGGAAACCGTGGTCGAGCGCAATCCGCAGGTAATCGTCATCGTCGACTACAGCGAAATCACCGCCGAGCAGAAGATTGAATTCCTGCTGAAGAACAAGGCCCTGCAATCGGTGGACGCGATCAAGAACCAGCGCTTCATCGTCATCCCCTACGTGCAGGCCACGCCGGGGATCGACAACGTGCTCGCGGTTGAAACCCTGGCCAAAGGGTTCCACGGCGAATGATCAGTCGTCGTTACGGCTGGCTGCTGATCGCCCTCGGCGCGGCGCTGCTGGTGTCATGCGTGGTGTCACTGGGCTTCGGCCCTGCGCGGGTGCCGGTGGACGTGGTGTGGCGGATCCTGCTGCACAAGCTGTTCGCCGTCGGCGTGCCCGACTGGAGCGCCGGCCAGGAGCACATCGTCTGGCTGATCCGCGTGCCGCGCATGTTGCTCGGTGCGCTGGTCGGGGCCGGACTGGCATTGATCGGTGCGGTGCTGCAGGCGGTCACGCGCAATCCGCTGGCCGATCCGCACCTGCTCGGCGTCACTTCCGGTGCAACCCTCGGCGCAGTGATCGTGGTGCTGCACGTCGGTGAAATCGTCGGTCTGCTGACCTTGCCGATCGCCGCGTTCATCGGCGCGTTGTCGAGCATGTTTCTGGTACTGGGCATCGCCAACCGTCAGGGTCGGCTGGACAGTGATCGCCTGCTGCTGTGTGGCGTGGCGGTGTCGTTCGTGATGATGGCGATCGCCAATCTGCTGCTGTTCATGGGCGATCATCGAGCCAGTTCGGCAGTCATGTTCTGGATGCTCGGCGGCCTCGGTCTGGCGCGTTGGGATTTGTTGGCGGTGCCGGCGCTCAGCGCCCTGCTCGGGTTGATCCTGCTGCTGGGCATGGCCCGACCGCTGAACGCCTTGATGGCCGGCGAACAGACGGCCGTCACCCTCGGCCTGAACGCCCGGTCGGTGCGTCTTCGGGTGTTCGTGATTGCTTCGCTGATGACCGGGGTGCTGGTGTCGATCAGCGGCTCCATCGGCTTTGTCGGACTGATGGTGCCGCACATCGCCCGGCGTCTGATCGGTGCAGAACATCGGCGCCTGCTGCCGGTGTGCGTGTTGCTCGGCAGTGTGTTTCTGGTGTGGGTCGACGTCGCCGCACGCACGCTGATCGCTCCCGAAGACCTGCCCATCGGCATCGCCACCGCGGCCCTCGGCGGACTGTTCTTCATCGGCCTGATGCGCCGCCGCTGAGCCTGCCTTAGACTGCGCACCCGATTTTTCTCAGGATGAGCGTCATGTTGAAAACAGCTGTTGTCGCGTTGCTGTTTGTGGGATCCAGCGCGGTGCTGGCCGATACGACCGTCGATGTCTCGAAGGTCTACGGCAAGATCAAATTCGTCGACAGCTTCCCCGATTACAAGGTGAAGGTCGTGGACTCGTTTCCCGATCTCAAAGTGAAGAGAGTCGACTCGTTCCCGGACTCGGCCGGCAAATGGAAAACCGTCGACAGCTTTCCCGACTACAAAATCCAGATCGTTGATTCCTTCCCTGATTTCACCATCAAGTACGTCGATTCGTTCCCCGGCGTGAACTGAGTTGCAACCGACACCGCTGCCGCCTGGCGGCAGCACCACGATGAAGCACTTCCTTGCACCACACCCTGCCGCCTGTCCCCTCCTGGTGCGCCGCCTCTGCGCGCAACCGCTCTAGACCGACATTTTCCTGCCCGATCCAGACCGGGCACAGCCCTTGCAAAACACCCTTCAGTCGTCCGCATCTGCCAACCATAAAAAACTTTAACGTTCATGGAGATCGCACAATGAAGCGTCGCAGTTTGATCAAGGCTTTCACACTCTCGGCAAGCATTGCCGCGATGGGCATGACCTGGACGGCCCAGGCCGCCGAGACCATCAAGGTCGGGATTCTGCATTCGTTGTCCGGCACCATGGCGATCTCCGAGACGTCCCTCAAGGACATGGCGCTGATGACCATCGACGAGATCAACGCCAAGGGCGGCGTCAACGGCAAGCTGCTGGAGCCGGTGGTGGTGGACCCGGCGTCGAACTGGCCGCTGTTCGCCGAGAAGGGCCGGCAGTTGCTGACCCAGGACAAGGTGGCAGTGGTGTTCGGCTGCTGGACCTCGGTGTCGCGCAAATCGGTGCTGCCGGTGTTCGAGGAGCTCAACGGGCTGCTGTTCTACCCGGTGCAGTACGAAGGCGAGGAAATGTCGCCGAACGTGTTCTACACCGGCGCCGCGCCCAACCAACAGGCGATCCCGGCGGTCGAGTACCTGATGAGCGAGGACGGCGGCGGCGCCAAGCGCTTCTTCCTGCTCGGCACCGACTACGTCTACCCGCGCACCACCAACAAGATCCTGCGCGCGTTCCTGCATTCCAAGGGCGTGGCCGACAAGGACATCGAAGAGGTCTACACCCCGTTCGGCCACAGCGACTACCAGACCATCGTGGCCAACATCAAAAAGTTCTCGGCCGGCGGCAAGACCGCGGTCGTCTCCACGGTCAACGGCGACTCCAACGTGCCGTTCTACAAGGAACTGGCCAACCAGGGCCTGAAGGCCACCGACGTACCGGTGGTGGCGTTCTCGGTGGGCGAGGAAGAACTGCGCGGCATCGACACCAAGCCGCTGGTGGGCAACCTTGCGGCGTGGAACTACTTCGAGTCCGTCGAGAACCCGGTGAACAAGAAATTCGTCGATGACTGGAAAGCCTACGCGAAGAAACACAACCTGCCGGGCGCCGACAAGGCCGTGACCAACGACCCGATGGAAGCCACCTACGTCGGCATCCACCTGTGGGCCCAAGCGGTGGAGAAAGCCAAGTCCACCGACGTCGACAAGGTGCGCGAAGCCCTCGCCGGCCAGACCTTCGCCGCGCCGTCAGGCTACACCCTGACCATGGACAAGACCAACCACCACCTGCACAAGCCAGTAATGATCGGCGAGATCCAGCCGGACGGTCAGTTCAACGTGGTCTGGCAGACCGAAGGCCCGGTCCGCGCCCAGCCGTGGAGCCCGTTCATCCCGGGCAACGACAAGAAGCCGGAGTATGCGGTGAAGAGCAACTGACCCCTTGAACGTCAGGCTTGGGCACGACGCCTGAGCCTGACACCGATCCTGTGGGAGCTGGCTTGCCAGCGATGGCATCACCTCGGTTCGCCAGGTGCACCGAGTCGCCTGCATCGCCGGCAAGCCAGCTCCCACACAATCCAAGCAAGGCGCCTCTCTATGCCCACTGCCCTTATCCGCTTGATCCTGGCCGTCGCACTGTTGCTGCCGATGGCCACCCACGCCGGGGATGCCGAAGACTTCGTCGCCGCCAACCCCGCGCAACAGGCCAAACTGCTGGAAGCCTGGGCCGCGCAGCCCGATCCGGCGCGCATCGAACTGCTCGGCGCCCTGCAGCAAGGCGAACTGACCGTCGCCGGCCAGACCAAGACCCTGCGCCTGAACAACCGCCTGCGGGGCCTGACCGACACCGCCCTGGCCAGTCACCAGTTGCTCGCCGCCGACGCGAAGATCCGCCTGGGCGCTGCGCAGCAATTGCAGAAGAGCGCCAAGCCCGCCCAACTGAACTTCCTCGACCGGCAACTGGCCGGCGAAACCGATGAGCACGTCCACGCCGCCCTGAGCCTGGCGTTGGCCAACCTGCAACTGGCGGACGCCGACCCGGCGGTGCGCCTGGCCGCCGTGCGCCTGCTCGGCGAGACCGGCGACCCGCTGGCCCGCACCCGCCTCGAAGGCGTGCTCGAACCCGGCGCCGAAACCGACGCCGGCGTGCGCACGGCGGCCGAAACCAGCCTGGGCCAGGTCAAGCGCAAGCTGCTGGTGGGCGACCTGCTCGGCCAGGCGTTCAGCGGACTGTCCCTGGGCTCGATCCTGCTGCTGGCGGCGCTGGGCCTGGCGATCACCTTCGGCCTGCTCGGCGTGATCAACATGGCCCACGGCGAAATGCTGATGCTCGGCGCCTACTCGACCTACGTGGTGCAACTGCTGATCCAGCGCCACGCGCCGCAGGCCCTGGAGTTCTATCCGCTGATCGCGCTGCCGGTGGCGTTCTTCGTCACCGCCGCCATCGGCATGGCCCTGGAGCGCACGGTGATCCGTCACCTCTACGGCCGGCCGCTGGAAACCCTGCTCGCCACCTGGGGCATCAGCCTGATGCTGATCCAACTGGTGCGCCTGGCGTTCGGCGCGCAGAACGTCGAGGTGGCCAACCCGGCGTGGCTGTCCGGCGGGATCCAGGTGCTGCCGAACCTGGTGCTGCCCTACAGCCGCATCGTGATCATCGCCTTCGCGCTGTTCGTGGTGGCGCTGACCTGGCTGCTGCTGAACAAGACGCGCCTGGGCCTGAACGTGCGCGCCGTCACCCAGAACCGCAGCATGGCCGCCTGCTGCGGCGTGCCCACCGGACGGGTCGACATGCTCGCCTTCGGCCTCGGCTCGGGCATCGCCGGCCTCGGCGGCGTGGCGCTGAGCCAGATCGGCAACGTCGGGCCGGACCTGGGCCAGAGCTACATCATCGACTCGTTCCTGGTAGTGGTGCTCGGCGGCGTCGGCCAACTGGCCGGCAGCGTGTGCGCCGCCTTCGGCCTCGGTGTGGCCAACAAACTGCTCGAACCGCAGATCGGTGCGGTGCTCGGCAAGATCCTGATCCTCGCGCTGATCATTCTGTTCATTCAGAAGCGTCCGCAAGGCCTCTTCGCTCTCAAGGGACGGGTGATCGACTGATGAACCAGCCACTGTTGCTCACGGCCACGCAAAAGGCCGGCCCTACCATCACCCTCGCCGTCGGCGCCGCGGCGTTCGCCCTGTTGATCGCCCTGGCGCTGCTGTCGCTGCTGCCGGCGGACAGCGCGCTGCACGTCTCGGCCTACACCCTGACGCTGGTCGGCAAGATCCTCTGCTACGCCGTCGTCGCCCTGGCGCTGGACCTGGTCTGGGGCTACGCCGGCCTGCTGTCCCTGGGCCACGGCCTGTTCTTCGCCCTCGGCGGCTACGCCATGGGCATGTACCTCATGCGCCAGGCCGCCGGGGACGGCTTGCCGGCGTTCATGACGTTCCTGTCGTGGAACGAGTTGCCCTGGTACTGGAGCGGCACCGACCACTTCCTCTGGGCCCTGTGCCTGGTGGTGCTGGCGCCGGGGCTGCTGGCGCTGGCGTTCGGCTTCTTCGCCTTCCGTTCGCGGATCAAGGGCGTGTACTTCTCGATCATGACCCAGGCCCTGACCTTCGCCGGCATGCTCCTGTTCTTTCGCAACGAGACCGGGTTCGGCGGCAACAACGGCTTCACCAATTTCCGCACGATTCTGGGCTTCGGCATCACGGAACCCGGCACCCGCGCGGCGCTGTTCCTGGCTACGGTGCTGTTGCTGGCGGCGAGCCTGTTCATCGGCTGGAAGCTGGCCCGGAGCAAGTTCGGCCGGGTGCTGACCGCCCTGCGCGATGCGGAGAACCGCCTGATGTTCTGCGGCTACGACCCGCGCGGCTTCAAGCTGTTCGTCTGGGTGTTGAGCGCGGTGCTGTGCGGATTGGCCGGCGCCCTGTACGTGCCGCAGGTGGGGATCATCAACCCGAGCGAGATGTCGCCGACCAACTCCATCGAAGCCGCGGTGTGGGTCGCCCTCGGCGGGCGCGGCACCCTGATCGGCCCACTGTTCGGCGCCGGCCTGGTCAACGGCATGAAGAGCTGGTTCACCGTGGCCTTCCCCGAATACTGGTTGTTCTTCCTCGGCGCGCTGTTCATCGGCGTGACCCTGTACCTGCCCAAAGGCGTGATCGGCCTGCTGAAAAAACGAGGTGAGCCATGAGAGTGACCGCCAGCGCCGAGTTCATGCTCGAACCGGCCTTCTTCCCGCCCCTGGAACCGAACCGCGACGCCGGCACCGGCCGCGATGCCCTGGGCCTCGGCCAGCGTGTCGGCCCGGGGCTCGACACCCGCCACGGCACGATCCTGACCCTGGAAGACATCAGCGTCAGCTTCGACGGCTTCAAGGCGCTGAACGACCTGAACCTGTACATCGGCGTCGGCGAGCTGCGCTGCATCATCGGCCCCAACGGCGCGGGCAAGACGACGCTGATGGACGTCATCACCGGCAAGACCCGCCCCACCCGCGGCAAGGCCTGGTTCGGCGAAACCCTGGACCTTGCGCAGATGAGCGAGGTGCGGATCGCCCAGGCCGGCATCGGCCGCAAGTTCCAGAAGCCCACGGTGTTCGAAGCCCTGAGCGTGTTCGAGAACCTGGAGCTGGCGCAGAAGACCGATAAGTCGGTGTGGGCCAGCCTGCGGGCGCGCCTGAGCGGCGAGCAGAAAGACCGCATCGCCGAGGTGCTGGAGACTATCCGCCTGAGCGCCTCGGTCAACCGGCCGGCGGGCCTGCTGTCCCACGGCCAGAAGCAGTTCCTGGAGATCGGCATGCTGCTGATGCAAGACCCGCAGTTGCTGTTGCTCGACGAACCGGTGGCAGGGATGACCGACGCCGAGACCGAGTTCACCGCCGAACTGTTCAAGTCGCTGGCGGGCAAGCATTCGCTGATGGTGGTAGAGCACGACATGGGCTTCGTCGGCGCCATCGCCGACCGCGTCACCGTGCTGCACCAGGGCAGCGTGCTGGCCGAAGGGTCGCTGGAGCAGGTGCAGGACAACGAGCGGGTGATCGAGGTGTACCTCGGTCGCTGAACCTTGCGAATACAAATCCTGTGGGAGCTGGCTTGCCGGCGATAGCGGTGGGTCAGGCACCCGCCATGTCGAATGTGCCGGCCCTATCGCTGGCAAGCCAGCTCCCACAGGGGCAGAGTGATACTCAAGGAACTTGAAGATGCTGCAAGTCGACAAGCTGCACCAGTACTACGGCGGTAGCCACATCCTGCGTGGCCTGAGCTTCGAGGCGAAGGTCGGTGAAGTCACCTGCCTGCTCGGGCGCAACGGCGTGGGCAAGACCACGCTGCTCAAGTGCCTGATGGGCCTGTTGCCGGCCAAGGAAGGCACGGTGAGCTGGGAAGGCCGGGCGATCACCGCGCACAAGCCGCACCAGCGGGTGCACGCCGGCATCGCCTACGTGCCCCAGGGCCGGGAGATCTTCGCGCGGCTGACCGTGGAGGAGAACCTGCTGATGGGCCTGTCGCGCTTTCCCGGCCGCGAGGCCAAAGAGGTGCCGGCGTTCATCTACGAGCTGTTCCCGGTGCTGCAGCAGATGAAGCAGCGGCGCGGCGGCGACCTGTCCGGCGGCCAGCAGCAACAGCTGGCCATCGGCCGCGCCCTGGCCAGCCGCCCGCGCCTGCTGATCCTCGATGAGCCCACCGAAGGCATCCAGCCGTCGGTGATCAAGGAAATCGGCGCCGTCATCAAGCGGCTCGCCGCCCGCGGCGACATGGCGATCCTGCTGGTGGAGCAGTTCTACGACTTCGCCGCCGAACTGGCCGACCAGTACCTAGTGATGTCCCGCGGCGAGATCGTGCAGCAGGGCCGCGGAGAAAATATGGAGGCCGAGGGTGTGCGCGGGCTGGTAACGATCTAGTCTGTAGCGTCCCGGCGATCATCGAAGAACATGAACTCACCCGTCCCCACCGCCCTGTTCACCCCGAGCTGGCACGCCGAGCTGGAGCTGGCCTACGCCCGCTTCGGCGACTGCACCCGCCCCACACGGCGCCGCCACCTCGGCCCGCTGCGCGTGCAGAAGCACCTGTACGCCGAAGGGCCCGAGGTCTGCCAGCACATTATCGTGCACCCGCCGGGCGGCATCGCCGGCGGTGACCGGCTGAACATCGGCGCCCATGTCGAACGGGACGCCTGGGCCCAGATCACCAGCCCCGGCGCGGCCAAGTGGTACCGCGCGGCCGGGCCGGCCTTCCAGCGGCTCGACCTGCGCGTCGGCCCCGGGGCGACCCTGGAATGGCTGCCCCAGGAGACCATCGTCTACAGCGCCGCCCAGGCCGAACTCACCACCTCGATCGACCTTGAGGACGACGCCCGCCTGTTCTACTGGGACGTGGTGGCGCTGGGCCGCCCGGCCGCCGGGGAGCGCTTCGACCGCGGCCACTTCCAGGCGCACCTGGACATCCGCCGCGACGGTCGGCCGCTCTGGCACGAACGCCAGCGCATCGCCGGCGGCGACGGCCTGCTGGACTCGCCGATCGGGCTGGACGGCCATCCGGTGTTCGCCACATTGCTGGTCACCGGCGAGATCGACGCCGGGCTGCTGGAGCGCTGCCGCGCCCTGGACCCTGGCGTGCGCGGCGACCTGACCCAACTGCCGGGGTTGCTGGTGGCCCGCTGCCTGGCCGCCGAGGCGCTGCAGGCCCGCGCCTGGCTGATCGGCCTGTGGCGCCTGCTGCGCCCGGTGCTGCTGGGCCGCGAGGCCGTGCCGCCACGGATCTGGAACACCTGAATGAAGCTTTTGTGCGGGAACGGGCTCGCTCCCGCAAGGATCGGCATCCGCCGCTCCGACACCTTTTCGAACTGCCCTGACGGATGTCTACGATGGACCTGACCCCACGCGAAAAAGACAAGCTGCTGATCTTCACCGCCGGCCTCGTCGCCGAGCGGCGCCTGGCCCGCGGCGTGAAGCTCAACTACCCCGAAGCCATGGCCTACATCTCCGCCGCGCTGCTCGAAGGCGCCCGCGACGGCCAGACCGTGGCCGACCTGATGCACTACGGCACCACCCTGCTGACCCGCGAGCAGGTGATGGAAGGCATCCCGGAAATGATTCCGGAGATCCAGATCGAAGCGACATTCCCCGACGGCACCAAACTGGTCACCGTCCACCAACCGATCGCCTGAGGCCGCGCCATGACCTACACCCTGCGCGATGCGCTGCACGCCGACCTGCCGGCGATCCGCGACATCTACAACGACGCCGTGCTCAACACCACGGCGATCTGGAACGAACAGGCGGTGGACCTGGGCAACCGCCAAGCGTGGTTCAGCGCCCGCCAGGCCCAGGCCTACCCGATCCTGGTGATCACCGACGCCGACAACACCGTGCTCGGCTACGCTTCCTTCGGCGACTGGCGGCCGTTCGACGGTTTCCGCCACACCGTCGAGCATTCGGTCTATGTGCGCAGCGACCAGCGCGGCAACGGCCTGGGGCCGAAGTTGATGACGGCGCTGATCGAACGGGCGAAGGCCTGCGGCAAGCACGTGATGGTCGCCGCCATCGAAAGCGGCAACGCGGCGTCGATCCGCCTGCACGAGCGCGCCGGCTTCATCGTCACCGGGCAGATGCCGCAGGTGGGCACCAAGTTCGGCCGCTGGCTCGACCTGACGTTCATGCAACTGACCCTCAATCCCGGCGCGCAGCCACCGGCCGCCCACAAGGAGTGACACCGATGAACCCCGCCCAACTGCGACGCGTCAATGCCGAAAGTTTTGCGCACTACCGCCAGGGCCTGATCGACCTGCTGCTCGACGCGGTGGGTTACGGCGCCAGCGTCGGCTTCATGGCCGGCCTCGACGCCGCCCAGGCCCGTGCCTATTTCGACGATGTGCAGGACAGCGTGAACAAGGGCAGCGTCCTGCTGTGGGTGGTGGTCAAGGACGAGCAGGTGCAGGCCAGCGTGCAACTGAGCCTGTGCCAGAAGGCCAACGGCCTGAACCGCGCCGAGGTGCAGAAGCTGCTGGTGCGCGAAAACGCCCGCCGCCGCGGCCTCGGCCAGCAACTGATGGACGCGCTGGAGCAGACCGCGCGCCAGCACAGGCGCGGCATGCTGTACCTCGACACCGAGGCCGGCTCGCCGGCCGAAGACTTCTACCGGGCGCAGGGCTACACCAAGGCCGGGGAGATTCCCGACTACGCCTGCGGCCCGGACGGCACCTACCGCCCGACGGCCCTCTACTACAAGATCCTGCAAGGAGCGAACGGATGATTCCCGGCGAATACCAGATCCGGCCCGGCGACATCGAACTCAACGCCGGCCGCCGCACCCTCAGCCTGACGGTGGCCAACCGCGGCGACCGGCCGATCCAGGTCGGCTCGCACTACCACTTCTTCGAGACCAACGACGCCCTGGCCTTCGACCGCGCCGCCAGCCGCGGCATGCGCCTGAACATCCCGGCCGGCACCGCCGTGCGCTTCGAGCCTGGGCAGAGCCGCGAGGTGGAGCTCGTCGAGCTCGCCGGGCTGCGCCGGGTGTTCGGGTTCGCCGGCAAAGTCATGGGCGACCTCGACTGAGGCCCTGTGGCGAGGGAGCTTGCTCCCGCCCGGGTGCGCAGCGCCCGCAATCCGGGCAACGCGCAATGGGTGAAGACAATCATCGGCAGGTTTTGGGGCTGCTGCGCAGCCCGACGGGAGCGCGCTCCCTCGCCACAACACATTCGTGCAAGGAACTGGAATGAAGATCTCGCGTCAAGCCTACGCCGACATGTTCGGCCCCACCGTCGGCGACAAGGTGCGCCTGGCCGACACCGAGCTGTGGATCGAAGTCGAGCAGGACTTCACCACCTACGGCGAAGAAGTGAAGTTCGGCGGCGGCAAGGTGATCCGCGACGGCCAGGGCCAGAGCCAGCGGCTGGCCGCCGAGGTGGTCGACACCGTCATCACCAACGCGCTGATCGTCGACCACTGGGGCATCGTCAAGGCCGACGTCGGCCTCAAGGACGGGCGCGTCAACGCCATCGGCAAGGCCGGCAACCCGGACATCCAGCCCGGTGTCACCTTCGCCATCGGCGCCGGCACCGAAGTCATCGCCGGCGAAGGCATGATCCTCACGGCCGGCGGCATCGACACCCACATCCACTTCATCTGCCCGCAGCAGATCGAAGAGGCGCTGATGAGCGGCGTCACCACCATGATCGGCGGCGGCACGGGACCGGCCACCGGCACCAACGCCACCACCTGCACCTCGGGGCCGTGGCACCTGGCGCGGATGCTCCAGGCCGCCGACGCGTTCCCGATGAACATCGGCCTCACCGGCAAGGGCAACGCCAGCCTGCCGGAGCCGCTGATCGAGCAGGTCAGGGCCGGCGCCATCGGCCTCAAGCTGCACGAGGACTGGGGCACGACCCCGGCGAGCATCGACAACTGCCTGAGCGTCGCCGACCGGTTCGATGTGCAGGTGGCGATCCACACCGACACCCTCAACGAGTCCGGCTTCGTCGAGACCACCCTCGGCGCGTTCAAGGGCCGCACCATCCACACCTACCACACCGAGGGCGCCGGCGGCGGCCACGCGCCGGACATCATCAAGGCCTGCGGCTTCCCCAATGTGCTGCCGAGCTCGACCAACCCGACCCGGCCGTTCACCCGCAACACCATCGACGAACACCTGGACATGCTGATGGTCTGCCATCACCTGGACCCGAGCATCGCCGAAGACGTGGCGTTCGCCGAAAGCCGCATCCGCCGCGAAACCATCGCCGCCGAAGACATCCTCCACGACCTCGGCGCGTTCTCCATGATCAGTTCCGACAGCCAGGCCATGGGCCGGGTCGGCGAGGTCATCACCCGCACCTGGCAGACCGCCGACAAGATGAAGCGCCAGCGCGGCCCGCTGCCCCAGGACGGCGAAGGCAACGACAACTTCCGCGCCAAGCGCTACATCGCCAAGTACACGATCAACCCGGCGATCACCCACGGCATCAGCCATGAGGTAGGTTCGGTGGAAGTGGGCAAATGGGCCGACCTGGTGCTGTGGCGTCCGGCGTTCTTCGGGGTCAAGCCGACGCTGATCCTCAAGGGCGGCGCCATCGCCGCCAGCCTGATGGGCGACGCCAACGCGTCGATCCCCACGCCGCAGCCGGTGCATTACCGGCCGATGTTCGCCAGCTACGGCGGCTCGCTGCACGCCACCAGCCTGACTTTCATCAGCCAGGCCGCCCACGAGGCCGGATTGCCCGAGGCCCTGGGCCTGAAAAAGGCCATCGGCGTGGTCAAGGGCTGCCGCGACGTGCAAAAGACCGACCTGATCCACAACGACTACCTGCCGGCCATCGACGTGGATCCGCAGACCTACCAGGTCAAGGCCGACGGCGTGCTGCTGTGGTGCGAACCGGCGGACACCCTGCCGATGGCGCAGCGGTATTTCCTGTTCTGATCCGGTGCTCCGCAGGGGCTGTGGCGAGGATCCCGGGGGACGGCTTTGCCGTCCAGCGGGAGCAAGCGCCCTCGCCACAGCAATTCATCCCGTTTTTCGCCAGACGGACTACGCTTCGAGACGCTCCCCTGTGAATCGCATCAGGTAACCGTTCATGCGTCTTTCCGAATTCATCGTGGCCAACGTCGATCCCATCGTCGAAGAGTGGGAGACCTTCGCCCGCACCATCACCCCGGCGGCCGACTACCTGGACAGCCCGGCCCTGCGCGACCACGCCCGCTCGCTCCTGCTGGCCGCCGCCCGGGACATGGACAAACCGCAGACCGCCGACGAACAGGCCGACAAGTCCAAGGGCGAAGGGCCGCCCAAGACCCCGAGCCTGGACCAGGCCGGCGCCAGCCATGGCGAAATGCGCCACTCGGTGGGCTTCGACCTGGTGCAGATGACCTCCGAGTTCCGCCACTTGCGCGCCTGCGTGATCCGCCTGTGGGTCGACAGCCTGCAGACGCCGGACCGCACCGGCCTGCGCGACATGATCCGTTTCAACGAAGCCATCGACGAAGCCCTGGCCGAGTCCACGGCGGCCTACGCCGAACAGGTCAACCGCTCGCGGGACATCTTCCTGGCCATTCTCGGCCACGACCTGCGCGCGCCGCTGCAGGCCGTGACCATCTCCACCGAAATGCTGCTGCGCAAGGCCGCGCTGCAGGACGACGCCCTGCCCTTCGTGCAGAACATCAAGGACGGTTCGCGGCACATGGCGGCCATGGTCAGCGACCTGCTGGAACTGGTGCGCAGCCGCCTGGGCAAGAGCCTGCCGATCGAACCGGCGCCGATGGACCTGGCGGACACCGCGCGGGCGGCCATCGCCGAGGCCTTCGCCGGCAATCCGGACAGCGACACGATCCTGAAGGTCGAGGGCGACACCCACGGGGTGTGGGACGCCGGACGGCTGGCCCAACTGCTGCAGAACCTGATCGGCAACGCCTTGCAGCACGGCACCGGCCCGCAGGGCGTGGTGGTGAGCCTGCACGGGGAAGCCGACAGCGTGCGCCTGACCGTGCACAACCACGGCGAGCCGATCTCAGAGGACGCCATCGGCACGATTTTCGACCCGCTGGTGCGCAGCGCCGACGAAGTGCTCGGCCAGACGTCCACCAGCCTCGGGTTGGGGCTGTTCATCGTCAAGGAAGTGGTGACCGCCCATGGCGGAACCATCGAGGTCAGTTCGAGCGGGGAGGAAGGGACGCTGTTCAGCGTGGTGTTGCCGAGGAAGGCTTGACCTGAGAGTCCGCGTGACCGTTCATCGCGGGCAAGCCCGCTCCCTCAGGGGAATGCGGTCAACAGTGGCATCGGGCTCGCTCAGGGCTGCGAGCCGACGAAGAGGCCGATGAAGTCAGCGCAAGGATCACTCGGCCACCAACCGCGCCAGGCGCTGGCGCAGCATCCGGTTCTCCGCCCGCAGCGCCTTCACCTCCTCCAGCAGCTCCATCGCCAGCGCCACCCCTTCCCACTCAAGCTCCAGGTCGCGCCGCAGCTTGGCCGCGCGCCGGGCCAGGGTCAGTTCGACATCGGTGAAGCGCCACTCCCGGGGCTGCGCGCCCTGAGGTTCGAGGATGCCGTGCTCGACGATCTCGATCACGTAGGCGTCCGTCAGGTCGGTCGCCTCACAGAATTCTGCCATGTCCAGTTGAACGATCAGGGGGCTGCTCATGCCGGGCTACTCCGTCGCTGGGTTCAGAAGTTCTCTCGCGGGTTGAAGGCGGCTTTCTTGGCCAGTTCCTGCCACAGGGCCTTGACGTCGTCGCCCGTCGCCTTCGGCATCACGGCCTTGAGCTGGACGAACAGGTAACCGCGCTCGCCGGCCTTGTTCTTCAGGCCGTGGCCCTTGGCGCGCATGCGCTGGCCGTTCTGGCTGCCGGCCGGCACCTTGAGGTTGATCTTGCCGGTCAGGGTCGGCACCGCCACCTCGGCGCCCAGCGCCAGTTCCCACGGCGCCAGCGGCAGGGTGATGATCAGGTTGTCGCCTTCGACGTCGAACTTGGGGTGCGGCGCGAAGCGGATGGTCAGGTACAGGTCGCCGTTGGCCCCGCCGCCGACGCCCGGTGCGCCCTGGCCCTTGAGGCGGATGCGCTCGCCGTCGGTCACCCCCGCCGGGATCTTCACGTTAAGGCTCTTGCTGGTGTTGCTGACGTGCTGGCCCGCCGCGTTGTGCTGCGGCACCTGGAAGGTGACTTTCTTCGACTCGTTCGACAGGGTCTCCTCAAGGAAGATCGGCAGTTCCATTTCCACGTCCTGCCCCCGGCGCCCGGCGCTGCGCGATTGCCGGCCGCCACCGCCGAAGCCGGGGCCGCGGTTGCCGAAGATCGAGCTGAAGAAATCGGAAAAGTCGCCGCCGTCGGATCCGCCGCCGAAGCCGCCGCGGCTCTGCCAGCCCGGAGGGCCCTGGAACGGCTGGCCGTGCTGGCCGTAGCGGCGCAGGTCGTCGTACTCGGCGCGCTTGTCGGCGCTCTTGAGCGCCTCATAGGCTTCCGAGGCGTCCTTGAACTTGGCCTCGGCGTCCTTTTCCTTGCTGACATCGGGGTGGTACTTGCGCGCCAGCTTGCGATAGGCGGCCTTGATCGCCTTGTCGTCCGCCGTCGGCTCCACGCCGAGTATCTTGTAATAGTCTTTGAAGTCCATCTAAGGAGTCACCATCGTCATCGGTTTCGCGCCAGTGTCAGCTTGCGCCGATTCGCGCAGGCCGGTTTGACCGATCTCAACTTTGTGACCGATCGGCGCAGCAGAAGTTTATCGGCAGTGGACGGCGGTTCTTGCGACCGCCGGTGATCTGCCGGCCCATGCCAGCAAGTTTGGGGCGATGCGCAGGCTTTCAAGGCATCCGGGCGGCAAATTGCGGATGACCGGCCTTCGAATCTGCCGCGCACTGGCATACACTGCGCGGCCGTTTTTTTGACCGGAACCGAAAGACATGAAAGACGCCTCTCCAGCCCGTGCCTGCGGCATCGACTTCGGCACGTCCAACTCCACCGTCGGCTGGCTGCGCCCCGGCATGGAAACGATGATCGCGCTGGAAGACGACAAGATCACCCTGCCGTCGGTGGTCTTCTTCAATATCGAAGAACGCCGTCCGGTGTACGGGCGCCTGGCGCTGCACGAGTACCTGGAAGGCTACGAAGGCCGCCTGATGCGCTCGCTCAAGAGCCTGCTCGGTTCCAAGCTGATCAAGCACGACACCAGCGTGCTGGGCACGGCCATGCCGTTCAAGGACTTGCTCGGGCTGTTCATCGGCCAGCTCAAGGGCCGCGCCGAGGCCTCCGCCGGCCGCGAGTTCGAGCAGGTGGTGCTGGGCCGCCCGGTGTTTTTCGTCGACGACGATCCGCTGGCCGACCAGGAAGCCGAAGACACCCTGGCGGAGGTGGCGAAGAAGATCGGCTTCAAGGACGTGTCCTTCCAGTACGAGCCGATCGCGGCGGCGTTCGACTACGAGTCGACCCTGGAACGGGAAGAACTGGTGCTGATCGTCGACATCGGCGGCGGTACGTCGGACTTCTCCTTGGTGCGCCTGTCGCCCGAGCGCCGGGGTGTGGACAACCGTCACGACGACATCCTCGCCACCGGCGGCGTGCACATCGGCGGAACCGACTTCGACAAGCAGTTGAGCCTGCAGGGCCTGATGCCGCTGTTCGGCTACGGCAGCCGGATGAAGAGCGGCGCGTTCATGCCCACCAGCCACCACATGAACCTGGCGACCTGGCACACCATCAACTCGGTGTACTCGCAGAAATCGACCCTGGCCCTGGGCAGCATACGCTACGACATCGAGGACACCGGCGGCATCGACCGCCTGTTCAAGCTGATCGAGCAGCGCGCCGGCCACTGGCTGGCGATGGAAGTGGAAGAGACCAAGATCCAGCTGACCCACAGCGACAGCCGCCAGGTGGCGCTGGACCGGATCGAGGCCGGGCTCAACGTGGAACTGACCCGGACGCTGTTCGAGTCGGCCATCGACCCCCAGCTTGAGCGCGTGCGCGCCAGCGTCACCCAACTGCTGGCCGACGCCGGCGTGGCGGTGGGCCAGGTCGACACGGTGTTCTTCACCGGCGGCTCCAGCGGCATCCCCGCGCTGCGCAACAGCGTCGCGGCGATGCTGCCCAACGCGCGGCATGTGGAAGGCAACATCTTCGGCAGCATCGGCAGCGGGCTGGCGATCGAGGCGATGAAGCGCTACGGCGCGATGAACTGACCCCACTGCCCTCGCCACAACTGACCGGGCAAGCCAGCCAGGCTCGCCCGGTCAGACCATCCCCGCGAGCTTCAGCTCGCTCTTCAGGTACGCATAGTAGATCGGCCCCGCCACCACCCCCGGCAAGCCGAACGCCGCCTCGAACACCAGCATCGCCAGCAGCAGTTCCCAGGACTTGGCGCTGATCTGCCCGCCGACGATGCGCGCGTTGAGGAAGTATTCCAGCTTGTGGATGAAGATCAGGTAGCCCAGCGCCGCGATCGCCACCCAGATCGACAGCGACAGGCCGACGATAGTGATCAGGGTGTTCGACATCAGGTTGCCGATCACCGGCAGCAGGCCGAGCAGGAAGGTCAGCACGATCAGGGTCTTGGTCAGCGGCAACTTGATGCCGAACAGCGGCAGGATCACCGCCAGGAAGATCCCGGTGAAGAAGGTGTTGAGCAGGGAAATCTTGATCTGCGCGAAGACGATGTTGCGAAACGCCTGGACCAGCAGGTGCAGGCGGTCGAACAACGCGGCCGCCAGCGGCTTGCGCTTGGTGACGTCCGGCACCCGCTGCAGGGCGATGATCGCGCCGAGCACCATGCCGATCAGCAAGGTCACGAACATGTGCGCCGCGTCCTTGCCCACCAGTTGCAGATCGGCCAGGTGCTTGCTCATCCACTCGCCGATGGCCACCCGGAACTCAGCGGCGCTGGCCGGCAGGTAGGCGTCGACGAAGGGCGGCAACTGGCCCCGCGCGCGGTCGACCACGCCCATGAACTTGTCGAGGGAAGCGCCGGGGTTCTCCGCCTCATGCAGCAGGAAACTGATGGCGCCGGCGAAGATCAGCGCCAGCACGCTCACCACCAGCGTGCCGAGCAGCGCCACCGCCAGCCAGCGGGCGCGCCGGCCTTCGATCAGCCGCTGCAGTTGCGGGGTGAGCATGTTGACCAGTTCGAACACCAGCAGCCCGGCCAGCAGGCTGGGCAGCAGACGCAACGGCAACACCAGCAGCAACCCGCCGAAAATGATGATCCAACTGGCCCACAACACGACATGACGCTCAGAAAACGTTGGCATACAGCCTCAAAACGAACGGCGTAAAAGGATTGGCAGTCTGCCAGCGATCCGGGGTGAGCACTAGGGATATGCACATCGCCAGCAGGCTGGTTCCCACAGGGGGAGGTTGGATGCCAGCCTCTGCGTTCTCCTTGCCACGGGCGGCGATCCGATTAAGTCCGCACGCCCGCCGCAAGCCTCAGCCGATCATTTTTTCTTCAGGCAATCGCTCATGAAGGTCTTGCGCGCATCGCCGGTCAGGGCCTTGGTCGCCGCATCGGCGTTGCAGGTCTTCATCTTCTGCTGCTGCGGGGTCAGGGCCTTGGCGTCGTTGGCCGCCGGCGCCGCTTTCAGGCAGGTGCTCATGAAGGCCTTGCGCTCGTCGCCCTTGAGGCTCTTGGCCGTGGCGTCGGCGTTGCAGGTGGTCATCTTGTTCTGTTGCGCCGTGGCGGCGAACCCTTGGGAGCACAGCAGCAGGCCGATCATCAGCAAAGGGACACGCAACATCTTCATGGAGTTTTCTCCTGGTCGCCGCACCGACGGGTGCGGCCTCTCCGGCAGTGTAGTCAAAGCTTGTTACACCTTCCTGCCGTCCAGGTGGCTACGCCGGTACTGCTCCGGCGTGCACCCGGCCTGGCGGGCGAACATGGCGATGAACGCCGAGCCGCTGCTGTAGCCGAGGTCGAAGGCGATTTCCTGCACGCTGCGCGGGCTCTCCAGCGCTTCGATGGCCGCCAGGTAACGCAGGCGCTGGCGCCATTCGCCGAAACTCATCCCCAATTCGCGCACGAACTGCCGCGCCAGGGTGCGCTCGCTCACATGCACCTGCTGCGCCCAGTGCGCCAGGGTCTGGTTGTTGCCGGGCTCGGCCTGCAGCGCGTCGAGGATCGCCAGCAAGCCCGGGCTGCTGGCGTAGGGCAGGTAGCACTCGTGCACCGGCGCCTGGCGCAACTGGTCCACCAGCACCTGGGCCAGGCGCCGGTCGGCGTCGAGGTCGGGGATCTTCACGTCGCGGGCGGCGAAGTCCTTGAGGATCGCCTTGAGGATGTCGCTGATCGCCAGGGTGCAGGCCCGCGCCGGCAGGTCGGCGCACACCGAAGGGGCCAGGCACACCGCCCGGTAGTTGACCGGCTGATGGCTGTAGAAACTGTGCTCGACCTGCGGCGGCACCCACACCGCGTACTGCGGCGGAGACATGAAGCGGCTGCCGTCGACGTCCATGTGCAGCACGCCATGGGCCGCGTACTCCAGCGTGCCCCAAGGGTGGCGGTGCGGCGCGGCGTATTCGTGGGCGTTGAAGTCGGCGTAACGGAAGTACACCGCCGACGGCAGTTCGCTGAAATCCAGCAGGTCGATGTGTTTGCTGCTCATGCTGTCCGTCATCAGGGGCAGGTTGTCCGGTTCGCAGTATAGGGCTGGATCCGGACAGAGGATAATTGGCCATCCTTCAACGTTTCGGTTTTTCCCCATGCAATACGCGTTTCCCCTGCTGGCGATCTTCATCTGGGCCGGCAACACCGTGGTCAACAAGCTCGCGGTCGGTGCGATCTTCCCCGCCGAGATCGGCTTCTACCGCTGGCTGCTGGCCGGGCTGTTCTTCACGCCTTTCATGCTCAAGGGCGTGATCGCCCACTGGCCGCAGATCCGCCCGAACCTGGGCAAGATCTTCGTGCTCGGCGTGCTGGGCATGGCGGTCTACCAGAGCCTGGCCTACTTCGCCGCGACGATGACCAGCGCCACCAACATGGGCATCATCCTGTCGCTGATGCCGCTGATGTCGCTGGCCATGGCCATCGCCAGCCTCGGCCAGCGCCTGACCGCCGGGGCGCTGGTGGGTGCGGTGCTGTCGTTCGCCGGCGTGCTGGTGGTGGTGTCGTCGGGCAGCCTCGGCGCCCTGCTGCAGCACGGCGTGAACCTGGGCGACGCGATGATGCTGGTCGCCACCCTCGCCTACGCGGTCTACAGCACCTTGCTGAAGAAGTGGCAGCTGCGCCTGCCGCCGCTGGTGCTGCTGTACCTGCAAGTGCTGGTGGCGGTGGTGGTGCTGTTTCCGCTGTACGCCGCCTCGCCGAAGACCGGCCTGACCCTGCACAACCTGCCGCTGGTGCTGTACGCGTGCCTGCTGGCCTCGATGCTCGCGCCGCTTGCTTGGATGCAGGCCGTGCAGCGCTTGGGCCCGAGCCGCACGACCCTGTTCTTCAACCTGCTGCCGCTGATCACGGCGCTGATCGCCGCGGCGGTGCTCAAGGAGCAACTGGCGATGTACCACCTGGTGGGCGGGCTGCTGACGCTGGGCGGGGTGATTCTCTCCGAGCGCTGGACCACCGTGATCGGCAGCAGGGCGAGCCTGGCCTGATCCCTCACCACACATCAGAGCCCGGCGGCCTTCAGGCGCGCCGCATGCTCGACGAACAGCCGCACCGGATCCGCGCCCTTGCCCACCAGCCCCAGCGACTGGTTGACGATGTCGAAGTGATCCATCGGGTAGTCGTCGCCGATCACCGTGCCCAGGTGCGAGCTGCAACGCCCGACCATGCCGTCGCACTGCCCGGCCTCGCGCACGAAGGTTTTGGCGAACAGCCGGCAGCTGCGGTGGGTGCCGTCGAACAGGTTGCCGCCCCGGTCGGTCTTGCCTGGCTGCAAGGTGCCGGACCAGGAGTAGTAGCGCACGCCGTCGACGACCTCCGGCCCCTGCCCGCCCCAGGTTTCGGGCAGCCCCTGTGGATAACTCCGGTTGAACAGCGCCACGCCCTCGGTCGTGAGCGACTGGTGCGACGCGTGGATGTCCACCGGCAGCTTCGGCCCGCGGTAGCCGGTCTCCAGCACACCCATCAACCAGCCGACGAACCGCAGCAGCACCTCCAGCAGTCGGCCCCGGGCGCTGTCCGCCGGGTAGTGGCGTTCGAGGTAGTCCGCCAGCTCCGAACCATGGTTGGGCCCGGCCACGGACGTCACCGACGCCACCCGGTCCGGCCGTTTGGCCGCCGCGTAGCGGGCGGTCAGCGAACCCTGGCTGTGGCCGATCAGGTTGACCTTCTCGGCGCCGGTGTCGCGCAGGATCTCGTCGATCCGCGCCAGCAACTGCTCGCCGCGCACTTCGGTGGAGTTGAGCGGCGACACCTGCACGGCGATCACCGTGGCGCCGCCCCGGCGCAGCGCAGACACGATCCCGTACCAGTACGGGTACAGCACCAGGCGAATGAACCCGAGCATGCCCGGCACCAGCACCAGGGGATATCGGGTGGCCGAGGCTTGCGACATGGGCGGACTTCCTTGTGAAGGTTGAGGGGATGCGGGGCCAGCAAAACGCCCGCCCAGCATCCGCGCCGAAGATGACAACTCAACCGGCAGCCTACTTCAGCCCCGCCACCCCCGCCACAATCAGCCCCACCGACAGCAGCTTGACCAGGGTCAGGCTCTCGCCCAGCAGCACGCCCCCGAGCAGCACCGTGCCCAGCGACCCGATGGCCGTCCAGACCGGGTAGGCGACGCTCACCGGCAGCTCGCGCATCGCCAGCGTCAGGAAATACACCCCGCCCACCGCCGCAGCCACCGTGATCAGCGACGGCCACAAACGGGTGAAGCCGTCGGCGTACTTCATGCCCATGGCGAACGTGACTTCGAACGCCGCCGCGACCATCAACAACAGCCAGGCCACCTAGAACGCCCGGGCCAGGCCGAGCAGGCGCTGCTCGGCCTCGGCCACCGACACCGCGAAGGTGCGTTCGGCGGATTCCTCGCCCTCGGCCGCCACCACCGTGACGTCGTTGATGCCGATGAAGCCCAGCGCTGTGCGCAGCCACGGATCGGCGTGGTTCAGGGCCTCCAGCTCGCCGCCCGGGCCGAAGCCGAAGCCGCCGCGGGTGGTGACGATCAGCGCTTTCTTGCCTTGCAGCAGCGGCGTGTACTGGGCGATGCCGTTGTCCAGCGTGTGGTCGAAGGTCAGGCCCAGCCGCACGATCTGGTCGACCCAGGCCTTGAGGCCGCTGGGCACGTTGAAGTTGTACATGGGCGTAGAGATCAGCAGCAGGTCATGGTCGAACAGCTCGCCGACCAGTTGGTCGCTGAGCGCCAGGTCCGCCTGCATCGTCAACGGCCGCGCCTCGGGCTCCGGATAGAACGCCGCCGCGACGAACGCCTCGTTGACCGCCGGGATCAGCGCCCGGCCGACTTCGCGGCGGGTCACCTGGGCCTGCGGGTGGCGCGCCTGCCAGGCACTGAGAAACCCCTCTGCCAAGCGCCGCGAATGGGAACGCTCGCCCCGTGGGCTGGCATGGATCGCAAGAATTTTGCTCATCTGTATATCCTCCGGACTAGAATCGAACTGCTTGTGGCTTGCAGCTTGAGGTTCGCAGCCGCCTCTCTTCAAATGAGCAAAAATCAGTCTGGATGAATCCATTTCATCCATGGAGTGTTCCCATGTTCGCCTCGTTGCCGTTGACCGCCCTGCGCGCGTTCGAATCCGCCTCGCGCCTGCTGAGCTTCAAGGCCGCCGCCGAAGAGCTGGCGGTGACGCCCACGGCGATCTCGCACCAGATCCGTTCCCTGGAGGACTGGCTGGGCGTCGCCCTGTTCGAGCGCCTGCCGCGCCAGGTGCGCCTGACCGAAGGCGGCGAGCGACTGTTCCGCAGCCTCCACGGCGCCCTGCTGGAGGTGGCGCAGAGCGTCGACACCCTGCGCCCGCAGCGCAGCGGCAGCAGCCTGACGCTGTCCACCACCGCCGCGTTCGCCGCGCTGTGGCTGGTGCCGCGCCTGGGCCGCTTCTATGCCCGCCACCCGAACATCAACGTGCGCCTAGACACTCACTGCGAAGTGATCGACCTGCACCAGGACGCCAGCGTCGACCTGGTGCTGCGCTACAGCCTGGACGACTACCCGAACCTGTACGGCCTGTGCCTGTTCGACGAGTCGTTCGGGGTGTACGGTTCGCCCGAGCAGGTGGCGCTGGCCGCCCGGCGCACCCCCGCGCTGATCAGCGTGCGCTGGCACAACTCGAAGCTGTACGCCCATGGCTGGGAGGCCTGGTGCGCGATGTCCGGCGAAAACTGGCTGAAGCAGCAGCCGGCGATCCGCGAATACGACGAAGAGCATTACGCCCTGCAAGCCGCCATCGCCGGGCAGGGGCTGGTGCTGGCGAGCAACATCCTGGTGTCGGAGAGCGTCGCCGGCGGCCTGCTGGTGCCGTACAAGGGCACCGTGCAGGTCGACGGCGCCGGCTACAGCGCCCTGTGCGTGCCGGGGCGCGAGCGGCATCCGCCGGTGAAGGCATTCTTCGCCTGGCTGCAGGAGGAGGCCCGATTGTCGGGACACCTGCCGCGCTGAAATCCGATAAAACTTTTTGCCTCGCCCGACACTCACAACCTGGGAAGCGACCGCGTCGGCAGAACGCGGCGCACAAACGGATTAGCCTCCAGGAGACCGACATGAGCGACCTGCATTTATCGGATGTGCAAACCCTGCGCGAACGCGCACGGCAACATGTGGAAAACGGCGCCGTCACCGAAACCTACAGCGCCGACCGCCAGGAAGTGCTGCGCCTGCTCAACGAATCGCTGGCCACCGAACTGGTCTGCGTGTTGCGCTACAAGCGCCATTACTTCATGGCCAACGGCCTGAAGGCCAATGTGGCCGCCGACGAATTCCTCGAACACGCCACCCAGGAAGCCGCCCACGCCGACCGCTTGGCCGAACGCATCGTGCAGTTGGGCGGCGAGCCGGAATTCAACCCCGACCTGCTGTCGAAGCTGTCCCACGCCCAGTACGTGGCCGGCAAGACCCTCAAGGAAATGGTCTACGAGGATCTGGTGGCCGAGCGGATCGCCATCGACAGCTACCGCGAAATCATCCAGTACCTGGGCGAGAAAGACCCCACCACCCGACGCCTCTTCGAAGACATCCTGGCCCAGGAAGAAGAACATGCCGATGACATGGCCGACATCCTGAAAGACCTGTAGCGCCAGCACCGCACCCGAAGACCTGTAGGAGCCAGCCTGCTGGCGACGGCGTCACTCGCAGCACCGCAAGCCACTGTTTTGCCTGGCTATGCGCCGCGCTTGCTGACGTCATCGCCAGCAGGCTGGCTCCTACAGTTTTGAGCTGCAGGCCCTACGGCTTGGTGGGCTTGACGGTGACAGGCGCCTTGCCCGCCTTCATCTGCTCCAGCAACGGCGCGCACTGGTTCGGCTCCCCGCCGCTGGGCGCCACCAGCGCCAGCAGGCCCGCCGCCGGCGCCGCGATCACGCCCAGCGCCACCATCCCCGCCCCGCGCAGCATCAACGGCACGGCCTTGACCCCGGCGTCCGGCTTGATGAACTTGCCGCGCACGTACAGCGGCGAACGCAGCGAGATCAAGCGCCAACCCTTCGACTCCGGCGTGACGGTCAGGTCCAATTGCTCGGTGGCCATGTTCGCCGTGCCGTCGATGTAGACGATGGCGTTCTCGGTGTCGAACACGAACAGCCGCGTGGTGGCCAGGCCGGTTTTGATGTCGAAGTCCGCCGCCGCGCAGTTGATCTTCACTTCCTTGTCGCCGAACACCTTGCCGACCACATAGTTGCCGACGTTGAGTCCCGCCAGCTCCATCAGTTCGCGGCTGATGGCGCCGTCGTTGATCAGCATCTTCAGGTTGCCGTTGGCGCCGCCCAAGAGCTTGGCCACCGAGTTGCCGCGGCCGCTGAGGTCAGCGTCGCCGTTGAGTTCGCCGAAGCTGGTCTTCATCGGCTCGAAGGTCGGGAACAGCTGCTTGAGCTTGAACTTGCGCGCCGTCAGCTTGGCCCGGCCCTCCAGCGGCTCGCTGCGCCCGTTGAGGCGGATCTGCGCGTCCAGGTTGCCGCCGGCCACGCCGAAGCGCAGCGGTTCCAGGCTCAGTTCGCCGTCGTTGAGCTTGAGGTGGGTGTAGAGGTCGCTGAACGGCAGTTTCTCGCTGTGGACGATGCGCTTGCCGGTGAATTCGACATCCGCGTCCATGTCGCGCCAGCGCTCGGTCTTGAACTCCTCGACCGGCAGCACCTTGTCCGCCGGCTGCTTGCTCTCGCCGCCCCGGGCCTTTTGCTTGGCGTTGGAGTCGGCGCCGATCAGCGGCGCCAGGTCGCTGAACAGCAGTTGATTGGACAGCAGCGCGCCGCTGAGCTTGGGACGCGGCTGGCTGGCGACGTAGGCCAGGTCGCCGTGGATGTCGCTGCTGCCGATCTTGCCGTTGAACTGCTCATAGCGGAACTGCGCGCCGCCGGGCTCGTGCAGCTTGGCGATGAGGTGGCCGTCGGTGGCATAGGGCGGGGTGTCCGGCAAGGTCACGCCGGTCAGCGGGTAAAGGTTGCCGAGGCTGGTGCCGGCCAGTTTCAGGCGCAGGTCCAGGGCGCCGAGGTTGAGCGGGTCGGTGAGGGTGCCCGCCAGCTCGACGCTGGTTTCGCCGATCTTCGCCTGGGCCTGCAGCGGGAACGGCTTGGCGGCGTCCTGCAGGGCCAGCAGTCCGCCGATCTTGCCTTGCCCGGCGAGCGCCTGGCCGTGATACTGGCCGGTGACTTTCAGGCCGAACGCGTAGTCCTGCGGCGCGGCGCCCTTGTCCTGGGCGGTCTTCGCCGCTTTTTCGCCGACGATGTCGCTGAACGGGATCGGCTTGCCCAGCGGATCGATCAGCACATCCAGCCGGGTCTTCAAGTGTTGGTCGTCGAGGGTGACGTGGCCCTTGTCGAAACCGATGGCGCCGATGTCCACCACCCAGTTCGACGGTTCGGCGTCCGGATCCTTCGGATCGAACGTGAATGTCCAGTTGGCGCGGCCGTCGGCCAGCCGCTGCAATTGGGCTTCGGGCCCGGTCAGGTCGATGCGCGGGATCACCACCCGCTGCGCCAGCAACGCCAACGGCGATAGGCGCAGCTCGACGCGCTTGAGGGTGACCATCTGCGGCTGCTTCGACCAGTCCGGGTTGCCCAGGCTCAGATCCTCGGCCACCACGTGCGGCCACGGCACCCAGGCGCGCCAGCCGCCCTCGTCCGGCTCGCGCCGCCAGACCACCGACAGATCGCCGTTGATGGCGAACGTACGGTGCAGTTCCTCCGAGACCTTGGCGTTGAGCGGCGGCTTGATCCGGTTCCAGTCGAAAAACACGATGATCAGAACCAACACCGCCAGCAGCAAGGCAAGGGTGGCGAAGGTCCAAGTAACGATCTTTTGGGTGCGCGTCATTGCACAAAGCTCCTGAAGACGGCGGCGGGCCACAAGAGGCCCTACATGGAATCTACGACTGGCAAACCGGACGCAGGTTTAATCGAAAGGCTGTCGGCGGCGGAAAAAACGCGCCGATCCTGACCGATCGGTCGAGGAAGCGTTACCGCCCCCGCACTTTTGCGAGGCAAGAGTGGGTGGAAAATACCCACCGCGGTGCAAAACCGATCGGCTGAAAGGCCCGGGCTAGAGCCTCCCGTCCGAACAATCAATTCTGTTGATTATTACCATTGTGTTTATGAACTTTTATATCGACTTATCGAGAGTAGCATTGCCCTCGTACCCACTTTATCGCCCTCCCAAGGAGCAACCCATCATGAAACGCCAATTACTCTTCAGCCTTACCCTGTCCATGCTGGCCAGCACCGCTTTCGCCCTGCCGGCCGCCGACCAAGCCACTCCGCAAGCCAAGGCCAGCCATTCGGTGTTCAGCCAGACCGTGGCCGCCGACGGCTCCGACCGCACCCCGCAAGGCCAGACCCTGGCAGAAAACGGCCGTAACCGCCTGGAAGAGAAAGGCCTGGTGCAAGACGGCTACGACAAGACCCCTCAAGGCCAGTTCGTCGCAGAAGGCGGCCGCGACCGTCTGGAAGAGAAAGGCCTGGTTCAGGACGGCTCCGACCGTACCCCACAAGGTCAAACCCTGGCAGCCGACGGTTCCGACCGCACTCCACAAGGCCAGACCCTGGCAGCTGACGGTTCCGACCGCACCCCACAAGGCCAGACCCTCGCAGCTGACGGCTCCGACCGCACTCCACAAGGCCAGACCCTGGCGGCTGACGGTTCCGACCGCACCCCACAAGGCCAGACCCTCGCCGAAGGCGGTGGTGACCGTGTGATCGAACGCAACGCCGCGCTGAGCTGAGCCCATGACGGCCCGGAAAAAAAGCCCGATCAACCGATCGGGCTTTTGACTTTTCGGCCCCAGGCACCCAAGTCCCTGCCCCTTCCTGCGCAACATCCCCGCCATCGTTCGACGCCGGCAAAGCCGATTTGCTAGAGTGCGGCGCTTGTCCTGCCCAGAACCCACCTTTGATGCTGCCCCGCGCCGAACAGAAACAACAGACCCGCAACGCCCTGATGGACGCTGCCCGCCACCTGATGGAAAGCGGCCGAGGATTCGGCAGCCTGAGCCTGCGCGAAGTCACGAAAACCGCCGGGATCGTGCCCACCGGTTTCTACCGGCATTTCGCCGACATGGACGAACTGGGCCTGGAACTGGTGCGCGAAGTCGGCCAGACCTTCCGTGAGACCATCCGCCTGGTGCGCCACAACGAATTCGTCATGGGCGGCATCATCGATGCGTCGGTGCGCATCTTCCTCGACGTGGTCAGCGCCAACCGTTCGCAGTTCCTGTTCCTGGCCCGCGAGCAGTACGGCGGATCGCTGCCGGTGCGTCAGGCCATCGGCCGCCTGCGCGAAGGCATCAGCTCGGACCTGGCGGCGGACCTTTCGCTGATGCCCAAGCTCCAGCACCTCAACGCCGCGGCGCTGAGCGTGATGGCCGACCTGATCGTCAAATCGGTGTTCGCCACCCTCCCGGACATCATCGACCCGCCGGCCGACGCCTTGCCGGAACACCTGACGCCGCAGGCGAAGATCACCCAGCAGCTGCGCTTCATCTTCATCGGCCTCAAGCACTGGCAAGGCCTGGGCAGCACCGAATAATCCCCGCCGCTCCGCCCTTCTGCTCTGGGAGCCAACCTGCTGGCAATGGCGCCCGCCATGACGCCGTAGCCCGGATCAATACAGTTGCCTCCAAAAACGCGGCATCACGGCCTTCATTTGGTGCATGTAAAAAACTTCACGCACCAAAACGCCTCACATTTCTGCAACATCTTGAAACATCCACTACGCTCCGACAGGGTTTTCCTACGCCTCGGCCGATTGGCAAGCCCCTTGCTCTAGCCTGAGCATTGTCCACTGCCGGAAGCGCTCCAATGCTGGTGATCCATCGCCGAATCGCCCCTCAGCCCGCCTGGGCCGCCGAGCTGCACCTGACCTTCGAGGCCCGCAGCAAGAGCCGCCTGCGCTGTTTCAGTGCCGACGGCGAGGACGTCGGGCTGTTCCTGGAGCGCGGCCAGCCGCCGCTGCACGACGGCGAATGCCTGGAGGCCCAGGACGGCAGGATCGTGCGGGTCTGCGCCCGCCCCGAACAACTGCTGCACGTCACCTGCGCCAGCGCCTTCGAACTGACCCGCGCGGCCTATCACCTGGGCAACCGTCATGTCGCCCTGCAAGTGGGCGACGGCTGGCTGCGCCTGCTCGACGACTACGTGCTCAAGGCCATGCTCGAACAGCTCGGCGCACAGGTCCAGGCCATCGAAGCGCCGTTCCAGCCGGAGCACGGCGCCTACGGCGGCGGCCATCACCATTCGCACCACGGTGACGCGGACTTCAACTACGCGCCGAAACTCCACCAGTTCGGCGTGCGCCTGTGAACCCGGCCTGGGCGCTGCTGCGCCTGGCCAGCCCGCAGTTGCCGATCGGCGGCTACAGCTATTCCCAGGGGCTGGAAATGGCGGTGGACAACGGCCGTGTCGGCAGCCCCGACAGCGCCCGGCGCTGGATCGGCGACCAACTGCTGCTGAACCTCGCCCGGTTCGAGGCGCCGCTGCTGCTCGCCCACTGCCAGGCCGCCGCCGACGAACGCTGGGACGACCTGCTGCACCTTGGCGACGCCCACCGCGCCAGCCGCGAGACTCGCGAGCTGCACCTGGAGAGCCGGCAGATGGGCTATTCGCTGCAGCAATTGCTCAGCGGCCTGCCGGAGCTGGATGCCCCGGCCCGGATCGTGCTCGAGCGCTGCGCTGAACCGCACCTGGCCCTGGGCTGGGCCTTGGCCGCCCGCGCCTGGCGGATCAGCCCCCAGGACGCACTCGCCGCGTGGCTGTGGGCCTGGCTGGAAAACCAGCTGGCGGTATTGATGAAAACCCTGCCGCTGGGCCAGCAAGCCGCCCAGCGCCTGACCAGCGAACTGCTGCCGCTGCTGCAACAGGCCCAGCAGGACGCCACCCGCATCGACCCCGAACGCCTCGGCAGCGCCGCGTTCGGCCTGTCCCTGGCGTGCATGGCCCATGAGCGCCAGTACAGCCGTCTGTTCCGTTCCTAGGGCCTTTCAATTTGGAGAACCGCATGAACACACAACCTTTGCGCGTCGGCATCGGCGGCCCGGTCGGCTCCGGCAAGACCGCCCTGACCCTGGCCCTGTGCCTGGCCCTGCGCGAGCGCTACAACCTGGCCGTGGTCACCAACGACATCTACACCCGCGAAGACGCCGATTTCCTGGTGCGCAACCAGGCGCTGGCACCGGAACGCATCATCGGCGTGGAGACCGGCGGCTGCCCGCACACGGCGATCCGTGAGGACGCCTCGATCAACCTCGAAGCGGTGGATCAGCTGAACCGGCGCTTTCCGGGGCTGGACCTGATCTTGGTGGAATCCGGCGGCGACAACCTGTCCGCCACGTTCAGCCCCGAGCTGTCGGACCTGACTATTTACGTGATCGACGTCTCGGCCGGCGACAAGCTGCCGCGCAAGGGCGGCCCCGGGATCTGCAAGTCCGACCTGCTGGTGATCAACAAGATCGACCTGGCGCCGCTGGTCGGCGCTTCGCTGGAGATGATGAACAGCGACACCCAGCGGATGCGCAACGGCAAGCCGTTCGTGTTCAGCAACCAGAAGACCGGCCAGGGCCTTGAGGAGATCATCGCCTTCATCGAACGCCAAGGGCTGCTGACGGCGGCCTGATTCATTCAACGACAAGGAAGCTTATCCATGACGCTCAAACGCATTTTCGCTGCCGCAGCCCTGCTGCTCGCCCCGGCCCTGGCCTTCGCCCATCCGGGCCACGGCGACAGCGGTCTGGTGGCCGGCATCAGTCACCCCACCGGGGGCCTCGACCATTTGCTGGCGATGCTGGCCGTCGGCCTGTGGGCCGCCCAGCAACGGGGCGCGGCCCGCTGGGCACTGCCGTGCACCTTCGTCGGCACCATGCTGATCGGCGGCCTGCTCGGCTTCGAAGGCCTGGAACTGCCGGCGCTGGAAAGCGGCATCGCCGCCTCGGTGCTGGCGCTCGGCCTGGCCGTGGCGCTGGCGGTGCGTCCGCCGCTGGTGATGGCGGTGGCGGCGACGGCGCTGTTCGCCCTGTTCCATGGCGTGGCCCATGGGCTGGAACTGCCGGACATGTCGAGCCCATGGGCGTATGCCGCCGGCTTCGTCGTGGCGACGGCGGCGCTGCATGCGGCGGGCTATGGCGTGGTGCGCGCGCTGCCTCAGGCCGCGGCGCCACTGGTGCGGCTGGCGGGTGCGGCGTCGGCGGCGACCGGGGCGTGGCTGTTGGCGGGTTGATCCTAGCGGCCGGATCGGGCCTCATCGCCAGCAGGGCTGGCTCCCACAGGTTTCGGGCTTGCGCTGAACCCATGCGGGAGCCAGCCCTGCTGGCGAAGGCGGCCTGACAGACACCGCGCAACTCAGGCCGAGCTCTCTGCTACCATGTCGCGCAATCGCCCCAGCCGTGACGACGTCCGCCCATGCCGCAAGCTTCCCGTTCCGCCTCCCTGCCTGAATTGACCGCCCTGTTCGGTCAGGTGCAACAGCACTTTCTCGACGTGATCGTGCCGCTCTGGCAAGGCCCTGGCTGGAACGCCGACCTGGCGCTGCCCTTCGAGGCGCTGGACGCCGCGCACAACCCAATGCCGCCGCAGCGCTACCGGGCGATGGCCTGCGCACGGCAGCTGTACCTGTTCGCCGGCCTGATCGGCCAGGTCGAGGGCGCCGAAGCCCATGCAGCGGCGCTGTTCCGCTCGCTGCAGCGGCACTTCCACGACGCCGAGCACGGCGGCTGGTTCTACAGCATCGACCCGCAGGGCAAACCGCTGGATCGGCGCAAGGACCTCTACACCCACGCGTTCATCCTGTTCGCCTGCGCCCATTACTGGGACAAGGTGCGCGAACCGCTGGTGGAATCGACCCTCGACGCCGCCCTGGAAATCATCGCCCGGCGCTTCGCCACCGGTGACGGCCTCTACGAAGCCTGCCTCGAACCGGACTGGATCACCCTGGAGACCGGCCCGCTGCAGAACCCGCTGATGCACCTGGCCGAAGCGTTCCTCGCCACCTTGGCCGTGCGTGAAGACGCCGCCGTGCGGCAGGCGCTGACCGAGTTGTGCACAGCCATGCACGCGCGCTTCATCGACCCGCAGCAGAGTGTGCTGCTGGAGAAGCCGCTGGGCGCTGTGGATAACTGGTATGAGCCGGGGCATCAGTTCGAGTGGTATTTCCTGCTCGCCTCTTCGCCGCTGCTGCGTGGCTCGAAGCTACATGGTGCGCTGGAACAGTCGTTCGCGTTCACCGAACGGCACGGCGTGGAACCCGCCACCGGCGCTGTGCTGGCGATGCTGGATCCGCTGCCGGAACGTCCCGCGAAGGACTCGACCCAGCGCATCTGGGCCCAGGCCGAATACCTGCGGGCGCTGACCTTGCGGGCGGACGGCGAAGCGGCGGTGCTGCGCCAGTTGCAGGCATTGCAGCAACGCTTCCTGCATGAGGGCGGCTGGCACGAGTGCCGCGACGCCAACGGCGACGTCAGCCGCAAGGACATGCCGTCCACCACGCCGTATCACCTGGCGACCTGCTACCGCGGGCTGGCCGACTATCTGCGCTGACGTTCAGTCCTCTATCGCAAGCAGGCTCGTTCCCACACCGGATCTTCGCGACACCGAAGACCTCATGTGGGAGCGAGCCTGCTCGCGAAGAACGATGACGCGGTCTTAAGCCTTGTTGCGCTCGATGGCGAACCCGGCCCAGCTCTGGCTCACCGGCATCAGCTCCAGACGGTTGATGTTGATGTGCGCCGGCGCGTTGAGCACCCAGAAGATGGTCTCGGCGATGTCCTGCGGCTGGATCGGCTCGGCGCCGGCGTAGGTGGCGTCGTAGCGCGCCTGGTCACCGGCGAAGCGCACCAGCGAGAACTCGCTTTCGCACAGGCCCGGCTCGATGTTGCTCACGCGCACGCCGGTGCCTTGCAGGTCGCAGCGCAGGTTCAGGGAAAACTGCTTCACGAACGCCTTGGTCGCGCCGTACACATGGCTGCCCGGGTACGGGTAGTTGCCGGCGATGGAGCCGAGGTTGACGATGCCCGCGCCGCGGCCGTGGGCGATCAGGCGCGGCAGCAGCAGCCGGGTGCTGTACATCAGGCCTTTGACGTTGGTGTCGACCATGGTGTCCCAGTCGTCGAGGTCGCACTTGGGTGCCGGATCCACGCCCAGCGCCAGCCCGGCGTTGTTGATCAGGCCACGCAGAGTGGCGAAGGACGGCGGCAGGTTGGCGATCGCCTCTTCCATGGCCTTGCGGTCGCGCACGTCCAGCACCAGGCCGTGCACTTCGGTCTGTTTCGACAACTCTGCGCACAGGGCCTTGAGGCGTTCTTCACGACGGCCGGTCAGCACCAGTTTCCAGCCGGCCTCGGCAAAACGTCGGGCGCAGGCTTCGCCGAAACCGGAGGTCGCGCCGGTGATAAACAGGGTGTTGGACATCGTGTTCTCCTTGCTTCGGCCGCCGTGGGCGGCCCTTGGAATGGACAATCAGCGGGCAGCATGCCCGGCCTTTACCCTGTGGGCAACCTCCACTCCCTGTACAAAAAACGCTCAATCGCCTGAACACCCCAGCCGTCGTGGCCTGTAGCCGGATGCCCGCACGTTATCCACAATCCCTTCCACAGTTTCCGGGGGCAACTGATCCGGCGCAAAGCCACGCCGCACAAGGCTTTGCGGGCCAAATGCAAAGTTTTTCCCTTGACCCTGGACAAGCACTTGTGCCGCATCGGGCATCCTGCACGACCGCCCGGTCACTACCATGATTGCGCGAGGCCAGTAACCACGGCCCTCTGCGGCGTCTTTCCAGAGATTGCCCACAGAGTTATCCACAGGCTTGCGCACACCCCGACGGGCCCTTTGCCGGGCTGACAAAAAGGTTGACAAACGGGTCATCGCCCCAGCAAAAAATCGCTGATCAAAAAACACCCATCGAGCTGCAAGCCACGGTTTAAAAGGCTTTCAGCCAGCTACTCCCACGTTATGCACAGCCGGTTCCACAGCCGGTGGGGACAAGTCAAAACTGTGCAAAAACAGCCGTTTGCAGCGTCTTTATGTCGCGCTTCGGGAGGTTGGGATTTTGGTTTTCCACAATTGAGGCGTCATCGAAAGTCAACTGCGGGAGCGAACCTGCTCGCGTCAGCGACCTGCGAGGTCGAATGTGCCGCCGCCATCGCGAGCAGGCTCGCTCCCACAGGGTTCAAGGCACCGTCCGGGCATGAAAAAGCCCCGGGGCTTGCGACCCGGGGCTCTGTCTTGCTGTGGAAAACTCAGTGCCCGCCCAGGTAGGCGTTGCGCACCTCCTCGTTCACCAGCAGTTCCTGGCCGGTGCCGCTGAGGCGGATCTCGCCGTTGACCATCACGTACGCCCGGTCGGACAGCTTCAACGCGTGGTTGGCGTTCTGCTCGACCAGGAAGATGGTCATGCCGGTCTTCGCCAGTTCGCGCAGGGTGGCGAAGATCTGCTTCACCACGATCGGCGCCAGGCCCAGGCTCGGCTCGTCGAGCAGCAACAGCTTGGGCCGGCTCATCAGCGCGCGGGCGATGGCGAGCATCTGCTGCTCGCCGCCGGACATGGTCATGGCCCGCTGGCTGCGCCGCTCCTCGAGCCGCGGGAACAGCTCGAACATGCGCTGCATGTCTTCCTTGGCATGCTTGTCGCCGATCGGGATGGTGCCCATCAGCAGGTTTTCCTCGACGGTCATGTCGGGGAACACCCGCCGCCCTTCCGGCGACTGCGCGATGCCGTTGGAGGCGATGTAGTGGGACGACTTGTGGGTGATGTCCACGCCCTGGTAGAGGATCTGCCCGGACTCCGCCCGGGGCTGGCCGAAGATCGACATCAGCAGGGTGGACTTGCCGGCGCCGTTGGAGCCGATCAGGCTGACCGTCTCCCCTTCGTTGATGTGCAGCGAAACGCCCTTGAGGGCCTGGATCGGCCCGTAGTACACGTTCAGGTCCTTGAGTTCGAGGATCGGTCGGCTCATACCACTTCCTCTTCGTCGGCGCCCAGGTAGGCGGCAATCACTTTCGGATCGTGACGGATGTCTTCAGGGCCGCCCTCGGCGATCACCACGCCGTGGTCCAGCACCACAATGTGGTCGGAAATGCTCATCACCATGCCCATGTCGTGTTCGATCAGCACCACGGTCAGATCGTGCTCGTCGCGCAGCAGCCGGATCATCGCGCTCAGCGCTTCGGTTTCCTGAGGGTTGAGGCCGGCGGCCGGTTCGTCGAGGCAGATGATCTGCGGCCGCGTGCACATGGCCCGGGCGATCTCCAGGCGGCGCTGCTGGCCATAGGACAGTTCACCGGCCAGGCGGTTGGCGCAGTCCACCAGGTCCACCACTTCGAGCCAGTAGAACGCGCAGTCCAGCGCGTCGCTCTCGGCCTTGCGGTAGCCCTTGGTGTTGAGGATGCCGGACAGCATGTTGCGGTTGACCCACATGTGCTGGGCCACCAGCAGGTTCTCCAGCACCGACATCTCCTTGAACAGGCGGATGTTCTGGAAGGTGCGGGCCAGGCCTGCGCGGTTCACCAGGTGGGTGCCGCCGAACATCTTGTAGTACAGGCGGCTGGCGAAGGTCTTCGGCGAGACGAAGTCGGTCGGCTTGAACGACTCGCCCAGCAATTGGATGACGTTGGTCTGCCGCCCGCGCACGTTGAGTTCGATCTTGCCGCCGGAGGCCTTGTAGAACCCGGTCAGGCAGTTGAACACGGTGGTCTTGCCGGCGCCGTTGGGGCCGATCAGGGCGAAGATCGAATTGCGCTTGACCTTCAGGCTGACGTCGTTCAACGCCTTGATGCCGCCGAAATGCATCATCAGTTTCTCGACAGAGAGCACGACTTCACTCATGGCGCAGCCCTCTCATAGTGAATGGCACCTTTGCGTGGGGTGACGCCGGTGCGGCTGATGCGGATCAGCCCCCGAGGTCGCCAGATCATCATCAACACCATCAGGATGCCGAACAGCAGCACACGGTATTCGGCGAAGCTGCGCAGCAGTTCCGGGGCGACGGTGAGCACGAACGCGGCGATCACCACGCCGATGGTCGAACCCATGCCGCCGAGCACCACGATGGCGAGGATCAGCGCCGACTCGAAGAAAGTGAACGAGGTCGGGTTGACGAAGCCCTGGTACGTGGCGAAGAACACCCCGGCCAGGCCGGCGGTGGAGGCGCCGATGGTGAACGCCGAGAGCTTGACCAGCACGTGGTTCAGGCCCATCGAGCGGCAGGCGATCTCGTCCTCGCGCAGGGCTTCCCAGGCGCGGCCCACCGGCATCTTGACCAGCCGGTGCTTGATGTACAGCACGGCCAGCACCACCAGGAACAGCACGGCGTAGATGAAGTAGTACTTGATGTCCGGGTTGTAGGCGATGCCGAAGAACTCGTGGAACGGCACCCCGCCGTCCTTCGCCCGCTTGCCGAACTCCAGGCCGAAGAAGGTCGGCAGCGGCGCCGGCATGCCGTTCGGGCCGCCGGTCAGGGACAGCCAGTTGTTGAGGATCAGGCGGATGATCTCACCGAAGCCCAGCGTCACGATCGCCAGGTAGTCGCCGTGCAGGCGCAGCACCGGGAAACCGAGGATGCACCCGGCGAGGCCGGCGGTGATCGCCGCCAGCGGCAGCACGGTCCAGAAGCCCAGCCCCAGGTACTGGTAGCCGAGCGCCAGGCCGTAGGCGCCGATGGCGTAGAACGCCACGTAACCCAGGTCGAGCAAGCCGGCCAGGCCCACCACGATGTTCAGCCCCAGCCCCAGCAGCACGTAGATCAGGCCGAGGATGACCACGCCCAGCAGGTAGGAGTTGGAGAAGAACGGCAGCGCCACGGCGACGACGATCATCAGCGGGATGATCCAGCGCAGCCGCGACTTGTAGTCCGGCGGCAGCACGTGCACGCCGGAGCCGGTGCTCTCGAAGCCGTCGAGGATGCGCAGGCCCCTGGGCGTCTGCAGGAACAGGCTCAGGGCGAAGCGCCCGGCCATGACGATGGCGATGATCCACGCCACGCGGGTGGGTTCCAGGTTGAAGCTGTAGCCGTCGAGCACGACGCCGACGATCGGGCCGAACACGATCAGGGCGATCAGGCCGGCCAGGATGGCCTCGACCACACTCTTTTTCACATCAATGGATTTGGCAGTGGTTGAAGACATCGCTTACACCTTCGACACAAGAGGACGGCCCAGCAGGCCCTGAGGCCGGAAGACCAGGACAAGCACGAGCAGCGAGAAGCTGAACACGTCCTTGTAGTCGGAGTTGACCAGGCCCGAGAACAGCGACTCGGAAATGCCCAGGATGATCCCGCCGAGCATCGCGCCAGGCAGCGAACCGATCCCGCCGAGCACGGCGGCGGTGAACGCCTTGATGCCGATGACGAAGCCTGCGTAGAAGTCGAAGGTGCCGTAGTTCATGGTGATCAGCACGCCGGCCAGGGCCGCCATCGCCGCACCGATGATGAACACGTAGGAAATCACCCGGTCGGTGTTGATCCCCAGGATCGAGGCCATCTTGCGGTCTTGCTGGGTGGCGCGGCACATGCGGCCGAGCTTGGTGTACTTGATCACGTAGGTCAGCAGGCCCATGCCGATGAACGCCGCCACCAGGATGAAGACCTTGGTGTAGGTGAGCTGGACGAAGCCGGTGCCGACGTCGATCCGCCAAGCGCCGGTGAGCAGCGTGGGCACGCCTTGCTGGCGGGCGCCCTGGCTGATCTGGGCGTAGTTCTGCAGGATCAGGGAAATGCCGATGGCGCTGATCAGGGGCGCCAGCCGTGTGGAGTTGCGCAGGGGCTTGTAGGCGATGCGTTCGATGACCCAGCCGTACACCCCGGTGACCACGATGGTGAAGACCAGGGTGCCGAGCATCAGCAGCGGGAAGGATTCGATACCGAAGTAAGCCAGCAGTGCCAGACTGATCGCCGCGAGGTAAGCGGAGATCATGTAAACCTCGCCGTGGGCGAAGTTGATCATGCCGATGATGCCGTAGACCATTGTGTAGCCGATGGCGATCAGGCCGTAGACCGACCCGAGGGTCAGGCCGTTGACCAGTTGCTGCAGGAAAATACCATCCATAACGCAATCTCACGCAGTGAGAACCTGCACGCCCGAGGGCGCGCGGCTCTTCTAGGAAAAATACAGATTTACGTCGGAGCAGGGTCAGGCGCGACCGGTCCGGTCACCCGCATCCCCTGTGGGAGCTGGCTTGCCAGCGACAGCGGCAGGACACCCATCCGTCCGCCATCGCGGGCAAGCCCGCTCCCACAAGGATCTGTGGAGTCAACCGATCGCGTCCGCGCTTATTTCTGTTTTTCCAGCTGGTGGTATTTGCCGGTCGCGTCCCACTGGTAGACCACGTAGTCGGACACCTTCAGGTCGCCCTTCTTGTCCCAGGCCTTCTCGCCCATGACGGTCTTCACCGGGTTGGCCTTCAGCCACTCGGCGGCCTTCTCGCCGCTGTTGGACTTGGCGCCGTTGAACGCGGCGGCCAGGGTCTGGACCGAGGCGTAGGCGTACAGGGTGTAGCCCTCAGGCTCGGTGCCGGCCTTGCGGAAGGCGTCCACGACGGTCTTGCTGTCCGGCAGCAGGCGCGGGTCGGCGCCGAAGGTCATCAGCACGCCGTCGACGTACTGCGGGCCGCCGGCGGTGGTCACCAGTTCGTCGGTCACGATGCCGTCGTCGGACATGAACTTCACGTCCTTCAGGCCTTCGGTGCGCAGTTGCTTGACCAGAGGGCCGGCTTCCGGATGCAGGCCGCCGAAGTAGACCACGTCGGCACCGGCCGCGCGGATCTTGGTGACTACGGCGCTGAAGTCTTTTTCGCCGCGGGTCAGGCCTTCGTACAGCACCGGCTTCACGCCGCGCTTCTCCAGCTGGGCCTTGGTGGCGTCGGCGAGGCCTTGGCCGTAGGTGTCCTTGTCGTGCAGCACGACGACCTTCTTGCCCTTGAGCACGTCGACGATGTAGTCGCCGGCCACGATGCCTTGCTGGTCGTCACGGCCGCACATGCGGAACATGGCGCTCAGGCCGCGCTCGGTGACCTGCGGGTTGGTGGAGCCTGGAGTGATCGCGATGATGCCGGCTTCGTCGTAGATCTCCGAAGCGGGGATGGTGGAGGAGGAGCAGAAGTGACCGACCACGCCGGCGACCTTCTGGTTGGTGAGGTCCTTGGCGACCGTCACGGCCTGCTTCGGCTCGCACGCGTCATCGCCCTTGACCAGCACGATCTTCTCCCCGTTGACGCCGCCCGCCGCGTTGATCGCGTCCGCCGCCGCCTGTGCCCCCTTCATGTACTGCTCGCCGAATGCCGCGTTGGCACCGGTCATCGGGCCCGCCACACCGATCTTCACATCAGCTTGTGCAAACGCAGAGACACCCAGCGCAGCAGCCACTGCGAGGGCCAGGAAGCCTTTCTTGTAAAACGTCTGGGACATGAGGTGGTGCTCCAAGGTTTTTTTTAGTTGGCACTGCGACTTCACTTCACGAAATGCTCAGAGCAAGGGCCGTGCCATCGGTTTTTTATTCTTCAAAAAGTCGCTGCTTTCTTGTTATTTCGACTGTTTCGTTCCCATTTTCATTGGGCGTGCAACCGTCTAAACCGCGGAAGGTGAAACCAAGGTTTTTTTGAGGCGCAACCTTCGCGCGCCATCATTGCAACCGCGGCGCCAAACGACGTGCAACCCACCTGTAACAGCCCGCGTCACCGAACTGCACACTGCTGGTGCGGGACTGCTACGGCCCGCACCATTACAGGCTAGTCGCTGCGCCGGAAAGCGCCGCGTGGAGCAACAAATTTCAACACTCAGATGACGATGCGCAGGCACTGGCCCGCGTGATACAGCGAGAACCCGGCCTCGTACAGGCAACTGCGCAGGCCCACGCCCGCCAGAGGCTGCATCGGTGCGAAGGGGATCGGCAGGGCCTGAGGATTTCCGTTACACAGATAGTCGGCGAAGGCCTTGCCGACCACGGTGCCGGTGGTGACGCCGCGGCCGTTGTAACCGGTGACGGCCACGATGCCGGGCGCCGGCTCGAACAGGCGCATCAGGTGATCGGGGGTGAAGGCGATGCGCCCGGTCCAGGTGCATTCCCATTCCACCGGTTTGAGGTTGGGGAAGTAGTGCCGCTGCACCCGGTCGGCCCAGGCCTTGAGGAACCACGCCGGCTTCTGGTTGCCGTTGCCCAGGCTGCCGAGCAGCAGCCGGCCGTCCTTGTCGCGGCGGATGCTGCTCAGCACCTGGCGGGTGTCCCACGAGCCCTGCCCGCCCGGCAGGATTTCCTGGGCGGCGTCCTCGGTCAGCGGCACCGAAGCGACCTGATAGTAGTAGCCGGGGAAGAAATTGCGCTTGAGCTCAGTCCAGTCGCCTTCGGTGTAGGCGTTGGAGGCGATCACCACCTGCTCGGCCAGCACCGAGCCTTGCTCGGTCTGCACCGACCATTTCGCCCCTTGCCGTTCCAGCCGGACGACCGGCGAATGGTCGAACACCTGCCCTCCGAGGCCCGCAACCGCCTTGGCCAGCCCCGTGACATAGCCCATCGGATTGAGCGTGCCGGCGCGGCGGTCGAGCAGCGCGGCGGCGATCTTGCGGGTGCCGGTGGCCCGTTCGCAGGCCTGACCGGTGAGCAGTTCCACCGGCGCGCCCCGGCGCTTCCATTGTTCTTCGCGGCTGCGCAGGTCCGCCTCGCCCCGGGCGTTGTGCGCCATGTGCAGGGTGCCTTCGCGGCGCAGCTGGCAATCGATGGCGTACTTGTCCACCAGGCTGAACACCAGCGCCGGCGCCGCCCCCAGCATGCGGTTGAGCTGGCTGCCCACCGCCTCGCCGAACCCGGCCTCGATCTCGTCCGGGGGGATCCACATCCCGGCGTTGACCAGCCCGACGTTGCGCCCCGAGCCGCCATGGCCGGCACGGTGGGCTTCGAGCACGCAGACGCGCTTGCCCTTCTCCAGCAGATGCAGGGCCGCCGACAACCCGGTGAACCCGGCGCCGACCACACACACATCGACCTTGACCTCACCCTTGAGCGCCGCGTTGTCGGGCCTTTGCGGCGTGAGGGTTTCCCACAGACATTCTTCGCGTAACGGCATTGCCAGACTCCAACAGAAACCCAACAAACACACTGTCCAGAATGTGGCAGCCAGCCTGCCGGCGAAAGCGGCACATCAGCCAACATCGATGTTGACTGACCCGCCGCCGTCGCCGGCAGGCCGGCTCCCACAGGGGATCGTCATCTCACCGACGGTTCAGTCGAAGGTGATGCCCTGGGCCAGCGGCAGCTCCAGCGAATAGTTCACGGTGTTGGTCTGGCGGCGCATGTAGGCGCGCCAGGCGTCGGAACCCGACTCGCGGCCGCCGCCGGTCTCCTTCTCGCCGCCGAACGCGCCGCCGATCTCCGCGCCGCTCGGGCCGATGTTGACGTTGGCGATGCCGCAGTCGCTGCCCACCGCCGACATGAACTTCTCGGCCTCACGCACATCGGTGGTGAAGATGCACGACGACAGGCCTTGCGGCACGGCGTTGTTCAGGCGCAGGGCCTCTTCGAAATCCGTGTAGCCGACCACGTACAGGATCGGCGCGAAGGTCTCGCTGCACACCACGTCGCTCTGCTCCGGCATTTCGACGATGGCCGGCGACACGTAGTAGGCGTTGGGGAACTGCTCCTGCAACTGGCGCTGACCGCCGAACACCCGGCCGCCCTCGCTCAAGGCCTGCTCCAGCGCATCCTGCATGTTGTCGAAGCTGTGCTTGTCGATCAGCGGGCCGATCAGGTTGCCTTCCAGCGGATGGCCGATGCGCACCTTCGAATACGCGGCCTTCAGGCGGGTGACGATTTCCTCTTTCACCGATTCGTGGGCGATCAGCCGGCGCAGGGTGGTGCAGCGCTGGCCGGCGGTGCCGACGGCGCTGAACAGGATGGCGCGCACGGCCATGTCCAGATCGGCGCTCGGGCCGAGGATCATCGCGTTGTTGCCGCCCAGTTCGAGGATGCTGCGGGCGAACCGCGCCGCGACCTTCGGCGCCACTTCACGGCCCATGCGGGTGCTGCCGGTGGCGCTGATCAGCGCCACGCGCGGGTCGTCCACCAGCGCCTCGCCGGCGTCGCGGCCGCCGATCACCACCTGGCTCAGGTGCGCCGGGGCGTCGCTGAAGTTCTTCGCCACCCGCTCGAACAGCGCCTGGCAGGCCAGCGCGGTGAGCGGGGTCTTCTCCGACGGCTTCCACACCACCGGGTTGCCGCAGACCAGCGCCAGCGTGGTGTTCCACGCCCACACCGCGACCGGGAAGTTGAAGGCGCTGATCACCCCGACCACGCCCAGCGGATGCCAGGTCTCGCGCATGTGGTGGCCCGGACGCTCGGACGCGATGGTCAGGCCGTACAGCTGGCGCGACAGGCCGACGGCGAAGTCGCAGATGTCGATCATCTCCTGCACTTCGCCCAGGCCTTCCTGGGTGATCTTGCCGGCTTCCCACGACACCAGCTCGCCGAGGTCGGCCTTGTGCGCGCGCAGCACTTCGCCGAACTGGCGCACCAGCTCGCCGCGGCGCGGGGCCGGCACCTGGCGCCACAGCGCGAACGCATGATCGGCGCGACTGATGTGCTGCTCGACTTCGGCCGGGCCTTCCCAGTTCACGGCGGCGATGCGGCTGCCGTCGATGGGCGAATGCACCGGCACTTTGCCGTTCTGGTACAGGGCCGGGTTCACACCAAGACGATCAAGCAATGCGGCAACCATGGGTCACTCCTCAAGCGGAAACTGAATGTGGGCGGCCGCGCTGAAGCGGCCGTGCAGGCCTTTAGTTGTAGCCTCAGGGCGGCTGTGCAACAAACGACCTTTACGCGAGATATCATTCCGTTTATTCATGCTGCGTCATGCCAGCCAGAGAATGCCGGCCAGAACACAAGAAAAAGGATTGCCCATGCTCAACAAACGCCACCTGCCGTCGATCACCGCGCTGCAGTGCTTCGAGGCCGTGACCCGGCACCTGAGCTTCACCCGGGCCGCCGAGGAACTGAACCTGACCCAGAGCGCCGTCAGCAAGCAGGTGGCGCAACTGGAGGAATTGCTGCAGCACCTGCTGTTCCGCCGGGTGCGCCGGCGCCTGCAGATGACCCCGGCCGGCGACCTGTACCTGGTGGAGGTGCGCAAGATCCTCACCCAGGTGGAGATGTCCACCCACTACCTGCGTTCCTACGGCGGCGAGACCGAAGTCCTGCGGGTGTCCACCCCCTCAACCTTCGGCGCCCGCTGGCTGGTGCCGCGCCTCAAGGGCTGGCGGCTGCGCCATCCGTCGATCCACCTGGACCTGTGCAACGAACACGAGGCCGACGACCTGCTGCAAGGGCGCAGCGACCTGGCGTTCTACTTCGGCCAGGGCTCGCGGCCCGGCACCGAGTGCCTGAAGCTGTTCGGCGAAGAGCTGGTGCCGGTGTGCGCGCCGGGCAGCCTGCCGGCCACGCCGTTCACCGACCCCACGCAACTGACGGACCTGGTGCTGCTGCAGAACGCCTCGCGCCCCCAGGCCTGGCACGACTGGTTCGACAGCCAGGGCCGCCAGACCGAACACAGCTACCACGGCCCGCGCTTCGAAACCTTCTATATGTGCATCCGCGCCGCCCAGGTCGGCTGCGGCGTGGCGCTGCTGCCGAGGTTCCTGGTGGAGGAAGAGCTGGCCGACGGCAAACTGGTCATCCCGTGGCCCCACGCGATGCCCAGCACCGACGCCTACTACCTGGCCTACCCGGAGCACGCGGCGGAAGTGCCCAAGGTGCGGGATTTCGTGAAATGGATGCTGGAACAGGTCGACAGCCCGGATCCGCTTGCGCCTTGACCCGCCGCGGCAACGTGCCTCGCCCGGCAAATTTTGCTGGCGTTTCCTGCCGCCGATGTGCGCCACTAGCGCCATCGATTGATGCCGTGCCACCGCACGGCCCGCCCGGAGACCGTTTATGAGCGAGAGTGTGTTTGCCGATCGCATCGTGCAGAACCTGCTCGACACCGACTTCTACAAGCTGACGATGATGCAGGCGGTGCTGCACAACTACCCCAACGTCGAAGTCGAATGGGAGTTCCGCTGCCGCAACGCCGAGGACCTGCGCCCGTACCTGGCGGAGATCCGCTTCCAGATCGAGCGCCTGGCCGAGCTGAGCCTGAGCGCCGACCAGTTGAGCTTCCTGGAGCGCATTTCCTTTCTCAAGCCGGACTTCCTGCGCTTTCTCGGCCTGTTCCGCTTCAACCTGCGCTACCTGCACACCGGCATCGAAAACGGCGAGCTGTTCATCCGCCTGCGCGGGCCGTGGCTGCATGTGATCCTGTTCGAAGTGCCGCTGCTGGCGATCGTCAGCGAAGTGCGCAACCGCTACCGTTACCGCGACATCACCCTGGAGCTGGCACGCGAGCAGCTGTACCGCAAGTTCGACTGGCTCAACGCCAATGCCTCGACCGAGGAGCTTTCGCAGTTGCAGGTGGCCGACTTCGGCACACGCCGCCGGTTCTCGTACCGCGTGCAGGAAGAAGTGGTGAACGTGCTCAAGCACGACTTCCCCGGCCGCTTCGTCGGCACCAGCAACGTGAACCTGTCCCGGGAACTGGACATGAAGCCGCTGGGCACCATGGCCCACGAATGGATCATGGCCCACCAGCAACTCGGCCCGCGGCTGATCGACAGCCAGAGCGCCGCCCTCGACTGCTGGGTGCGCGAATACCGGGGCCTGCTGGGGATCGCCCTGACCGACTGCATCACCACCGACGCGTTCCTCGGCGATTTCGACCTGTACTTCGCCAAGCTCTTCGACGGCCTGCGCCATGACTCCGGGGATCCGGTGCTGTGGGGCGAAAAATGCATCGCCCACTACCACCGGCTCGGCATCGACCCGATGAGCAAGACCCTGGTGTTCTCCGACAGCCTGACCTTGCCCAAGTCGCTGGAGATCTTCCGGGCGCTGCACGGGCGGATCAACGTGAGCTTCGGCATCGGCACCAACCTGACCTGCGACATTCCAGGTGTCGAACCGATGAGCATCGTGCTTAAAATGACCGCCTGCAACGGCCAACCGGTGGCGAAGATCTCCGACGAGCCGGGCAAGACCCACTGCAAAGACCCGAATTTCGTCGCCTACCTGCGACACGTTTTCCAGGTTCCTGCCGTTTCCAGCCTATCTAGCAAGGAGTGAATTCATGCAAGCCGTACAGCGTGAGATTGCTGAACAGCTCAAGGTCCAGCCGCCGTTCGCGGACCACAAGGCCCTCGAGGCGGAAGTCGCGCGCCGCGTCGCCTTCATCCAGGACTGCCTGGTCAACGCCGGCCTCAAGACCCTGGTGCTGGGCATCAGCGGCGGCGTCGATTCCCTGACCGCCGGCCTGCTGGCCCAGCGCGCCATGCGTGAGCTGCGCGAGCGCAGCGGCGACGACGGCTACAGGTTCATCGCCGTGCGCCTGCCCTACGACGTGCAGTTCGACGAGCACGACGCCCAGGCCTCGGTGGACTTCATCGACCCCGACGAGCGCCACACGGTCAACATCGGTCCTGCGGTGAAATCCCTGGCCGGTGAAGTGGCGGCGTTCGAAGGCAAGCAAGCGGTGCAGAAAGACTTCGTGCTCGGCAACACCAAGGCGCGCATGCGCATGGTGGCCCAGTACACCATCGCCGGCGCCGCCCATGGCCTGGTGATCGGCACCGACCACGCGGCAGAGGCGGTGATGGGTTTCTTCACCAAGTTCGGCGACGGCGCCTGCGACCTGGCGCCGCTCAGCGGGCTGGTGAAGAACCAGGTGCGGGCGATCGCCCGCAGCTTCGGCGCGCCGGAACCGCTGGTGGAGAAGATCCCGACCGCCGACCTGGAAGACCTGGCGCCGGGCAAGCCGGACGAGGCGTCCCACGGCGTGACCTACGTCGAGATCGACGCCTTCCTGCACGGCGAGCCGGTGCGCCAGGAAGCGTTCGACATCATCGTCAACACGTACAACAAGACCCACCATAAGCGGGTAATGCCGTTTGCCCCGTGAGTGACGAACGATCCGGCTGACTTCATCGCGAGCAGGCTCGCGCCCCCAAGGACAACGCCAAGCCTGTGGGAGCGAGCCTGCTCGCGATGAACGATGACGCGGTCAACGGTCGGACACATTAAAAAGCCCGCCAGGGAGTCGATCCCCGGCGGGCTTTCTTTTGGCCTGAACGTCGGTCGCTGCCGACGGCCCCTGCGCCGTCACTTGACGGTGACGGTGCCCTTCATCATCGAGATGTGGCCCGGGAACGAGCAGAAGAAGCCATAGGCTTCACCGGCGGTCAGCTTGGACACGTCGATGGTCAGCGAATCCTTCTCGCCGGCGCCGATGATCTTGGTGTGGGCGATGACGCGGGCGTCGCCCTCTTTCAGGTAGTTCTTGTCGATGCCGGCGGCCAGGCCGTCGGTGGCGATCGGCTGCATGTCGGCTTCTTTGCTGATCACCAGGTTATGGCCCATCACGTTCTTCGGCAGGCTGCCGGAGTGGGTCAGTTCGACGGTGAAGGTCTTGCAGCTCTTGTCGATTTCAATGGCCTTGGTGTTGAAGGACATCTGGTCGGTGGAATCTACGGTGGTTTTGCACTCTGCAGCCATCAGTTGGCCGCTGGCCAGGGCCAGCAGGGATACCGCAACAACTTTGGAAAACATGGTGAATCTCCAAGGCAGGGTTAACAGAAACAAGAGTGGTTGGAAGACTGCCTGAAATCTTCGCAAGTTCCTATGACCTGAGTCAAAGATTGTATACAACTTTCAGGCTATGACACTCATCGAAACAATCTACCGGCCAGAACCACGGCCCGGGCCTATGATCGGCCCATCCCACTGAAACGGAGTGCCGATCATGTTCTTTAACGGTTTGCTGCGCAGCCTGCTTGCCGCCTACGCCTGCGGTGCCAGCGGTACCTGTGAAACGCCGGAACGCGAAGTCTAGTCCTTGGACTGCGGCCCCGCTGCCGCTACCCTGTGCGACTGATCGACACAGGAGCAAGGCATGTCTCTCACTTCCGTTTGTGTATTTTGCGGCGCCAACGCCGGCACCGACCCGGCGTACACCGAAGCCGCCGTCGCCCTCGGCCGGGCATTGGCCGAGCGCAAGTTGACCCTGGTCTACGGCGGCGGCGCCGTCGGGCTGATGGGCATCGTCGCCGATGCCGCACTGGCGGCCGGCGGTGAAGTGGTCGGGATCATCCCGCAGGCCCTGATGGACAAGGAAATCGGCCACAAGGGGCTCACCCGCCTGGAAGTGGTCGACGGCATGCACGCCCGCAAGGCGCGGATGGCCGAGCTCAGCGACGCGTTCATCGCCCTGCCCGGCGGCCTCGGCACCCTGGAAGAACTGTTCGAGGTCTGGACCTGGGGCCAGCTCGGCTACCACGGCAAGCCGCTGGGCCTGATGGAAGTGAACGGTTTCTACAGCAAGCTCACCGCGTTCCTCGATCACCTCGTCGGCGAAGGCTTCGTCCGCGCGCCGCACCGGGACATGCTGCAGGTCAGCGATTCGCCGCAGGCACTGCTCGACGCCCTCGACCGCTGGCAGCCGACCGTCGCCCCCAAGTGGGTGGACCAGAAGCCGAAGTGAGGCTTCACGCCAGGAGTCGCTCCCCCATGGCCATGCAAGGTGCCAACCCTGTGGGAGCCAGCCTGCTGGCGATAGCGCCAGTGAGGGCGCCGCAAACTGCGGCTCCCGCACTGGACAGGTGAACCCCACCGCATCGCGGTCAATCCAGCGGCATCACCGTGACCCGCACCTCCGGGTCATGGCTGCCCCCGCCCAGAATCACCCCGCGCAACGGCGACACATCGGAGAAGTCCCGACCCCAGGCCAGGGTGATGTGCTCCAGCGCCGGCTGCACATTGTTCGTCGGGTCGAAGTCCACCCAGCCCAGCACCGGGCAAAACACCGACACCCAGGCGTGGGACGCGTCGGCGCCGATCAGCCGGGGCTGGCCCGGCGGCGGCCGGGTCAGCAGGTAGCCGCTGACGTAACGCGCCGCCAACCCCCGGGAGCGCAGGCAGGCCAGCATCAGGTGGGCGAAGTCCTGACAGACCCCGCGCCGCCGCTCCAGCACTTCCACCAGCGGCGTCGCGACCTGGGTCGCTTCGGCATCGAAGGTGAACTCGCTGAAGATTTTCTGCATCAAGGCCTGCACCGCCCAGAGCATGGCCCGCCCCGGCGTGAAGCAGCTGTCGGAGAACTCGACGAAGCGGCGCTTGAGGTGCACATAGGGCGATTCGAACCGATAGCGGCAGGCTTCCAGCACGTGGGGCAAGAGCGGCCGGCCGCTGTAGGCCAGCGCGGCGCACGTCGCCTCCCAGGCCGGGGACAAGGCAAAGTCCATTGCCGGTCGCGCCAGTACCTCGACCATCAGCCGCGCACTGACCTGCAACTCGTCATGGGGCCGCTCGAACGCCAGGCGCGTCAGCGGGTTGCCGAACACGTCCAGCTCGTCCCGGCGGGCGGTCGGCTCCGGGCTGATCAGCAGACGCTGCTCGGTGCAGCGCTGCCAGGCACACTCGCGGGGCCACAGATGGGCCAACTGCTGTGCCAGCGAAACCGGGCTGTCGTAGCGGTAGCAGGTGTCGTGGAGGACTTGGTAGCGGGCATTCATCAGACGGACACCGTGCGCTGGCTGACATCGTCGACATGGGCGAAATGGCGCAGGGCCAGGCGATCGGACACCTGCGCGCTGACATCGGCGATCTCTTGCAGCAGGTCGGCCAGCCCGTCGAGCGCGGCGCGCACGCTGGCCTCGCCGAACAGCGGGTTCTCCAGGCAGCCGAGGTCGATGCGCGCCAGACGCTCGGCCAATGGCGCCAACCCGGCTTCCCTCGGTGCACCGAAATCATCGTTCAGCCGCTTGACGGTGCGGGCCACCAGCTTCAGCTGGAACAGCACCGCGTGGGGGTTCTGTTCGTCGAGCAGCAACAGGTCGAGCACCGGGATCAACTGCGCCACCGCCAGGTAGCGTGAACGGTAGGTGATGCTGCTGTTGCCCAGCTCCAGCAACCACTCAAGCCCCGCCTGGTCGAACGCGCCGGCGCCCCGCAGGAACGCCGCCAGGCTGGCGCTGAGGAACTGCAATCGCTCGATCCGCCGCCCGATCATCAGGAAGCGCCAGCCCTCGTCGCGGGTCATGTCGTCCAGGGCGAATCCGGACAGCGCCGCCAGCGAGGTCACCAGCCGGTTGAGGAAATCCAGCAGCTCGCCGAAGTCCGGCTCGTCGCCGTCCAGTTCGGCGGCCTCGCGCTGCAGCTCCACCAGCGCCTGCCAGTTTTCCCGCGACAGCTTGCCGCGCACCTGGGACGCCGCCCATTGCAGGCGCTGCAGGTTGGCGCGCAGGCTGAACGACCAGTCTTCGCCGAGCAGCGCCGCCAGCAGGCGCTGCGGCAGTTCGCCTTCGTCCGGCAGCAGCATCAGCCGTTCGCCGAGGTCCACGGCGGCCTGCAAGGCCTGCGGATCGTCGCCGTCGATGTAGCGCGCCAGCACGATCCGCAGCAGCCGCGCACTGTCGTCGCAGCGCTCGCAATAGCGGCCGAACCAGAACAGGTTCTCCACCACCCGCGACGGCAGGTAGGGGTCGCGCCGCACCAGGTCGTGCACGCCGATGCTGCGTTGGGCCTTCCACTGTTCGCCGCTCGGCGGCCGGTCGCCCAGCACCCAGGTGTCCTTGCTGGCGCCGCCGCGCTGCATCGACACCACTTCGGCGTCGGCCTCGGCGGCCACCCGGGTCAGCCCGCCCGGCAACACCCGGTAGCCCTCGCGGCTGGCCACCGCGTACAGGCGCATGCCGATGGCCCGCGCCTGCAACTGGCCGTCCTCGGCCTGCCAGACCGGCGCCTGGGACAGCTGCGCCAACTCTTGCGCGACATAGGCATAAGGCCGCGCCTGCATGCGCTCGGCGAGGGCCTGGCGCTGTTTTTCACTCAAGTCGCGGCCGAACACGGGCGTGAAGCTCTGTGAAGGAAAGGCCGGCTTGATCAGCAGCTCCGGCAGTTTTTCCAGGGCCTGGGCCAGCACCGGCGCCTCACCGCACCACCAGGTGGCGATGGACGGCAGGATCAGTTCTTCGCCGAACAGGTGCTGGCTGATCTTCGGCAGGAACCCCAGCAACCCCGGCGACTCCAGCACGCCGCTGCCCAGCGCGTTGGCCACCAGCACCCGCCCGCGGCGCACCGCCTCCAGCAGGCCGGGCACGCCGAGGGCCGAGTCGGTGCGCAGCTCCAGCGGGTCGCAGAAATCATCGTCGAGCCGGCGCATGATCGCGTGCACCCGACGCAGGCCGCTGAGGGTCTTGAGGTACACCGTGGCGTCGCGCACGGTGAGGTCGCCGCCCTCCACCAGCGGATAGCCGAGCTGCCGCGCCAGGTACAGGTGTTCGAAATAACTTTCGTTGAAGCGCCCCGGCGTCAGCAGCACCACCAGCGGAGTCTCGCTGTCGCCCGGCGCCTGGCGCACGAGGGTTTCCTGGAGCGTGCGGAAGAAGCCCGCCAGGTGCTGCACCCGCAGATCCCGGTACAGCTCGGGGAAGGCACGGGACACGATGGTGCGGTTCTCCAGCGCATACCCGGCCCCGGACGGCGCCTGGGTGCGGTCCGCCGTGACCCACCAGCGGCCGTCCGGCGTGCGCGCCAGATCCGCCGCGTACAGATGCAGGAACGCCCCGTCCGGAGGCGAAATGCCCTGACAGGGCCAGAGGAAGTTGTTGTGGCCGAACACCAGCTCCGCCGGCAGCAGCCCTTCGCGGATCAGCCGCTGCGGGCCGTACAGGTCCGCCAGCACCGCATTGAGCAGCCGCGCCCGCTGGGCGATCCCGGCCGACAGCCGCTGCCATTCGTCGGCGGCGATCACATGGGGCAGCAGGTCCAGCTCCCACGGGCGGTCGGCGCCCTTGGGGTCGGCATAGACGTTGTAGGTGACACCGTTCTCCTGGATCTGCCGCGCCAGCAGCGCCTGACGCTGCGCCAGCTGCTGCGGCGTGCTGCGCTGCAGCTGGTCGAACAGCCGGCGCCAGTGCGGACGCACCGCGCCGCTGCCGTCGAGCAGTTCGTGGTAGGTGCCCGCCGTCAGCGGGTAGCGGTCAAGCAGGTCTGGCATGGAGAGCTCGGCAACCGGCAAGGAACGGTCAGACTAACGCAGGCACGTGACACCCGGATATACGAAAAGTCCGAGCGTCGCGTACGGTTCAGAAACGTCGCAAATCGAGAGTCAGCGGAAACTCGTCATCCGTTTCCACCTCCGCTATCGGAATGTTCCCCGGCGTGTGCCCGATGCGGAAGAAACGCGCCAGGCGCCGGCTCTCTGCCTCGTTGGCATTGACCGGCAATGTCTCGAAATTGCGCCCGCCCGGATGGGCGACATGGTACTGGCAGCCGCCGAGGGAACGCTGCGCCCAGGTGTCGACCAGGTCGAACACCAACGGTGCGTGCACGCCGATGGTCGGTTGCAGGCAATTGGCCGGCTGCCAGGCGCGGAACCGCACTCCGGCCACGTACTCGCCGACCCGCCCGGTGGGGTGCAGCGGCACCGCAACGCCGTTGCAGGTCAACCGATGCCGCTGCGGCATCCATCCGCAGACCTTGACCTGCACGCGCTCCAGCGAAGAGTCGACGTAACGCACCGTACCGCCCTCTTCGCCCAGCACATGCCAGGGTTCGAGGGCCTGGTGCAGCTCCAGTTCGACGCCGTTGACGGCATAGTCGCCGAGCTTGGGGAAGCGGAACGCCTGATGCGCCGCAAACCATTCGGCCCGCAACGGATAGCCGGCCCGGTCGAGGTCGTCGATGACCTCGGCGAAATCCTGCGCGATGAAGTGCGGCAGCATGAAGCGGTCGTGCAGCTCGGTGCCCCAGCGCGCCAGTTTCGGCGGCGCATAGGGCTCGCGCCAGAAGCGCGCCACCAGCGCCCGCAGCAACAGTTGCTGGATCAGGCTCATGCGCGCATGGGGCGGCATCTCGAAGGCGCGCAGCTCCAGCAGGCCCAGGCGTCCGCTGGCGCCGTCCGGCGAATAGAGCTTGTCGATGCAGAACTCGGCGCGGTGGGTGTTGCCCGTGACGTCGATCAGCAGGTTGCGCAGCAACCGGTCCACCCGCCACGGCGGGCATTGCTCACCCGGCGCCGGCATCTGCTTAAAGGCGATCTCCAGTTCGTACAGGGCGTCGTTGCGCGCCTCGTCGACCCGGGGCGCCTGGGACGTCGGGCCGATGAACAGGCCGGAAAACAGGTACGACAGCGACGGGTGGTTGTGCCAGTAACTGATCAGGCTGCGCAGCAGGTCCGGACGGCGCAGGAACGGCGAGTCGGCCGGCGTCGCCCCGCCGAGGACGAAATGGTTGCCGCCGCCGGTGCCGGTGTGCCGCCCGTCGATCATGAATTTCTCGGTGGACAGCCGGGTCAGCCGCGCCTGCTCGTAGAGGAACTCCGTGCGCTCGACCAGTTCGTCCCAGGTGGCGGACGGTTGGACGTTGACTTCGATCACCCCCGGATCCGGGGTGATGCGGAAGTTGGCCAGGCGCGGGTCGGCCGGCGGCTCATAGCCTTCCAGCAACACCGGGCAGTTGAGCTCCTGGGCGGTAGCCTCGATGGTCGCCACCAGTTCCAGATACTCTTCCACCCGCTGCAACGGCGGCATGAACAGGTACAGGCGCCCGCCCCGCGGTTCGGCGCACAGCGCGGTACGGGTCAGCCAGTCGGCGGACGCATCCACCGCCGGCCGGCGCTCGTCAGCCTCGGCGGGCTCGCCGTGCCGGTTGAGCTGCGCGGTGTCCGGAAGGTCGGGGAAGTCCTGGTTCGGGTCGTTGGGATGGACGTACGGATACTCCGCCGCCTTCACCCACGGCTGCGACGCCAGCGGCAGGCGGTAGCCCAGCGGCGAATCCCCCGGCACCAGCCGGCAGTGGTCGTCGCGCAGGTACCAGCGCCCGCTCTGCCACTGGTCGCCCTTGGCGGTACGCGCCAGCGGCAGCACCTGGCCGATCACCTTGCCCAGCCCCTTGCTGAAGACCTTGCGCAGGCGCGCCCGCTCCAGCGGATCCTCCAGCCGCGGATCCTCGGCGCTGACGTTGACCGGCAAGGCGCCCTCGCGCCACAGGTAATGGAGATGGTCTTCGTAGGCCGCGAACACGAACCGCGCCGGCAACCTCAAGCGTTCGGCGACGCTCGCCAGAAAGCGCCCGGCCAATGCGCTGTCGGCGCCGTAGTCCTGCCGCTCGTCGGCGATCAGCGCGCTGTTGCGCCAGACCGGCACGCCGTCGCGGCGCCAATGGCAGTTCAGCGACCAGCGCGGCAGCTGCTCGCCGGGATACCACTTGCCCTGCCCGAAGTGCACCAGCCCTTCGGGGGCGTAATGTTCGCGCAGGCGCCGGAACAGCTCGGCGGAGAGCCGGCGCTTGTCCGGGCCGAGGGCGGCGGTGTTCCATTCGGCGCCGTCGGGGTCGTCGATGGAGACGAAGGTCGGCTCGCCGCCCATGGTCAGGCGCACATCGCCTGCGAGCAGGTCGGCGTCGACCCGCCGCCCCAGCGCGTGGATCGCCTGCCACTGCCCGTCGGTGTAGGGCTTGGTGACCCGTGGCGTTTCCAGGATCCGCTCCACGGTCATTTCGTGGCTGAACTCGCACCCGCAAGGCTCCACCATCCCGCTGACCGGTGCCGCCGACGACGGATCGGGACTGCACGCCAGCGGAATGTGCCCCTCGCCGGCGAACAGCCCGGAGGTGGCGTCCAGGCCGATCCAGCCTGCGCCGGGCAGGTACACCTCGCACCAGGCGTGCAGGTCGGTGAAGTCCGCCTCGGTGCCGGACGGGCCGTCGAGGCTTTTCACATCCGCCGTCAGTTGAATCAGGTAGCCGGAGACGAAGCGCGCCGCCAACCCGAGATGACGCAGCAGCTGCACCAGCAGCCACGCCGAGTCGCGGCAGGAGCCGGAGGCGCGTTCGAGGGTCTCTTCCGGGGTCTGCACGCCCGGCTCCAGGCGGATCAGGTAGTTGATGTCCTGGCTCAGACGTTGGTTGAGCGCCACCAGGAAATCCACGGCCGGCAGCGGCGTGCGGTCGATGCCGTCGAGGTAGGCCTTGAACGTTGGCGTCAGCGGCAGGGTTTCGAGGTACGGCGCCAGCTCCTTGCCCTCGTCGGCCCCATAGGCGAAGGGGATCCGTTCGGCGTAGGGCTCAAGGAAGAAGTCGAACGGATTGAACACCGCCATCTCCGCCAGCAGGTCGACTTCGACCCGCAACGTGTCGGTCTTTTCCGGGAACACCAGCCGCGCCAGGTAGTTGCCCTGGGGATCCTGCTGCCAGTTGATGAAATGCTGCCTGGGCGTGACCTTCAGCGCATAGGACAGGATCCGCGTGCGGCTATGGGCGGCCGGGCGCAGACGGACGATCTGCGGCCCGAGCTCGACGGCGCGGTCGTAGCGGTAGTGCGTGACGTGGTGCAAGGCGACTTGAATCGACACGGCGTGCCTCCTGCGGGCCTGGGCGTAGTCAACGGCGCGCAAGACTTGTGCCATGCGGGGGCTTGGGCGCCGTTGCGAAAATGCACAGGGCAGTACAGCACCGAAATCGGGCGGCGGGCGGAAATGGGCCGGGGAAATTGCGCCTGAATGTGGCAGGCCTGTGGATAACTGCAGTCTGTACCGGCCTCATCGCCAGCAGGCTGGCTCCCACAGTGTTCGCGTCGGGCACAACATCACTGAACACCGCTGAACCTGTGGGAGCGGACTTGCCCCGGGCGGCGACCCGACGAAGGGGCCGGAACGGCAACAGGTTTCTTGTGGCCGGAATGCAGAACGCCAACCCGAAGGTTGGCGTTCTGTTCAGCTCACATGCGCATCAGCGCGGCACCACCGGCTTGCGCGCAGGCTTGGGCCCCTTGCCCTTGGCGGCGTCCTTGCGCTCCTTGGCCGCCTGCTGGTTGCGGGCGAACGCTTCGGCCTTGGCCTTCTCGCGCTTGTCCCACGGGTTGCCGCCGTCGCTGCCGCGGGGCGGCAGGCCGGTGTGCTGGGTGAGGATCTTGGTGGTCTTGTCCTTGGCGACCTTGTGGCTGCCGGCCGGCGTCGAGTTCTTGCGCCGGGCGCTCTGGTAGCTGTCGGTGGCCGGCTGGTGCGCCGGGATCAGCTGATGCTTGCCCGAACCGATCAGGTCGCCCCGGCCCATGCGCAGCAACGCTTCGCGCAGCATCGGCCAGCCCTTCGGATCGTGGTAGCGCAGGAACGCCTTGTGCAGGCGGCGCTGCTCCTCGCTCTTGACGATGGTCACGCCGTCGCTCTTGTAGGTGACCTTGCGCAGCGGGTTCTTGCCCGAGTGGTACATCGCGGTGGCGGAGGCCATCGGCGACGGGTAGAACGCCTGCACCTGATCGGCGCGGAAGCCGTTGCCCTTGAGCCACAGGGCCAGGTTCATCATGTCTTCGTCGGTGGTGCCCGGGTGGGCGGCGATGAAGTACGGGATCAGGTACTGCTCCTTGCCCGCTTCCTTCGAGAATTTCTCGAACATGCGCTTGAAGCGGTCATAGGTGCCGATGCCCGGCTTCATCATCTGGTTGAGCGGGCCTTCCTCGGTGTGCTCCGGGGCGATCTTCAGGTAGCCGCCGACGTGGTGGGTCACCAGCTCCTTGACGTATTCCGGCGACTCGACCGCCAAGTCGTAGCGCAGGCCGGAGGCGATCAGGATCTTCTTCACGCCCGGCAGCGCACGGGCGCTGCGGTACAGCTGAATGAGCGACGAGTGGTCGGTGTTCAGGTTCGGGCAGATGCCGGGGAACACGCAGGACGGCTTGCGGCACGCGGATTCGATCTCCGGGCTCTTGCAGGCGATGCGGTACATGTTCGCGGTCGGGCCGCCGAGGTCGGAGATGACCCCGGTGAAGCCCGGCACCTTGTCGCGGATCTCTTCGATCTCGCGGATGATCGACTCTTCCGAGCGGTTCTGGATGATCCGCCCTTCGTGCTCGGTGATCGAGCAGAAGGTGCAGCCGCCGAAGCAGCCGCGCATGATGTTCACCGAAAAACGGATCATCTCGTAGGCCGGGATCTTTTCCTTGCCGTACGCCGGGTGCGGAATGCGCTGGTACGGCATGCCGAACACGTAGTCCATTTCCTCGGTGGTCATCGGAATCGGCGGCGGGTTGAACCAGACGTCGGTCTCGCCGTGACGCTGCACCAGCGCACGGGCGTTGCCGGGGTTGGTCTCCAGGTGCAGCACGCGGTTGGCGTGGGCGTACAGAACCGGGTCGTTGCGCACCTTCTCCATGGACGGCAGGCGGATCACGGTCTTGTCCCGGGTCATCTTCGGGCTCGCCAGGATCTGCACGACCTTGGCTTCCTGCGGGTCTTCGACCGGGCCCTTCTCCTGCTCGATGGCGCAGGCGGCGGTGTCCTGGGTGTTGACGTACGGGTTGATGATCTTGTCGATCTTGCCCGGACGGTCGATGCGCGTGGAGTCGACCTCGTACCAGCCCTGCGGGGTGTCGCGGCGGATGAACGCGGTGCCGCGCACATCGGTGATGTCTTCGATCTTCTGGCCGTAGGACAGGCGCTGGGCGACCTCGACGATGGCCCGCTCGGCGTTGCCGTACAGCAGGATGTCGGCGCTGGCGTCGATCAGGATCGAGTTGCGTACGCGGTCTTGCCAGTAGTCGTAGTGGGCGATGCGGCGCAGCGAGGCTTCGATGCCGCCGAGCACGATCGGCACGTGCTTGTAGGCTTCCTTGCAGCGCTGGCTGTAGACCAGGCTCGCGCGGTCCGGACGCATGCCGGCCATGCCGCCGGGCGTGTAGGCGTCGTCGGAGCGGATTTTCTTGTCGGCGGTGTAGCGGTTGATCATCGAGTCCATGTTGCCGGCCGCGACGCCGAAGAACAGGTTCGGCTCGCCCAGCTTCATGAAGTCGTCCTTGGACTGCCAGTTCGGCTGCGCGATGATCCCTACGCGAAAGCCCTGGGCCTCAAGCAAGCGACCGATGATCGCCATGCCGAACGACGGATGGTCGACGTAGGCATCGCCGGTGACGATGATGATGTCGCAGGAGTCCCAGCCGAGCTGATCCATCTCCTCCCTGCTCATCGGCAGGAACGGCGCCGGCCCGAAACATTCGGCCCAGTACTTCGGATAGTCAAATAACGGCTTGGCTGCTTGCATGTCGATAACCGGTGTTGGCTTTCATGGAATTTCGCGGGCGCGGAATATAGCACAAATTTTGACCAATTCCGACGGCTGCGGTCGGAAATTGGCGCAGCCCCCATCGCCGGCAGGCCGGCTCCCACAGGGAACTGCATTCCAGGGCGGGAGCCAGCCTGCCGGCGATGGGGCCAGATCAGGCGACGGAGGCGTTATTCGTCGTCGTCGAAGTTGTAGCTGCCCGGCGCCAGGTTCTCGAACCGGGTGTACTTGCCGATGAACGCCAGCCGGATGAAGCCGATCGGACCGTTACGCTGCTTGCCGATGATGATTTCGGCGATGCCCTTGTGCTCGGTCTCCGGGTGGTACACCTCGTCCCGGTACACGAACATGATCACGTCGGCGTCCTGCTCGATCGCTCCGGATTCCCGGAGGTCGGAGTTCACCGGACGCTTGTTCGGACGCTGTTCCAGGGAGCGGTTGAGCTGCGACAGCGCCACCACCGGGCAGTTGAATTCCTTGGCCAGGGCCTTCAGGGAACGGGAGATCTCGGAAATCTCGTTGGTGCGGTTGTCGCCGCTGGAGCCCGGGATCTGCATCAGCTGCAGGTAGTCGATCATGATCAGGCCGATGTCGCCGTGCTCGCGCACCAGGCGCCGGGTGCGGGCGCGCATTTCCGAGGGGCTGATGCCGGCGGTGTCGTCGATGAACAGCTTGCGGTCGTTGAGCAGGTTGACCGCCGAGGTCAGGCGCGGCCAGTCGTCGTCCTCCAACTGGCCGGAACGCACCTTGGTCTGGTCGATGCGGCCCAGGGACGAGAGCATACGCATGATCAGCGATTCGCCTGGCATCTCGAGGGAATACACCAGCACGGCCTTGTCGCTGCGCAGCACGGCGTTTTCCACCAGGTTCATCGCGAAGGTGGTCTTGCCCATCGACGGACGGCCCGCGACGATGATCAGGTCGGCGGGCTGCAAGCCGCTGGTCTTCTCGTCGAGGTCGGTGTAGCCGGTGGACAGGCCGGTGATCGCGTCGGACGTGTTGAACAGGGTGTCGATGCGGTCGATGGCCTTGGTCAGCAGGTCATTGACCCCCACCGGGCCGCCGGTCTTGGGACGCGCCTCGGCGATCTGGAAGATCTGCCGCTCGGCCTCGTCGAGGATCTCTTCGGCGGTGCGGCCTTCGGGGTTGAAGGCGCTGTCGGCGATGTCGTTGCTGATGCCGATCAGCTGACGCAAGGTCGCCCGCTGGCGGACGATCTGCGCATAGGCCTTGATGTTGGCGACGGACGGCGTGTTCTTCGCCAGTTCGCCCAAATAGCCAAGGCCGCCGACCTGGGCGGTCTGGCCTTCCTTGTCCAGTTGCTCGGACAGGGTCACGACGTCGATCGGCAGGTTCTGGTCGGCCAGCCTTGCGATCGCGCGGAAGATCAAACGGTGGTCATGCCGGTAGAAATCGCCGTCGGAGACTTGATCGAGCACGCGTTCCCAGGCGTTGTTGTCCAGCATCAAGCCACCGAGCACGGCCTGTTCGGCCTCGATGGAGTGCGGCGGCACCTTCAGGGCGGCGGTTTGCAGATCGTATTGCTCGGGAGCAGAGATTTCGTTCATGGCCACTTGGTTATTCAGGAAAAGCAGGGGTTTGGAAACGGGTGATGCCAGAAAGACAAAGGGCACGACCTGCGAACAGGATCGTGCCCGATGTTAACCGTCTGACGGACAAGCCGCCAGCCGATCAGGTGTCGCTTAAGCCGCTACCACGACAACGCGTACGGTGGCTTCGACTTCGGCGTGCAGGTGCACGGCCACGTCGAATTCACCCACGTTGCGGATGGTGCCGTTCGGCAGACGAACTTCGCTCTTCGCGACTTCAACGCCCGAGGCGGTCAGCGCGTCAGCGATGTCGTGGGTGCCGATCGAACCGAACAGCTTGCCTTCGTCGCCAGCGGTGGCAGTGATGGTCACTTCCAGCTCGGCCAGTTGGGCAGCGCGGCTTTCAGCCGAAGCCTTACGGTCTGCAGCGGCTTTTTCCAGCTCGGCGCGACGCTCTTCGAACGCAGCCAGGTTGGCAGCGGTCGCAGCGGTGGCCTTGCCGAAAGGCAGCAGGTAGTTACGACCGTAGCCGGCCTTAACCTTTACTTTGTCGCCCAGGTTGCCCAGGTTGGCGATTTTTTCCAGCAGGATCAGTTCCATTTGGTATTAACCTCTTAACTTTTAACCTTCACCGTTCGCGTTATCGGTGTCTTTCGACACGTGACGACCGCGAAAATCAATCAGGCTGTCGACAATGGCCAGAACCACGAGCAACGGATAGATCAGCTGCATGAACAGCAACAGCGTCACGTACAACCCCACCAGCCAGAAACCGGCCAGTCGCTTTTGCGCCACCAGCCCGTGAATCAGGGCCAGCCCGGCGAACACCAGCGGTACGCTGCACAACGGCGTCAACATGGCCATCTGCGCACCGAGGTTCGGGCCCAGAAGCATCAACGCCAGCAGCAACATCGCCGGCCCCAGCGGGATCCGGATGGCGCGGAACTCGCGACCAAAACCACCCGGGTTGTACAGCATCGCCTGCCAATAACGCCCGACAATCAGGCTCAGCACGCTGACGATCTGCAACAGGGCCGCAATCAGGCCGGTCAGGACCGGTGCGATCAGCGACGCGAAACGCGCCTGCTCGTCCACCGACAACTGCCGGTAGGCATCACCGAGAAGCGCCGGCATGACCTTAATCAAGGCCTGCGCGAGCATCTCGATCTGGGGCGCGAACGCCGCCCCGAGCACCACTGAAAACACCACGCCCATCGCCACGCTGACCAGCAGCACGCGGAACCAGGACTCGCTTGCGCGCAACACCAGCGCAAGTGTCGAAGAACCCAGCAGCACCAGAAGCGCCCGCGGGTCATCGGCAAACAGCCACCAGAGCAATGCCGGCAGCAGTCCCAGCGACAGAACGCCCAGGGCGTCCGTCAATCCGCGCCGCAGAAGCACCAGGCTCCCGGCGGCGGCACCCAACCAATACAACAACGGCAATGTTGCACATCCGGCCACCACGAGAGTGGCCTGCATACGGCCGCGCATGATGAATTCAGCTAAGGCGCGCATGCATTCAATCCTTTGCTACTTGTCGACTGACCCGGTCTCAGCGGCCGTGGCTGTCGGTGTAGGCCAGCAGGGCCAGGAAGCGGGCGCGCTTGATAGCGGTGGCCAGCTGACGCTGATAACGAGCTTTGGTACCGGTGATGCGGCTTGGAACGATTTTGCCGGTCTCGGATACGTAGGCTTTCAGAGTGTTGAGATCTTTGTAATCGATCTCCTTCACGTCTTCAGCGGTGAAGCGGCAGAATTTACGACGACGGAAGAAACGTGCCATGTAATAGGCTCCTCAAAAGATCCGTGGATTACTCGTCAGCGTTATCGCTGTTGTCGCTGTCGCTATCGCTGTCGTCGCCGTCGGCGTTGACATCGTGCTCAGGACGCTCGCGACGCTCACGGCGCTCACTGCGGTTTTCTTCAGCCTTGAGCATCTCGGACTGGCCGGTGATGGCTTCGTCGCGACGGATGACCAGGTTACGGATCACAGCATCGTTGTAGCGGAAGTTGTCTTCCAGCTCGGCCAGGGCCTTGCCGGTGCACTCAACGTTCAGCATCACGTAGTGAGCCTTGTGAACATTGTTGATTGCGTAGGCCAGTTGACGACGGCCCCAGTCTTCCAGACGGTGGATTTTGCCGCCGTCTTCTTCGATCAGCTTGGTGTAACGCTCAACCATGCCGCCGACTTGCTCGCTCTGGTCAGGGTGGACCAGAAAGATGATTTCGTAATGACGCATGAATGCTCCTTACGGGTTGTAGCCTGCCGCTTGAAAACGGTCAGACAAGGAGTGAATGACACTAGTGGACTTGCCGGCGCGGGGCACATGCGTGCCTGCCGTCACAGCAAGGGGCGCAATTGTAGAGAAGGGGCTGCGCAGGCGCAAGGCAATTGGTGATTATTTGAACAACCCCTGCCCGGCGGCGCAATCACCGGCGACTCCCACAGGGCTGTGGGGCGAATGCAGAATCCGCGGTCACCGAAAAACCTGTGGGAGCGGGCTTGCCCGCGAAAGCGGTCTGTCAGCGACGTGTTTGTCGACTGAACCAACGCATTCGCGGGCAAGCCCGCTCCCACATTTATGGCCGGGTGGCTTAAGGCTTCTTGCCGGCCGCCTTGGCCCGGCGCTGGCGCTGGGCCTCGAACAGGCACACGCCGGTGGCCACGGACACGTTGAGGCTGCTGACGCTGCCGGCCATCGGCAGGTTCACCAGATAGTCGCAGTGCTCGCGGGTCAGGCGACGCATGCCCTTGCCTTCGGCGCCCATGATCAGGATGGTCGGGCCGGTCAGGTCCTGGTCATACAGGCTGGTTTCAGCCTCGCCCGCCGTGCCGACGATCCACAGGCCGCGCTGCTGGAGCTTCTCCAGGGTGCGCGCCAGGTTAGTCACGGCCACCAGCGGAATCACTTCCGCCGCACCGCAGGCGACCTTGCGCACGACAGGGGTCAGGGTCGCGGACTTGTCCTTGGGCACGATCACCGCCAGCGCGCCGGCGGCATCCGCCGAACGCAGGCAGGCGCCGAGGTTGTGCGGATCGGTCACGCCGTCGAGCACCAGCAACAGCGGCGCGCCTTCGGTGCGGTCGAGCAGCTCGTCGAGCATCGCCTCGCCCCAGACCTGGCTCGGGCTGACTTCCGCCACCACGCCTTGGTGAACGCCCTCGACCCAGGCGTCCATTTCGCGGCGTTCGGCCTGGCCGACCGGAACGCGGCTCTCGTTGGCCAGCTCGATCAGCGGCTGCACCCGCGGATCATTGCGGCTTTCGGCCAGCCAGATCTGCTTGACGCGCTTGGGATGGTGACGCAGCAGGGCTTCCACCGCGTGCACACCGTAGATTTTTTCCAGCTGACTCATGACTTGGCCTTGGGTTTACGCGCCCCGCCGCTTTTGGCCGGAGCGGAGCCCGACTTCGGCGGACCCTTGCGGTGTTTGCTTGGCTTGCTGCCCGGTGCCGACCGTCCGGCCTTGCCCCCGGCTGGCGCCTTGCCGCCGCTCTTGGCTTCGGCCAGCAGCGCTTTCTTCATTTCGCGGCTTTTGCGCACTTCGGCGTTCTTGGCCACCGCATCGCTCGGACGGTAGGCATCGGAAGCCTTTTCCTTGGCCGGACGGCGGCTGGCGGTTTTCGCCGGGGCCGGAGCCGGTTCGGCGGCGGCCTTGGCGGCCGGCGCTGCGGTTTCGGTGCTGCGTTTCTTGCGGCCGACCGGTGCGTTGACGGTTTTCTCCGCCATTTCGAAATCGATCTTGCGCTCGTCGAGGTCGACGCGCATGACCCGCACTTCCACGGTGTCGCCCAGGCGGAAGCTGCGACCGGTGCGCTCACCGGCCAGGCGGTGGTGCACAGGATCGAAGTGGTAGTAGTCGCCCGGCAGCGCGGTGACGTGCACCAGGCCTTCGACGTAGATGTCGGTCAGTTCGACGAACAGGCCGAAACCGGTCACGGCGGTGATCACCCCCGGGAACGATTCGCCCACGCGATCCTTCATGAACTCGCACTTGAGCCAGTTCACCACGTCGCGGGTGGCCTCGTCGGCACGGCGCTCGCTCATCGAGCACTGCTCGCCGAGCTGCTCCAGCGCCGCCTCGTCGTACGGATAGATGCGTGCCTTCGGGATGCTCATCGCACCGGCGCGGCGTACGTGCGGGGTGTTCTGCTTCGAATGGATCACGCTGCGGATGGCCCGGTGCGTGAGCAGGTCCGGGTAGCGGCGGATCGGCGACGTGAAGTGGGTGTAGGCTTCGTAGTTCAGGCCGAAGTGGCCGTCGTTCTCGGCGCTGTACACCGCCTGGCTCAGGGAGCGCAGCATCACGGTCTGGATCAGGTGGAAATCCGGACGGTCCTTGATTCCCGCCAACAGGGCCTGGTAGTCCTTCGGCGTCGGGCCTTCCTTGCCTTTGTGCAGGGACAGGCCGAGCTCGCCGAGGAACGCGCGCAGCTTTTCCAGACGCTCCGGCGGCGGGCCGTCGTGGACGCGGTACAGTGCAGGGATCTCATGTTTCTGCAGGAATTCGGCGGTGGCCACGTTGGCCGCCAGCATGCATTCCTCGATCAGCTTGTGCGCGTCGTTGCGGGTGGTCGGACGGATTTCGGCAATCTTGCGCTCGGAACCGAAGATGATCCGGGTTTCCTGGGTCTCGAAATCGATCGCGCCGCGCACGTGACGGGCGGCCAGCAGCACCTTGTACAGCGCATAGAGCTGCTTGAGGTGCGGCACGATGTCGGTGTATTCGCCGCGCAGCTTGCGGCCTTCGGCGGCTTTCGGCGTTTCGAGCATCGCGCTGACCTTGTTGTAGGTCAGGCGCGCATGGGAGTGGATCACCGCCTCATAGAAGCAGTAGTCGGTCATTTCGCCGGACTTGGAGATGGTCATCTCGCAGACCATGGCCAGCCGGTCGACATGCGGGTTCAGCGAGCACAGGCCGTTGGACAGCTCTTCCGGCAGCATCGGAATCACGCGCTCGGGGAAGTACACCGAGTTGCCGCGCACCTGGGCCTCGGCGTCCAGCGCCGAGCCGATCTTCACGTAGCTGGAAACGTCGGCGATCGCCACGTACAGCTTCCAGCCGCCGGAGAACAGGCGCAGCTTGCCGGGCTTGGCTTCGCAGTAGACCGCGTCGTCGAAGTCCCGGGCGTCTTCGCCGTCGATGGTGACGAACGGCAGATGGCGCAGGTCGATGCGCTTCTCTTTGTCCTTCTCTTCGACTTCAGGCTTGAGCTTGCGGGCTTCCTTGACCACGGCCTCGGGCCAGACATGCGGAATGTCGTAGGTGCGCAGGGCGACATCGATCTCCATGCCCGGCGCCATGTAGTTGCCGACGACTTCGATCACATCGCCCTGGGGCTGGAAGCGCGGGGTCGGCCAGTGGGTGATCTTCACCTCGACGAACTGACCGATCTGGGCATTGGCGTTGCGGCCCGGCGTCACCAGCACTTCCTGCTGGATCTTCGGGTTGTCGGCCACGACGAAACCGATGCCGCCTTCTTCGAAGTAACGGCCGACGATGCTTTCGTGGGCGCGGGAGACCACTTCGACGATCACGCCTTCACGGCGGCCGCGACGGTCGACGCCGGACACCCGTGCCAGCGCACGGTCGCCGTCGAACACCAGGCGCATCTGCGCCGGGCTCATGAACAGGTCTTCGGAGCCGTCGTCCGGCACCAGGAAGCCGAAACCGTCGCGGTGACCGCTGATGCGGCCCAGGATCAGGTCGAGCTTGTCCACCGGCGCATAGGTGCCGCGGCGGGTGTAGATCAGCTGGGCGTCGCGCTCCATCGCACGCAGGCGGCGGCGCAGGGCTTCGATCTGGTCTTCGGTGGTCAGACCGAACTCTTCGACCAGCTCTTCGCGGGCAGCGGGCGAACCCCGGTCAGCAAGGTGCTGCAGGATCAGTTCGCGGCTGGGAATGGGGTTTTCGTATTTTTCCGCTTCACGAGCGGCCTCGGGATCGAGGGACTGCCAATCGGCCATTAGAGAGTTTTCACCTTGTCTATATGCGGGCTAGTTTGGCATAGGCGCCATGAAACGGGAAATTTCACGCTATATATGGCCCATCTGAAGCCTTGTATCGACGCCGCCCAAGCGTTTTGAACGCCGCCGGTAAAAAAAACCATTTTTTTGCGCGCCAGGGGTTTACAGTTAAAAAGACGCTCCGTATAGTGCGCGCCATCGACAACGCAGACACGTTGACGAAGCTGCCCAGGTGGTGAAATTGGTAGACACGCCAGCTTCAGGTGCTGGTGACCTTACGGTCGTGGAAGTTCGAGTCTTCTCCTGGGCACCAATTTCGAGTCTCGTGACTCACACAAAAAACCCGCGAAAGCGGGTTTTTTGCATTCTGCCCTCCCGATTCGCAAAAGAAGATTTATTAAAATCAAATCAGGGGTTTACAGATCAAAATGCGCTCCGTATAGTGCGCGACATCAACAGCGACATCGCTGATTGAGAAGCCCAGGTGGTGAAATTGGTAGACACGCCAGCTTCAGGTGCTGGTGACCTTACGGTCGTGGAAGTTCGAGTCTTCTCCTGGGCACCAATTCAGATAAAACCCGCGAAAGCGGGTTTTTTCGTTTCCGGCGTTTGAAAATTCCTGTGGCGAGGGCGCTAGGCTCCCGCTGGCGGACAACCCCCGCCTCGGTTTAGCCACAACGCCGAATGGCGACGGCTTCGCAGCCGAGCGGGAGCAAGCCCCTCACACCGGAATCTGCCCCCTCCTCCGCGCATAGCAAACCCTCGCTCCAACCTCAAGGCGCATTTGAGAACCAAACTCGTTTATCATTGTTGCAAGTTTTTGCAATGCGACAGTGAGGAACCCTGCGAATGATGCTTCGAAATACCCTGCGCCGCGGCTTGACCTTCACCCTGCTCGGCCTGGCGCTCGCCACTCCCCTCACCCAGGCTGCCGACCCAGTCGCCCTGACGCTCTATAACGGCCAACACAAGGAAGTCGGCGACGCGGTCGCCAAGGCTTTCGAAGCCAAGACCGGCATTCACGTCAACGTGCGCAAAGGCAGCAGCAACCAGCTCGCCAGCCAGGTCATCGAAGAAGGCGACCGCTCCCCCGCCGACGTGATCTACACCGAAGAGTCCCCGCCCCTGAACAACCTCGGCGAACTGGGCCTGCTGGCCAAGGCCGACGACACCACCCTGGCGGTGCTGCCCAAAGAATACGTGGCCGGCAACGGCACCTGGATCGGCGTCACCGCGCGGGTGCGTGTCGTGGCGTTCAACCCCAAGCTGATCGATGAGAAAGACCTGCCCAAGTCAGTGCTGGACTTCGCCGATCCGCAGTGGCAAGGCAAGGTCGGCTTCGTCCCGACCAGCGGCGCCTTCCAGGAACAGGCCGTGGCGATCATCAAAAAGCACGGCCGCGACGCCGCCGAAGAATGGCTGACCGGCCTGCGCGCCTTCGGCAAGACCTACAGCAACAATATGGTCGCCCTCAAGGCGGTGGAAAACGGCGAAGTGGCCACCGTGCTGGTGAACAACTACTACTGGTTCGCCCTGCAGCGCGAGAAAGGCAAACTGGATTCGAAACTGCACTACTTCACCGGCGGCGACGTCGGCGGGCTGATCACCGTATCCAGCGCCGCGGTCCTCAAATCCAGCAAGCACCCCAAGGAAGCCCAGCAACTGCTCGCCTACATGGCCAGCGAAGAAGGCCAGCGCGTGATTACCCAGACCACTGCCGAATACCCGCTGCACAAAGGCATGGAATCGGACCGCGGGCTCAAGCCGTTCAGCGAGCTGGAAGCGCCGGACGTGACCCCGGCCGACCTCGGCAACGCCGAAGAGGCGCTGGACCTGGAACGTGAAGTCGGCCTGAACTGATGGCCGCCCCGCTCTCCGCCACCGCCCGCGGCGGTTACTTGCCGCGGCGCAAACGGCCGTCGGTCTGGCTGTTGCTGCCGGTTTTGCTGCTGGTGGTGCTGAGCCTGCTGCCGCTGGCCTACGTCGGCCTAAAGGCCTGGCAGGCCGGCTGGGCCCAGGCGCTGCACTTGTTGTGGCGCCCCTACGTGTTCGGCCTGCTGCGCAATACCCTGGCGCTGATGGTCGGCGTGACGCTGGCCTGCGGCGTGATCGGCCTGTCGCTGGCCTGGCTGCTGGAACGCAGCAACCTGTCGGGGCGGCGCCTGTGGGGCGTGATCCTGTGCCTGCCGTTCGCGGTGCCGGCGTTCGTCAGCAGCTTCACCTGGGTGTCCCTCAGCGCGCAGTTCGAAGGCCTGGGCGGGGCGATCCTGGTGATGAGCCTGTCCAAGTATCCGCTGATCTTCCTGCCGGTCGCGGCGACACTGCGCAACCTCGACCCGTCCCTGGAAGAGTCGGCCCGCACGCTGGGACAGAGCCGCTGGGGTGTGTTCTTTCGCGTCACCCTGCCGCTGCTCTGGCCGTCGCTGCTCTCGGGTTCACTGTTGATCGCGCTGCACATGCTGGTGGAGTTCGGCGCGCTGTCGATCATCGGCCTGCAAACCTTCACCACCGCGATCTATCAGCAGTTCGAACTGGAATTCAGCAACGCCAACGCGGCCATGCTGTCGGCGGTGCTGCTTGCCCTGTGCCTGACCCTGCTTTGGCTGGAACTGCGCATGCGCGGCAAGGGCCGCCACGTACGCACCGGCCAGGGCGCCGCGCGCCGGGCCGAACAGGTGCGCCTCGGCGCCTGGGCGATCGCCGGCCAGTCGTACTGCCTGTTGCTGGCGGTCGTGGGCAGCGGCATTCCTCTCGGCATGCTGGGCTACTGGCTCGCCGTGGGGTCTTCGGCCGCGTTCCCGGTCGCCGCCATCAGCGAAGCGCTGCTGTCGTCGCTGGCGCTGTCACTGGGCGGCGCAGCGTTGTGCCTGGTGCTGGCGGTGCCGGTCGGGTTGCTGGTGGTGCGCCACAAGGGCCGCCTGGCGATCTGGGCCGAGCGCCTGCCGTACCTGCTGCATGCGCTGCCGGGACTGGTGATCGCGCTCACGCTGGTGTATTTCGCCCTGCATTACGTGCCTGCGCTGTACCAGACTTCGGCGCTGCTGCTGATCGCCTATGCCTTGCTGTTCCTGCCGCTGGCCCAAGCGCCGATCCGCACCGCGCTGAACAAGGCCGCGCCGCAGCTGGAAGAAGCGGCGCGCACGCTGGGCGCGTCGTCCTTCACTGCGTTTTGCCGGGTGACCCTGCCGATCATCTTCCCGGCGCTGGGCGCAGCGTTCGCGCTGGTCTTCCTGGATGCGATGAAGGAACTGACCGCGACGCTGCTGCTCAGTCCGACCGGACTCAACACCTTGGCCACCGAAGTGTGGGCCCATACGGCGAACGTGGAGTTTGCGGCGGCGGCGCCTTATGCGGCGCTGCTGATCGTGGTGTCGGGATTGCCGGTCTATCTGCTGACCACCCGGATGTACCTGAGCCGCTGAGACCGCCCCCACAGGATCTGTGTTGCACACGTATCCCTGTGGGAGCCAGCCTGCTGGCGATGGCGTCAGCCCAGACACCGCAGGGCAAGGGCAGAATGCTGCCCCCACATGGATTGGCGCCGGGCGCACAGCCTGCGGGAGCGGGCTTGCCCGCGAAAGGGCCCGCCCAGACAACCGCTAGGCCCGGAACTGCCCCAGACTCGCCTTGAGCTGCGCCGCCAACCCGTCCAGCACCTTGCCGCTGGCCGTGGTCTCCTGAACCGCCTGAGCCGCTTTCTCGGCCTGGGCATGGATCGTCTCGACCCGCCCGCGCACCGCCTGCGCGCCCTGCGCCTGATGCGCCGCCGCCTGGGTGGCCAGACCGATGGCCGCATGCACCTGCTCGACCGACGCCTGCACCGACTGCTGCAGCCGCGCGCTGTCGCGCAACACCAGCAAGCCTTCGCTGGCCTGGCGTCCGGCCTGGCCGATGGCGTCCACCGCCTCGCGCGCGCCCTGCTGCAAGGCCACGATGTGCGCCTGGATGTCGCCGGTGGAGCTTTGGGTCTTGCTCGCCAGCGCCCGCACTTCGTCCGCCACCACCGCGAACCCGCGTCCGGTCTCGCCGGCCCGCGCCGCCTCGATGGCCGCGTTGAGCGCCAGCAGATTGGTCTGCTCGGCGATGCCGTGGATCACGGTCAGCACCACTTCGATCTGCTCGCTCTGCTGGGCCAGCCGCTCGATGACCTTCGCCCCGGTGTCGACCTGCCCCGCCAACGCTTCGATCAGGCTGCCGACCTTGGCCGAGGTGCGGGTGTTCTCGTCGGTGGCCTGACGGATGTCGACCACCTGCTGCAGCGCCGCCTGCATCGCCTGGCTTTCCGACTGCGCCTCGTCGGCCATCTGCGACAGCGCCCGCAGGCTTTCGGCGACCTCATCGCGCTGCATGCCGGCCGCCGCGTCGGCCCCGGCATTGCGCAGGGTCATCGCGCCGATTTCCACGCCCGTGCGCTGGGCCACATCCCCCGCTTCGCGCACGATCGGCTGCAACTTATCCACAAAGCGGTTGACCGCCGAGGCCATGTCGCCGATCTCGTCCTTGCTGTTGATCTGCACACGCTTGGTCAGGTCGCCCTCGCCTGCCGCCAGGTCGTCCATCGCCGTATTGAGCATCTTCAGGCGGTTGACCACCCGGTGTCCCAGCACCACCGCCAGCAACAGCAGCACACCGCAACCGACCAACGCCAGGCCCATACCGATGCGCCAGCGCAGCGTCGCGGCGGCGTCCTGCACGGTGCTGGCGGTGTTGGCCTTCATTTCCGCGGCCGTGGTCTGCGCCGATTGCAGGCGCGCGCGCATGGCCGCGGCGCTGTCGGCGGCGGCGCCCTTGAGGCTGTCGCCGACCAACTGGTCGCTGCTGGCGATCAGAGCCGAGAAGCGCTGGTCGAGGGCGGCCAGGTCGGCATCCACCGACGCCGTCGAGACACCCATCAGCACCTTGCCGATCTCCACACCGTTGGGGTTGATCGAGGCTTCGAGGTAAAAGACCGACGGATCGCGCTTGGCCGCATCCAGCAGCTTGTCCAGCGCCCGCTCGCCCTGGCCTTTCTCCAGCAATGCCTTGTTGATCGGGTTTTCGCGGTTGAGGTAACGGGTCAGGTGCTGGCCGGTGGCGTCGTCGTAGACCACGAACAGCACGTTGGGATTGCGCTGGGCCCGGCGGGCGAACTCGGACAGGGTCGGCACGTCGCTGTCCCACATGGCGCGGGGCGCGACCGAGGCCAGCAACTGGGCCATGTCGTTGGCCGAGTCCTTCAGGTCCTTTTCCAGGGTCGCACGCAGCTGGGCCTGTTCGTCCTTCAGGCGCGAGGACAGGCCGGCGGTGAGCCGCTGACGGGTATTGGTCGAGAGCGTATCGAGACTGGAGGTGACTTCGCGCCCGGCCTGCTCCAGCTCGCCGGAGAGTTTCTGGCTGTCGGCGCCCAGGCGTGTGCCGAGGTCGGCCTCCAGCGCCGTGACGGTGCTCCGTGTCAGGGCAACGGCCACCAGCACTTGCACCAAAAGGGCGATACCGAGGGTAACGAACACAGGCCGCAGCAAACGGCTTTGTAACAGTGAGAGAACAGCCGACACTTTGAATCCCTCTACTTTGACGCCATTAAATTGATGGCACTTCTTGTGGGGATATTTGCAGCAAAGGTCATGCCGTCCAACAGGCATAAACGACAAAGGCCCCGATCAAGGGGCCTTTGTGTTTTTACATCAATGACTTATCAAGCGAACGGATGGCGCAGAACGATGGTTTCGTTGCGGTCCGGACCCGTCGAAATAATGTCGATCGGCGCGCCGACCAGCTCTTCGATGCGCTTGATGTAGTTGCGCGCAGCCTGCGGCAGCTCTTCCAGGGTCTTGGCGCCCAGGGTCGATTCGCTCCAGCCCGGCATCTGCTCGTACACCGGCTCCAGGCCGATGTAGCTGTCGGCGTCGGTCGGCGCGTCGATCACTGCACCGTCCTGGTTCTTGTAGCCGACGCAGATGTTGATGGTTTCCAGGCCGTCCAGCACGTCCAGCTTGGTCAGGCACAGGCCCGAGATGCTGTTGACGTCGATGGCGCGACGCAGGATCACGGCATCGAACCAGCCGCAGCGGCGGGCACGGCCGGTGGTGGCGCCGAACTCATGGCCGCGCTTGGCCAGGAACGCGCCGACGTCGTCGAACAGTTCAGTCGGGAACGGGCCCGAACCGACGCGGGTGGTGTACGCCTTGGTGATGCCCAGGATGTAGTCCAGGAACATCGGGCCGACGCCGGAACCGGTGGCGATGCCGCCGGCGGTGGTGTTGGAGCTGGTGACGTACGGGTAGGTGCCGTGGTCGATGTCCAGCAGCGAACCCTGGGCGCCTTCGAACATGATGTCCTTGCCGTCGCGGCGCAGGCTGTGCAGCTCGGCGGTGACGTCGAGCATCATCGGCTTGAGCAGCTCGGCGTACTCCATGCACTCGTCCAGGGTCTTCTGGAAGTCGATGGCCGGCTCTTTGTAGTAATTGACCAGCACGAAGTTGTGGTAGTCCAGCAGCTCGCCCAGCTTGGCGGCGAAACGCTCGCGGTGGAACAGGTCACCGATGCGCAGGCCGCGGCGCGCGACCTTGTCTTCGTAGGCCGGGCCGATGCCGCGGCCGGTGGTGCCGATCTTCAGCTCGCCGCGGGCCTTTTCACGGGCCTGGTCCAGCGCCACGTGGTAGGACAGGATCAGCGGGCAGGAAGGGCTGATGCGCAGGCGCTCGCGCACCGGCACGCCTTTTTCTTCCAGCTTGTTGATTTCCCGCAGCAGGGCGTCGGGTGCAACCACCACGCCGTTGCCGATCAGGCACTGCACGCCTTCGCGCAGCACGCCCGACGGAATCAGGTGCAAGACGGTTTTCTCGCCGTCGATCACCAGGGTGTGGCCAGCGTTGTGGCCACCTTGGTAGCGCACTACGGCGGCAGCATGTTCGGTCAGCAGATCAACGATCTTGCCTTTGCCCTCATCACCCCACTGGGTGCCCAGGACTACGACATTCTTACCCATAACACTTGTCCTCATTCGCGCAAACTTGGTGCCGGCACCTGCCGGCAGGAAAACTCAAGAAGCCAGTGGCGATACTTGCCAAAGCCCGTTCTGCTGGATCAATTGACGGTCGCAGTCCGCTTCACGGGCGGCGGCCAAAGGTTGCCCAGGCAAGGCCTGGACGACACGCTGACCCTCACTGCGCAACTGGCAGACCTGCTGCCAGAGTGCCGCATCCGTACTGTCAGGCATCCAGATACCGCCGGACGGTAGCTCGATCTCAGCACGCCCCAGGGTCACCAGGGTTTTCAAATCGGTGGAGAAGCCGGTGGCCGGACGGGCGCGGCCGAAGTCGGCGCCGATGTCGTCGTAGCGGCCGCCCTGGGCGATGGACTGGCCCACGCCCGGCACGAACGCCGCGAACACCACACCGGTGTGGTAGTGGTAGCCGCGCAGCTCGCCTAGGTCGAAATACAGCGGCAGCTGCGGGAAGCGCGCCGCCAGGCGCTCGGCGATCGCCAGCAGATCCTCCAGCGCCGCCAGCACCGGCGCCGGCGCGTTGGCCAGGCGCTCGCGGGCGGCGGTCAGCACTTCACGGCCGCCGCACAGGTCCACCAGCGCGCGCAGCATGCCCGCCAGCTCCGCCGGCAGGCCTTCGGTCAAGGCTGTGACCTCGTCGATGGCCTTGCGTTGCAACGCGTCGAACAGCTGTTGCTCGACCTCGCCGGACAGTCCGGCAGCACGGGCCAGGCCGCGGTAGATGCCGACATGCCCCAGATCCATGTGCACGTCCGGCACATCGGCCAGCTGCAGCATGGCCAGCAGCAGGCTGATGACTTCGACGTCGCTGCTCGGGCTGGCGTCGCCATAGAGCTCGGCGCCCAACTGGATCGGGCTGCGCGAGGACGACAGCGCACGCGGCTGGGCGTGCAGCACGCTGCCGGCGTAGCAGAGGCGGTTTGGGCCTTCGCGGCGCAGGGTGTGCGCGTCGATGCGCGCCACCTGCGGGGTGATGTCGGCACGGAAGCCCATCTGCCGGCCCGACTGCGGGTCGATGACCTTGAAGGTACGCAGATCCAGGTCCTGGCCCGCGCCGGTCAGCAAGGATTCCAGGTACTCGATATGGGGAGTCACGACGAACTCGTAACCCCAGCTCTGGAACAGATCCAACACCTGACGACGCGCCACTTCAATGCGCGCCGCTTCCGGTGGCAGCACTTCTTCGATGCCATCTGGCAGCAGCCAGCGGTCTACCGTTGCCATTACGCCATTCCCCTTTGATCCGGGCGGCCAGCCCGAGGGCGAGCCTTGAGTGAAGCAGAAAATGACTGGCCTGCGCAAAAGACACGCGCATGGGCGACGAAGCGAAAAGCCCTGTCACCGGCTTCGCCAATCACTTTCCTCGAAAAACCGTCGGGCCCTCGGGCCCGCGCCCTGCACCAAAAACAGCAATCAAACGTGCAGACGCAAAAAAGCCGGGAATTTCCCGGCTGCCGCATCATACACACGTTTTCCAAAAGGATCACCCCGCCCGAGGTTTTAGCCGCCGGGCGGAATGACGCAGGTCAACGTCGAATCAAGGCTTGGCTTTCTCCAGGTACTTGAAGAAGTCGCTGCTCGGGTCGAGCACCATGACGTCGGACTTGTTCGCGAAGCTTTCACGGTAGGCGCGCAAGCTACGGTAGAACGCGTAGAAATCCTGGTCCTGGCCGTAGGCCTTGGAGTAGATCGCAGCGGCCTGGGCGTCGCCGTCACCGCGAACCTCTTCGGACTCGCGATAGGCTTCGGCCAGCAGCACGCGGCGTTGGCGATCGGCGTCGGCACGGATGCCTTCGGCCAGCTCGTTACCCTTGGCGCGGTGCTCACGGGCTTCACGCTCGCGCTCGGTGCTCATCCGCTCGAACACGCTGCGGTTGACTTCCTTCGGCAGGTCGATGGCCTTGACCCGGACGTCGACCACTTCGATGCCCAGTTCCTTCTCCGCCATCTTGTTCAGCGACGCGGTGATGTCGGCCATCAGCGCATCGCGCTCGCCCGACACCACTTCGTGCAGGGTGCGCTTGCCGAACTGGTCACGCAGGCCCGACTCCAGACGACGGGACAGACGCTCGTCGGCGATCTGCTTGAGGCCGGAGGTCGCGGTGTAGAAACGCTCGGCGTCCTTCACCCGCCATTTGGCGTAGGCATCGACCATGACGGCTTTCTTTTCCAGGGTCAGGAAGCGCTGCGTCGGTGCGTCCAGCGTCATCAGGCGGGCGTCGAACTTGCGCACCTGGTTGACGTACGGCACCTTCACATGCAGGCCCGGCTGGACATCGGCCTGGACCACGCGACCGAATTGCAGCAACACCGCACGCTCGGTCTGAGCCACGATGTAGAAGCAGTTCCAGGCAGCGATCGCCACGACCACGCCGACGATAAGGGCGATCAGCGATTTATTGCTCATCAGCGACTCTCCCGGGTACGTGCCTGCTGTTGCTGCAGATCCGCTGCGGCACGCACATTGGCTTCATTGCTGGTGGCTGCCGCACCGCCGCTCACCGGAGCGCTGGTGTTGCGGCCACTTTCGACCATCTTGTCCAGCGGCAGGTAAAGCAGGTTGCTCTGGCCGTTCTTGTTGCCGGTCACGAGCACCTTGCTGGTGCTGCTGAAGACTTCCTGCATGGTGTCCAGGTACAGGCGCTGACGGGTGACCTCAGGTGCCTTGCGGTACTCGGCGACCAGCTTGGTGAAGCGGTCGGCCTCACCCTTGGCGCGGGAGATCGTCTCGTCGCGGTAGCCGTTGGCGTCCTCGATGATGCGCTGGGCCTGGCCACGGGCTTCCGGCACCACGCCGTTGGCGTAGGTCTCGGCCTGGTTGCGGGAACGCTGCTCGTCTTCACGGGCACGGATCACGTCGTCGAAGGCTTCCTGGACTTCGCGCGGCGCCGCGGCGCTCTGCACGTTGACCTGGGTGACGGTGATGCCGGTGCGGTAGGTGTCGAGGAAGCGTTGCAGGCGCTCCTTGATCTCGCTGGCCATCAGCTCACGGCCTTCGGTCAGCACCTGGTCCATGGCGGTGGAACCCACCACGTGGCGCAGGGCGCTGTCGGTCGCATGCTGCAGGCTGATTTCCGGCTGGTCGACGTTCAGCACGAAGTCCTGCAGGTTGCTGATCTTGTACTGCACGGTCAGCGGCACTTCGACGATGTTCTCGTCTTCGGTCAGCATCTGACCCTGCTTGGTATACGCACGCTCACGCGTGACGTTTTCCATGTACTTCTTGTCGATCGGCGGGAAATAGATGTTCAGGCCCGGGCCGACGGTCTCGTAGTACTTGCCGAAGCGCAGCACCACGGCCTGCTCCTGCTCGTCCACCACGTACACCGCGCTGTACAGCCACACGGCCGCCAGCACGACCAGACCGATGCCGAGCAGGCCGCCGAAGCCGCCGCCCTTGCCCGATCCGCCCCCGTCGTCACCCCGTTTCTTGCCACCACCGAACAACCCGTTAAGGCTTTCCTGCAGCTTGCGGAAGGCCTCGTCGAGATCCGGCGGGCCCTTGCGGTCGCCATTGTTGCGACGCTTGCCACCCCAAGGATCCTGATTGTTCGAGTTGCCACCCGGCTCATTCCAAGCCATAGCGCTCTCCATCTGATAAAGCAAAGACGCGCCCACGGCGCGCCGCCCCATGCTACAGAATGCCTGTCACCGCGGCACAACCGCTTTTTCAGGCTTTTATTGCAAAGTGTGTTGCTCGATGAAGTCCACCGGCTGCAATCCTTCGCGGCTCACCAGCCGGTTCAGCTCGATCCGCGGCAACCGGACGGCCAGCAGGCTGGCGCCTTCGTCGTCGTGTTCTTCTTTCTGCACTGCGCCCAGTTCGAAGAACTGCGCGCGCAACCTGGCGAAACGTTGCGGCAAGCGCAGCGTGCCGACGAACAGGTCATCGCCGAGCAGCTCGGCCACCGCCTGCTTGAGCAGGTCCAGGCCGGAGCCGTCCCGCGCCGACAGCCAGACCCGCTGCGGCCGGCCATCGGCGTCGCGCTGGATCTGCGGCTCAACGCCCTCGAGCAAATCGAGTTTGTTGTATACCTCCAGGATCGGCAAGTCTTGCGCCCCGATCTCGTCGAGCACCACCATCACCTGCTCGATCTGCTCCATCCGGTCCGGCTCGTGGGCGTCGATCACGTGCAGCAGCAGGTCGGAGTTGCTCGACTCTTCGAGCGTAGCCCGAAACGCCTCGACCAGTTTGTGCGGCAGGTGACGGATGAAGCCCACGGTGTCGGCCAGCACGATCGGCCCGAGGTCTTCCAGATCCAGACGGCGCAGGGTCGGGTCGAGGGTGGCGAACAGTTGGTCTGCCGCATACACCTCGGACTCGGTCACCGCGTTGAACAGCGTCGATTTGCCGGCGTTGGTGTAGCCCACCAGCGACACCGTCGGGATGTCCGCGCGCTTGCGTCCGCGCCGCGACTGCTCGCGCTGGCTGCGCACTTTCTCCAGCCGGGACTTGATCTGCCGCAGACGAACCCGCAGCAGGCGCCGGTCGGTCTCGAGCTGGGTCTCGCCCGGGCCGCGCAGGCCGATGCCGCCCTTTTGCCGCTCAAGGTGGGTCCAGCCGCGCACCAGCCGCGTGCTCATGTACTCAAGCTGGGCCAGTTCAACCTGGAGCTTGCCTTCATGGGTGCGGGCGCGTTGGGCGAAAATATCGAGAATCAGACCCGTGCGGTCGATCACGCGGCACTCGAACTCGCGCTCGAGGTTGCGTTCCTGACTGGGTGAGAGGGTGTGATTGAAAATCACCAGGTCGACCTGTTCGGCCTTGACCAGGTCGCGCAACTCCTCGACCTTGCCACTGCCAATCAGGGTCTTGGCGGTTGGCCGATGACGCGGCACGCTGAAAAACGCGACGGTCTCGGCGCCAGCCGAAAGTGCCAACTCCTGAAACTCCTGCGGATCTTCGCGCGCCTCAGGGTCCTGACCATCCAAGTGAACGAGAATGGTTCGTTCACCACCACCGTGGCGCTCAAAGAACAAAGGAGACTCCTATCAGGCGTTACCAGGCTCTGCGTCACCTGCATCGGATTCGGTTGCGCTTGGCAGACGAATTGGACGGACCGGCACGACGGTAGAGATAGCGTGTTTGTAGACCATCTGGCTGACGGTGTTCTTCAGCAGGATGACGAACTGGTCGAACGACTCGATCGTACCTTGCAGCTTGATGCCGTTGACCAGGTAGATGGAAACCCCAACTTTCTCTTTACGTAAAGTATTCAGGTAAGGGTCTTGTAGCGAATGCCCTTTTGACATGTGCCGCACTCCTTTAAGGATTCAATAATAAAAAAATAGGTAAACGGGTGGCTTTTGCCGCCACACCCCCAAGGATAGACGGCAATTGCAGGGACTCAGCTCAATATGGAGATCGTCCCAAGGTATTTCAAGGCGCGTGGCAGATTGTCGCAATCCAGACTGTCGAGCCAATGCAAACCATCCCAGCTGCGCAGCCAGGTGAACTGGCGTTTGGCCAATTGGCGCGTGGCGATGATGCCCCGCTCCTGCATTTCGGCCGACGTCAGCTTGCCGTCCAGATAATCCCAGACCTGGCGGTAACCCACCGCACGTATAGACGGCAACCCGGCATGCAGGTCACTTCTATTGCGCAGGGCTACGACCTCGTCGATGAATCCCTGTTCCAGCATATTTGTGAATCTTTGTTTAATGCGCTCGTGCAGTACCTGGCGATTTGCCGGAGCGATCGCCAGATTCGCGACAGTATAGGGCAATTGTTGCCGCCCCGATGCGGCTGCGTCGGCACTTTGCGCAGATTGTTGCTGGCGCAGCGCGGTCATGCTCTGACCGCTGACCCGGTAGACCTCCAGCGCACGACTCAGGCGCTGCGGATCGTTCGGGTGAATCCGCGCCGCCGACACCGGGTCGATGGCCGCCAACTGCTCGTGCAGGGCCTGCCAGCCAAGGCGCGCCGCCTCTTCTTCGATCTGCGCACGCACTTCGGGATCGGCCGCCGGCATGTCGGCCAGGCCCTCGACCAGCGCCTTGTAGTAGAGCATGGTGCCGCCCACCAGCAGCGGGATCTTGCCCCGGGCGGTGATGTCGGCCATGGCGATCAGCGCATCACGGCGGAAATCCGCAGCCGAGTACGCCTCGGCCGGATCGAGGATGTCGATCAGGCGGTGGGGAAACTCGGCCAACAGTTCCTTGGACGGCTTGGCGGTGCCGATGTCCATGCCGCGGTAGACCAGCGCCGAGTCGACGCTGATCAGCTCGCACGGCAGCACCTTGGTCAGCTCGATGGCCAGGTCGGTCTTGCCCGCAGCGGTCGGGCCCATCAGGAATATCGCTGGAGGAAGCTGGCTCATCAACGACCGCGCAAAAACAGTTTGTCCAGGTCGTCCAGGCCCAATTGGGTCCAGGTCGGCCGGCCATGGTTGCATTGACCGCTGCGCTCGGTGTTTTCCATGTCGCGCAGCAGGCCGTTCATTTCCGGCAGGGCCAGGCGCCGGTTGGCGCGGACCGCGCCGTGGCAGGCCATGGTGCCCAGCAGTTCGTTCAGGTGCGCCTGGATCCGGTCGCTGGTGCCGTACTCCATCAGGTCGGCCAGCACGTCGCCGACCAGCCGGTTGGCCTCGGCCTGTTTGAGCAGCGCCGGAATCTGCCGGATCGCCAGGGTTTCCGGGCCCAGGCGCTGCAGTTCGAAGCCCAGGCGCTGGAACCACGCCGCGTGCTCTTCGGCGCAGTCGGCCTCGCGCTGGCTCACCGCCAGCGACTCCGGCACCAGCAGCGGCTGGCCGCTCAGGCCTTCACTGGCCATGGCGATCTTCAGGCGCTCGTACATGATTCGCTCATGGGCGGCGTGCATGTCCACCAGCACCAGTCCCTGGGCGTTCTCGGACAGGATGTAGATGCCCTTGAGCTGCGCCAGCGCGTAGCCCAGCGGCGGGATGTCGCCCTGACCGCTCGGCAGCGCATTGCCGCCGGCCGGGGTTGCGGTTTCCGGCAGCGGCGCGAAGAACTCGCGGTAGGCGGCCTGGGCTTCGGCGGCCGGCACGGCGGACTGCGGACGCGGCGTGTACTGGTACTGGTAGCCCGCCCCGCTGCCGCCGCCGGCCGGCGCGTTGAACGACGGCTGCGCCTGGGGTTGCTCCAGCAGGGTGTTGGCCGCCAGGCGCATCTCGCCCTGGGGGCCGAACTCGCCGGCTTCGAGGCCGGTCGGGCGGACGAATCCGCTGGAGGCGACCGGCGCCGCCACCTGATCCTCCGGACGCACATCGCCCAGCGCCCGGTGCAGGGTGCCGTAGAGGAAGTCGTGCACCATGCGCCCGTCGCGGAAGCGCACTTCGTGCTTGGTCGGGTGCACGTTGACGTCCACCGCCGCCGGATCGACCTCGAAGAACAGCGCGAAGGTCGGATGACGGCCATTGAACAGCACGTCGCGGTAGGCCTGGCGCACCGCGTGGGCCACCAGCTTGTCGCGCACCGCGCGGCCGTTCACGAAGAAATACTGCAGATCCGCCTGGCTGCGGTTGAACGTCGGCAGGCCGACCCAACCCCACAGGCGCAGGCCGTTGCGCTCGATCTCGATCGGCAGCGCCTGCTCCAGGAAGCCCGAACCGCAGATCGCCGCCACACGCCGGGCGCGGGCCGCGTCGTCGCGGGCCTCATGCAGGCTGAGGATGGTCTTGCCGTTGTGACGCAAATGGAAAGCCACGTCGAAGCGCGCCAGCGCCAGACGCTTGATCACTTCTTGCAGGTGATCGAATTCGGTCTTTTCGGTCTTGAGGAACTTGCGCCGCGCCGGTGTATTGAAGAACAGGTCGCGCACCTCCACCGAGGTGCCCACCGGATGCGCCGCCGGCTGCACCCGGGGCGCCATGTCGCGGCCTTCGGTCTCCACCTGCCAGGCCTGGTCGGCGTCGCGGGTGCGCGAGGTCAGGGTCAGGCGCGCCACGGAGCTGATCGACGCCAGCGCCTCGCCCCGGAAGCCCAGGCTCATCACCTGTTCGAGGTCTTCGAGGTTGCGGATCTTGCTGGTGGCGTGCCGGGCCAGCGCCAGCGGCAGGTCATCGGCGGAAATGCCGCTGCCGTCGTCGCGCACCCGCAGCAGCTTGACGCCGCCCTGCTCGACGTCGACATCGATGCGCCGGGCGCCGGAGTCCAGGCTGTTTTCCAACAGTTCCTTGATCACCGACGCCGGGCGCTCGACCACCTCGCCGGCGGCGATCTGGTTCGCCAGCCGGGGGCTGAGCAGTTCAATGCGGGCCGAACTCAACACTTGGTTCATTCCTTGGACGCCAGTTCAGTGCCGGGAATGGTCAGGTGCTGACCGACCTTGAGCTCATCGCTGCTCAGGTTGTTGGCGCTGCGCAGCGTGGCCGGCGACACCTGATAGCGCACGGCGATCATCGCCAGGGTTTCGCCCGGGCTCACCCGGTGGTCGCGCGGCCCCTGGGCGATCTTGCCCGAGTCACGCAGCCAGGCGATGTAGGTGCCCGGCGGCGGGTTCTGCTGGAAGAACTGACGCACGCCGCTGCTGATCGACCGCGCCAGCGCCTGCTGGTGGCTCGATGCCGCCAGCTTGGAGGCCTCGTTGGCGTTGGAGATGAAGCCGGTCTCGACCAGGATCGACGGGATGTCCGGCGACTTCAGCACCATGAACCCGGCCTGTTCCACCCGTTGCTTGTGCAGCGGCGTGACCCGGCCGATGTTGCTCAGCACCTTCTGGCCGACGTTGAGACTGGAGGTCAGCGAGGCGGTCATCGACAGGTCGAGCAGCACGCCGGCGAGCATTCGGTCCTTGTCGTCGAGGCTGACGTTGCCGGCACCGCCGATCAGGTCGGAACGGTTTTCGCTGTCGGCCAGCCAACGGGCGGTCTCCGAGGTGGCGCCACGGTCGGACAGGGCGAACACCGACGCGCCGAACGCGGCGGCCGAAGGTGCGGCGTCGGCGTGGATCGAGACGAACAGGTCGGCGCCCTTCTTGCGGGCGATCTCGGTGCGGCCGCGCAGCGGGATGAAGTAGTCGCCGGTGCGGGTCAGCTCGGCGCGAAAGCCCTTCATGCCGTTGACCTGACGCTGCAGCTCGCGGGCGATCTGCAGCACCACGTCTTTTTCACGCTGGCCGCGCGAGCCCGAGGCGCCGGGGTCTTCACCGCCGTGGCCGGCGTCGATCACCACGATGATGTCGCGTTTGCCGGCCGGGGCCGGCGGCAGCTTGATCGCCGGTTCCGCCGGGGTCACCGGCACGGCCGGCACGGTGGCCACCGACGGCGTCGGCGCAGGCGGCGGCGCGGCGTCGGCCGGGTTGTCGAACAGGTCGACCACCAGACGGTTGCCGTACTGCGCATTCGGCGCCAGGGAGAAGCTTTTCGGGGTGACGGCCTTCTTCAGGTCGATGACCACCCGCAGGTCGGTCGGCGTACGCTGGGCCGAGCGCATGGCGGTGATCGGCGTGTTGGCGGTCTGTACGTTCAGCGGCGCACCGAGGGTGGCGCCGTTGATGTCGATCACCAGCCGGTCCGGCGCGGTCAGGGTGAACACGCTGTGCTGCACCGGGCCGCTCAGGTCGAACACCAGACGCGTGTTGTCCGGCGCCCGCCACAGGCGCACGCTGTTGACCTTTGTGTCGGCCACAGCGCTGACGGTCACTGCCATCAACATCAGCCCAGCGGCAGCCACCAACGCGCGAAAGCGCATACCTAACCCCATCATTTATTTGGATTCCAACGCCAAAGCGGCACACCAGGCCTCGCCGCGCGAGCCCTGGGACAAAATGGTCAGCGAACGCCCGCTGTCTTGCGGGCTAATGGTAATGGTCAGGTCAGGCTTTGGCAAAAAGCCTGCACCTTTGTCGGGCCACTCGATCAGGCACAGGGCATCGTCTTCGAAGTAGTCGCGGATGCCGAGGAATTCCAGCTCCTCCGGGTCGACCAGCCGGTACAGGTCGAAGTGGAAGGCGCGGATGTCGCCGATCTCGTAGGGCTCGACCAGCGTGAAGGTCGGACTCTTCACCGCGCCCTGGTGGCCCAGGCCCCGGATCAGCCCGCGGGACAGGGTGGTCTTGCCCATGCCCAGGTCACCCACCAGGAAAATCAGGCCATGCCCCCCGGTGATGCGGGCGATCCGTGCGCCAAAGTCGGTCATGGCCTGTTCATCGGCCAGGTACAGGGTTACTTCAGACACGGTGCATGCTCCTCCAACAGCTGACGAATGGCTGGAATCAGATCACTGGCCGCCAGCCCACGGCCGAATTCACCTTGTTGCAGACCCGCATTGGCATGCAGCCAGACCGCCAGGCAGGCGGCCTGGAAACTGTCCATGCCTTGGGCCATCAGTGCGCCGAGCAACCCGGCCAGCACATCGCCGAGGCCGGCGGTCGCCATCGCGGGGTGGCCCTGATGGCACACGGCCAACCTGCCGTCGGGATGGGCGATCAAGCTGCCGGCGCCCTTGAGCACCACTACCGCTGTATATTTCTGGCTCAACGCCAGGGCCGCCGCCGGCCGGTCGGCCTGCACTTGCGCGGTGCCGATCCCGAGCAAACGGGCCGCCTCCCCCGGATGCGGCGTGATCACGCAATCCTTCGGCAAGCTCACCCGGCCTGCGGCCAGTTGGTTCAGCGCGTCGGCGTCCCACACCTGGGGCAACGGCGCATTGGCCGCCGCCGACAGCAGGCTGCGCCCCCAACCGGCCTGACCCAGCCCCGGCCCGACCACCAGCACCGAAGCCTTCTCCAGAAGCCCCATCAACTGATTGGCCGACGATACGCCCAGGGCCATGGCTTCCGGCACCCGGGCCAGCGCCGCCGGCACATGCTCTGCCCGGGTCGCCAGCGACACCATCCCCGCACCGCTGCGCAGCGCGCTTTCGGTGCTGAGCACGATCGCCCCGCCGAAGCCGTGGTCGCCGCCGATCAGCAGCACATGACCGAACCGGCCCTTGTGCGCCGTCGCTGCGCGAGGGGCCGGCCGCGGCAGGTTAGCGACGTCGAGACGACGGGCGGCAACGGGAATGTCACTGAAGGTTTCGGCCGGCGCCTGCAGATCGTTGAACGCCAGTTCACCGACATGGTCGGCGGCATCGCCGGTGAACAGCCCCAACTTGAGGCCGATGAACGTCACAGTGAGGTCGGCACGCACCGCCACGCCCAGCACCCGCCCGGTGTCGGCGCACAATCCGGACGGCACATCCACCGCCGCCACCGACAGGCCGCTGGCGTTGATCCCGTGGATGGCCGAGGCATACGGCTCGCGCACCTCGCCGCTCAGGCCGGTGCCGAGCAGCGCATCGAGGATCACGCCGCGCAGTTCGCTCTGCGCATTCCAGCCCTGCACGGCCACCCCTTCGGCCAGGGCCTGCCCATGGGCCTGCGCCGCATCCCCCTGCAAACGCTGCGGATCGCCGACAGCCAGCACCCGCACATGCCAGCCGGCACGGTGCGCCAGCGCCGCCACCAGATAACCGTCGCCGGCGTTGTTGCCGTGGCCGGCCAGCACCGTCAGTTCGTTGGCCGCCGGCCAGCGGCGCACCAGCGCGCGCCAGGTCGCCCGGGCGGCGCGGTGCATCAGTTCCAGGCCCGGCGTGCCGGCAGCGATCAGCCGCGCGTCGATGTCCCGCACCTGGGCGGCGCGGTACAGCGCGTCGGGTAAATGATCTTTCGTGTGCGGCATGCGTCTTCGGGCTCCGATGTCTGGCAGAATTATACGCACCTCAGTTCCGGTTTCTCTCGCCTCATGTCCGCCATCACCACAGACCTCCCCGCCCTGGCCCAATCCATCAAGGACTGGGGCCGCGAGCTGGGCTTTCAGCAAGTCGGCATCAGCGGTCTGGACCTGGCCGAGCACGAGGGGCACCTGCAGCGCTGGCTCGAGGCCGGCTACCACGGCGAAATGGACTACATGGGCGCCCACGGCAGCAAGCGCTCGCACCCCGAAGAGCTGGTGCCGGGCACGCTGCGCGTGGTCTCGCTGCGCATGGACTACCTGCCGGGCGACACGCACATGGCGCAGCTGCTCGCCCAACCGGAAAAGGCCTACATCTCCCGCTACGCCCTGGGCCGCGACTACCACAAGCTGATCCGCAAGCGCGTGCAGCAACTGGCGGACCGGATCCAGGCGCAGATCGGCCCGTTCGGCTTCCGCGCCTTCGTCGACAGCGCCCCGGTGCTGGAGAAGGCCATCGCCGAACAGGCCGGCCTGGGATGGATCGGCAAGAACACCCTGGTCCTGAACCGCAAGGCCGGCAGCTATTTCTTCCTCAGCGAACTGTTCGTCGACCTGCCGCTGCCGGTCGACCCGCCCCACGCCACCGAACACTGCGGCCGGTGCAGCGCTTGCCTGGACATCTGCCCGACCAACGCCTTCGTCGGCCCCTATGTGCTGGACGCCCGGCGCTGCATTTCCTACCTCACCATCGAGCTGAAGAACGCCATCCCCGAAGACCTGCGGCCGCTGATCGGCAACCGGGTGTTCGGCTGCGACGATTGCCAGATCGTCTGCCCGTGGAACCGCTTCGCCCGCGCGACCGGGGAAAGCGACTTCAAGCCCCGGCACAACCTGGACAACGCCGAACTGGCCGAACTGTTCCTTTGGGACGAAGACACGTTCCTCAGCAGCACCGAAGGCTCACCGCTGCGCCGCGCCGGCTACGAGCGCTGGCTGCGCAACCTGGCGGTGGGGCTGGGCAACGCCCCGTCGAGCATTCCGGTGCTGCAAGCGCTGAAGGCACGCCGCGACCATCCGTCGGAACTGGTGCGCGAACATGTCGAGTGGGCCCTCAGACAGCATGCCGCACGCAGCGCATGAAATCCTTAAAGCTTTTTCCACTTGGCGCTGCGTCCCTTCCCTGTCGACTCGATCAATCCCTCAGCCTTCAGCGAACGTAAAACCATCCGCACGGTATCGCGACTGATGCCAGGGCAGGACACCTCTATCTCTGTGATGGAGAACGGCAGACTGCGCTTCAAGGCTTCGCTCCTGACTCTATCGCTCTTACCCCCACGACGCTTTTCTATCGTGCCGACACGTTCTTCGAGTTCCTTATATGTCCTGAGCAGCGTCCCCCAGAAGTAGTCAATCCATGGCCGAACGTCGTGCGTTGCGTCGTGCCACCCCTGGGAACTCAATTCGAGCGTTGAGTAATAGCTTTCCTTCGAATCTTCGAATATTCGCTCAAGGCTTATGAAGCGCCCGACGCGGTAATCAAATTGGTAAAGCAGCAACAATGTCAGCAACCGGGCAACCCGCCTGTTGCCGTCGGAAAAGGGATGAATGCAAAGGAAATCGAGGATGGTCAGCGGAACCAGCACCAAGGGATCCGTCAGATTCAGCTCCAGCGCCTGGCGATAACGCACCATCATTTCGCTCATGGCGATGGGCGCCATGTGTGCGGAAACCGGCTGAAAGCGGATACGTGACGATCCGTCCGTGCGGCGCTCGATGATGTCGTTGTTCGTTGCCTTCCAGTCACCCCCGTCCTGCGGCAGGTAACGGTAAAGCAAGCTGTGCAACTGCCTGACCACACCTTCGGAAAACGGCATACCCTCAGCCGCTTCATGGATCAGTGCGAGGGCGTCTCGATAGCCCGCGATTTCCTGCTCGGATCGACTTTTCGGTTCAGAGTGTTTGCTCATCAAGGACTTCAAGCGAGCGGGCGCCACGGTCACGCCCTCAAGCCTGTTGGACGACTCGGCTGATTCGATCACTGCGATCTGCCTCAAGCCATGCAGCACTTGAGGCGATTGCGCAATGAACAACTGTTGCTTGCCCCGGAACTCACCTAGCGTCCGAAGCGTTGAAATCTGTAATCCGTCGTAGCGCAAATCGCTGAGGTACCGGGGCGTCAGTGAGTGCATCTCAAGGCATCCTGCAAAATAGGGCACAGAAGACAAATAGGGTAATGAAGAGTCAATTAACCCCCTTTAAGCTTCTTTTTACCCCATTCGATCAGCCCCAACTATTCAACAAGTCCGACAGGATGTTTCCCCCGGCCAAGCGATACCGCCCTCAATGCTCGTCGTTATAGACGAACTTCGGCATTTCCCAATGAAACCGGATAGCCAGCAGCCGCAGCAGGAAGCCGCCGAACAGGGTGATCAGGATCGCCTGCTCGCTCGGTACGTTCAGGAACAGGCAGAGCATGTAGCACCATGCGGCGGCGAAAGAGACGCTGGCGTACAGTTCGCGCCGGAAGATCAGCGGGATGTCGTTGCAGAAGATGTCCCGCAGGATGCCGCCGAACACCCCGGTGATCACGCCGCTGACCGAAGCCACGAGCATGCCGTGGCCCATTTCCAGGGCGGTCATGCAGCCGATCAGGGTGAACGCCACCAGGCCGACAGCGTCGAGCACCAGGAACAGTGAGCGCAGGTGGCGCATCCAGCGTGCGGTGAACACGGTCAGCATCGCGGCGGCCGAGGTCAGCACCAGGTATTCGGGATGCTTCACCCAGGTCAGCGGATAGTGCCCCAGCAGCACATCGCGCACCGAACCGCCGCCGAGCGCCGTGACGCAGGCGATCAGCACCACGCCGAACCAGTCCATGCCGCGTCGGCCGGCGGACAGGGCGCCGGTCATGGCTTCGGCGGTGATGGCGATCAGGTAGAGCATCAGCAGCATGGTGGCGGTCCTGGCAGGAAGGCGCGCAGTCTAGCCATTTCGCGGCCGCACCAGAAGGGGGCGGATGCGCCGTGGCGAGGGAGCTTGCTCCCGTCGGAGGGCGGAGCACTCCCATGCACCCTTTCAAGCAGGACGCGCCCGCGGGGACTGCGGCGGCTGCGCAGCCGAGCGGGAGCAAGCTCCCTCGCCACAGGGGCCCGCTGCGGCGGATCAGAACTTGATGAAGTGCTCGCGGTAGTGGCGCAGCTCGGCGATGGACTCGCGGATGTCGTCCAGCGCCAGGTGGGTGCTGCCTTTCTTGAAGCTGTCGCGCACGTCCGGCGCCCAGCGGGCGGCCAGTTCCTTGAGGGTGGAGACGTCGAGGTTGCGGTAGTGGAAGTAGCTTTCCAGCGCCTTCATGTGGGCGAACAGGAAGCGCCGGTCCTGGCAGATGCTGTTGCCGCAGATCGGCGACTTGCCCTTCGGCACCCACTTCTCCAGGAAGGCGATGGTTTCGGCTTCGGCCTCGGCCATGCTCACGCGGCTTTCGCGCACACGTTGGGTAAGGCCCGAGTTGCCGTGGGTGCGGGTGTTCCATTCGTCCATGCGGGCGAGGACGTCGTCGCTGTGGTGGATGGCGATCACCGGGCCTTCGGCCAGGGTGTTCAGGTCGCTGTCGGTGACGATGGTGGCCATCTCGATGATGACGTCGGTGTCCGGGTTCAGACCGGTCATTTCCAGGTCGATCCAGATCAGGTTCTGCGGGTTCTGCATGATTCGTCTCCTAAGCAATGGTGCGCAGTTTAGCCTAGGCGGGTGGCCGGGCGTGCTAAACTCGCCGCCGTTTTACCCATTCGCTGCATTCTTTTTATTACGGAACACCCATGGCCAAACGCCAACTCAACCGCCGCCAGAGCTGGCGCATCGAAAAGATTCAGGGCGAGCGCGCCGCCCGCGCCGCCAAACGCGAGTCCTCGGCCGTCGAGGCCCTGGAGGGCGGCGACCTGGGCCCGGAACAGCACGGCCTGGTGATCGCCCACTTCGGTGTGCAGGTCGAGGTCGAGGCGACCGACGGCGACCAGGCCGGTCAGGTGTTCCGCTGCTACCTGCGCGCCAACCTGCCGGCGCTGGTGACCGGCGACCGGGTGGTCTGGCGCGCCGGCAACCAGGGCATCGGCGTGATCGTCGCGCAGCTGCCGCGCAGCACCGAGCTGTGCCGCCCGGACAGCCGCGGCCAGCTCAAGCCGGTGGCGGCCAACGTCGACATGATCGTCATCGTCTTCGCCCCGCTGCCCGAGCCCCACGCCAACCTGATCGACCGCTACCTGGTGGCGGCCGAGCACGCCGGCATCCGTCCGCTGCTGCTGCTCAACAAGTTCGACCTGATCGACGAGCAGAACGCCCCGGCGCTCAATGCGCTGCTGGCGGTGTACCGCACCCTCGGCTATCCGGTGCTGGAAGTCTCGGCCCACCACGGCAACGGCATGGAACAGCTGCAGCAGTTGCTCGACGGCCGCATCAGCGTGTTCGTCGGCCAGTCCGGCGTCGGCAAGTCGTCGCTGGTCAACAGCCTGCTGCCGGAGGTGGAGACCCGCGTCGGCCCGCTGTCGGAATGGTCCGGCCAGGGCCAGCACACCACAACCACCGCGCGCCTGTTCCACTTCCCCGGCGGCGGTGAGCTGATCGACTCGCCGGGCATCCGCGAATTCGGCCTGGGCCACGTCAGCCGCGCCGACGTCGAAGCCGGCTTCATCGAGTTCGAAGACCTGCTCGGCACCTGCCGCTTCCGCGACTGCAAGCACGATCGCGAACCCGGCTGCGCCCTGCTCAAGGCCCTGGAAGACGGGCGCATCCAGCAGCAACGGATGAACAGCTACCGCTCGATCATCGCCAGCCTGCCCGATAACGGCTACTGAACCGCCGGACACAAAAAAGCCGCGAGATCATCGCGGCTTTTTTGTGGGTCACTGCTTCGGCGCGGGGGCTGCGGGAGCCGCCGGTGCCGGAGCGGGCGCCGGAGCGGGCGCCGGAGCCGGAGCCGGAGCCGGAGTCGGAGTCGGAGTCGGAGCATGGGTGCCCGGCTCGGCCGGTTTCGGCAACGGATCGTCGAACAGGTTCAGCCGTTCGCGCAACTCGTGCGGCGCCACCGGTTGCTGATCCGCCGGCAAGGCGTTCGGATCGGCCGGGGTGGCCGGCGCGGCGCCTTCCTGGCCGTCGGCCGGCTTCGCCGGGTCGGCGCCCTGGGAGCCTTCGATGGCGGCCTGGGCCTTCTTGGTCAGCACCACGATGTCGATGCGGCGGTTGACCGGGTTGAACGGGTTTTCCTTGTCGAACAGCGCCGACGAGGCATAACCCACCACCCGCGCCACCTGCGACTCCGGATAGCTGCCCGCCACCAGTGCACGCCGGGCGGCGTTGGCGCGGTTGGCGGAAAGCTCCCAGTTGCCGAACTCGCCGCTGCCGGTGTACGGCTTGGCGTCGGTGTGGCCGCTGATGCTGATCTTGTTCGGCACCGCCTTGATGGTGTCGGCCATGGCCAGCAGGATGTCCTCGAAGTACGGCTTCAGGCGCGCGGAGCCCGAGTCGAACATCGGCCGGTTCTCGGCGTCCATGATCTGAATGCGCAAGCCGTTCGGGGTGATCTCGAACAGGATCTGATCCTTGAACTTCTGCAGCTGCGGGTTCTCTTCGACCTTGTTCTGCAGTTCCTGCAGCAACAGTTCCAGGCGTTCCTTCTCGACCTGCTCGGCCATGCCCTCGACCTGCTCGGTGTCGACCGTGACCTTGTCTGGCTGCGGCTGCGACTTCACCTCAGGGTTGAGGGTGTTTTCCGGCGCCAGGGTCGGCGTGCCGCCCAGGTCGATGATGTACGGCGTGCCGCTTTCGGAGAAGCCGACCGGATCCTTGAAGTAACCGGCGATGGCGATCTTCTGCTCGGGCGTGGCGGTGGACAGCAGCCACAGCACCAGGAAGAACGCCATCATCGCCGTGGCGAAGTCGGCGAAGGCGATTTTCCAGGCGCCGCCGTGATGTCCGCCACCGTAGCGCTTGACGCGCTTGATGATTATCGGCTGGTTGTTTTCCATGGCTTAACGACCGCGAACCGCTTGTTCCAGCTCGGCGAAGCTCGGACGGTGCGCCGGGTACAGGACCTTGCGGCCGAACTCCACGGCCAGCGACGGCGGCATGCCGGAAGCCGAAGCCACCAGCGAGGCCTTGATGGCTTCGTAGACGTTCAGCTCTTCCTTGGCGTCATGGGCCAGGGAGTGGGCCAGCGGGCCGAAGAAGCCGTAGGCCGCGAGAATACCGAAGAAGGTACCGACCAGCGCCGCACCCACGTGCAGGCCGATGGATTTCTGATCGCCTTCGCCCAGGGAGGCCATGGTCACCACGATACCCAACACCGCCGCGACGATACCGAAGCCGGGCATGCCGTCGGCGATGCCGTTGACCGCGTGGGACGGGTGCTCCAGTTCTTCCTTGAGGCTGAACAGTTCCATGTCGAACAGGCCTTCGAGCTCGTGCGGGGCCATGTTGCCGGAGGACATGATGCGCAGGTAGTCGCAGATGAACGCGGTCATGCGCTCGTCTTTGAGCACGGCCGGGTACTTGGCGAAGATCGGGCTCGCGGCGGCGTCTTCGATGTCGCCTTCGATGGCCATCATGCCTTCGCGGCGGCTCTTGTTGAGGATCTCGTAGATCAGGCCGAGCACTTCCAGGTAGAAAGTGTGGCTGAAGCGCGAACTGAACATGCCCAAGGCTTTCTTGAACACGTGCATCGTCATGTAGCCGGGGTTGGCCTGAAGGAAGGCGCCGAGGGCCGCGCCGCCGATGATCATCACCTCGAAGGGCTGGATCAGGGCCGCGATCTTGCCGTGGGAGAGCACGTATCCGCCGAGCACGCTCGCGAATACGACGATGATGCCGATAATTTTAGCCATAGATAGAAAGTACTTGTTTAAGTCGGGTTCAAGGTCATATTCGGAAGTTAAAAAATCTCTTCTTCTACTTATCGGCAAAACTGCGCCAGACTATAGGCAGTTCAGGCGAAAAGCCAATTTAGCCCATGCCGGGCGCGTCTTTCGAAGATCAAGATCCCGTCCCGACATGGCTAATGAAACGAACGTCCCACACGCAACACCGAACACCCTGGAAGGCTGGGTCAAGCTGCTCGACGGCGTCCGCCTGCCGGTGCCGCAGTCGGCCCACGACCGCGTCTGCCGGGCGATCCGCGACAACCGCAGCTCGCTGCGCGACATCGCCGGACTGATGCAGGACAGCCCGGCGCTGGCCCTGAGCATCATCCGCGAAGCCAACCGCCACACCCAGGGCAGCATGGCGGAGCCGGCGGAAAACCTCGAAGTCGCCATCAACCGCCTGGGCCTGGCCCGCACCGAAGAACTGCTCGCGCGCCTGCCCGCCGAGCCTGACGGGCAGATCCCCCAGGCCCTGCGCCAGCTGCAGATGATCAGCCAGCACGCCACGCAGCAAGCCAACGGCTTCTTCGCCGGCCGCCTGGCGCGGCTGTGGCAGGACATCCACTGGGGCAGCCTGCTGTTCCTGTCGCCGCTGTGGCCCCTGGCGCTGACCCACCCCAAACTGCTTGAGGAATGGGAACTGCGGGTGATCCACAAGGGCGAATCGGCCCGCGACGTGGAACGGCAACTGTTCGGCGTGCGCCTGCTGAAGATCGGCCAGGCGCTGGTCGATGCCTGGCGCTTGCCGATCTGGGTGCAGCAGGGCTATCGGCTGTTGCTCAACGAGCGGCGCGAACTGGTCAAGGTGCTGCGCATCGCCCGCGACAGCGAGCATCCGCTGCGCCAGCAGAACCGCCTCGACGACGACCCGACCCTGCGCCACTGGCTCAACCAGCCGGCCAACACGGTGCTGCTGGCCAACGGCCTGGCGCTGTCGGCACAACAGGCCTGGGACTGCCCCCACAGCGAGCGCTGGCAGTACCTGACCAGCCTCTATCTGCAGATCCCCATGGACGAGGTGCAGCAACAACTGCACCAGCAGGCCGCCATCAGTGCGCGCCAGCACTTCATGCCGGACCTGTGGCACCCCGCGGTATCCCTGCTCTGGCCCTCGGGCACCCGCCGTGTCCCGGCCGGCCTGCTGCCGCCCGCCGCCCCCAGCGCCGAGGACCTGGCCAAGTGGCGCCGGCAATGCGCCGAGCTGCTGGCCGAGCCGAGCCGCTTCACCAACGCCATGCACCTGACCATCGCCGCCCGCGACGCCCTGGTCGCCAGCGGCCTGCGCCGGGTGATGATCCTGATGGCCGACCGCACCCATTCCAACCTGCGCGTGCACCAGACGGCCGGGCTGCCGCCGGAGGCCGCCGCGCTGAATGTCGCGGTCAGCCAGAGCACCGTGCTGCAGCGCCTGCTGGCCCAGCAGGCGCAGGTGCGCATCACCCCGGACAACAACGCGCAGTTCTCCGCCCTGCTGCCGCCGGCCCTGCGCACGCTGTTCCGCGGCGAGCACCTGTTCCTGCGTTCGCTGGTGAACAACGGCCGGGTGATCATGATCGTGGTCGCCGACCAGGGCGGCGGGCCGTTCGCCGACGTCACCGTGCAGGCCTTCGGCAAAACCGCTCAGTGCATCGAGAAAGCCCTGCACAGCTTTAGCCACCGCCGCCAATGACGGCTACAATCGTTTCCCTTTGTGCTCTGGAGACCTCACATGTCTGACTTCTCTGGCCTGGCGCTGGTGATCGAGCCGAGCGACCTGCTCCCGCGCCTCGATGCCCCCAACCTGATCCTGGTGGATCTGACCAGCCCTGCCCGCTATGCCGAGGGGCACATTCCCGGCGCACGCTTCGTCGACCCCAAGCGCACCCAGCTCGGCCAGTTGCCGGCGCCGGGGCTGCTGCCGTCCAAGGACAAGCTCGAAGAGCTGTTCGGCGAGCTGGGCCACCGCCCGGACGCGGTCTACGTGGTCTACGACGACGAAGGCGGCGGCTGGGCCGGGCGCTTCATCTGGATGCTCGACGTGATCGGCCACCGCCACTACCACTACCTGGACGGCGGCCTGCCGGCCTGGCTGGCGGAGGGCTCGCCGATGTCGATCCAGGTGCCGAAGCCGGGAGACGGCCCGGTGACCCTGACCCTGCACGAAGAGCCCACCGCCACCCGCGAATACCTGCAAAGCCGCCTCGGCGCCGCCGACCTGGCGATCTGGGACGCCCGCGGGCCGCTGGAATACTCCGGCGAGAAAGTGCTGGCGGCCAAGGGCGGGCACATCCCCGGCGCGGTCAATTTCGAATGGACCGCCGGCATGGATCGGGCGCGCCAGCTGCGCATCCGCACCGACATGCCGCAAATCCTGGAACGCCTCGGGATCACCAAGGACAAAGAAATCATCACCCACTGCCAGACCCATCACCGGTCGGGCTTCACTTATCTGGTGGCCAAGTCCCTCGGTTATCCGCGGGTCAAGGGCTACGCCGGTTCCTGGGGCGAATGGGGCAACCACCCCGACACGCCCGTCGAGCTTTAAAGGTTTTTAAGGACAGTCAATGAAAGAGCGTTTGTTCATCCTCAGCCAGTACCTGCTGCCCCATCACCTGCTGTCGCGCCTGGCCGGCTGCATCGCCGAGTGCCGTGTGCGCTGGTTCAAGAATGCCTTCACCACCTGGTTCGCCAAGCGTTATCAGGTGGACATGTCCCAGGCGCTGGTGGAGGACGTGACGGCCTACGAGCACTTCAACGCCTTCTTCACCCGGGCTTTGAAAGACGGCGCACGTCCGCTGGACACCACACCAGGCGCGATCCTCAGCCCTGCCGACGGCGCCGTCAGCCAGCTCGGCCCGATCGAGCACGGCCGCGTGTTCCAGGCCAAGGGCCACAGTTTCAGCGTGCTGGAACTGCTGGGCGGCGACGCGGCCAACGCCGCGCCGTTCATGGGCGGCGACTTCGCCACCATCTACCTGTCGCCGAAGGACTACCACCGCGTGCACATGCCGCTGGCCGGCACCCTGCGCGAAATGGTCTACATCCCCGGGCGCATCTTCTCGGTCAACCAGACCACCGCCGAGAACGTGCCTGAGCTGTTCGCCCGCAACGAGCGCGTGGCGTGCATCTTCGACACCGAGCGCGGCCCGATGGCCGTGGTGCTGGTGGGCGCGATGATCGTCGCGTCGATCGAAACCGTCTGGGCCGGCCTGGTGACCCCGCCCAAGCGCGAGCTGAAGACCTTCCGCTACGACGAAGCCGCCCGTGCGCCAATCTACCTGGAAAAAGGTGCGGAACTTGGGCGCTTCAAGCTGGGTTCCACCGCGATCGTGCTGTTCGGCCCGGATCAGGTGAAATGGGTCGAATCCCTGTCCGCCGGTTCCCCGGTGCAGATGGGTCAGGCCCTCGCCCTGCCGTCCGCCTGAGCCTGACGCCGCGCCCTTTCGCACCGTTGCGAAGGGGCGCGGCGCACCTTGCCTTCCCGCCTGCCGGCTCGCCTCCCGAGCGCAAAAAACCTTCCGCACACCGGCGAAGCAGAACACACCTGCTAGAGTTCTGGGCATTGCCCCATTCGCCGCCGGAGGCCGTCACGGCATGAGCGAACCTCGACTCCAACCGCAGTTGCAGGCCCCAGTCCCGACCCAATTGCGCCTGACCTTCTGCGCCCCCGCCCCACGCGACCTCAAGCGCTGGATCGCCGCCCTGCCCAAGGCCAACATCGGCGAGTCCGCACGCCAGCTCTACCAAGGGCTGGGCGAGCTCAACCAGTTGCTCACCCCCAGCGACAACCGCCTGCAACTGCTGGAACTGCTGCGCCCTGAGGTGTATTTCGTCTGTCAGCACCTGGAGCGGCACTTTCTGCACCAGGCGATCATGCTCGACGACCGCTCGCGCAAGATCAGCAACCTGTGCCAGGCCCTCCAGGGCCAACTGGCGACCGGCTACAAACAGATCGTCCTGCGGATCGCGCCGAAATACACCAGCCCTCGCGCCGCCCTGCTCAGCGCCGCGCTGCAGCGGGCCACCCATGCGCTCAAGGGCCAACTGCTGCGCGCGACGCAGCTCTACAGCCCCGCGCCCGAGGGCCTGTGGTTCGAGCTGCATCAGCTGTTCCTCACCGCTGCGCGGCTGCAACTGCAGCATCGGCGGGTGCGCGACGACCTGGCCAGCCTCACGGCGGAGCTGAGCGTCGAACAGACCTACATCGCCGCCCTGCTGCTGGGCAGCGCCCGCTGCAACCAACTGCGCCAGAACCAGATCGCCCGGCTCGCAGAAGTGCTGGAGCCGTGGGCCGCCTGGCTCAAGCTGCATCCCGGGGTGACGGGCGAAGGCCTGTTCGCCGTCTCGGCCGAACTCGACACAGGGCCGCGCTACCGCAGCATGTTCCGCAGCCAGCAGCAGGCCGGCCTGCTCGGCTTCGACCCGCAGCCCCTGGTGAACGCCATCGAAGCCCATCTGCTGCACCAGGACACGCCGAACCCGCTGCCGGTGCCGTCGGGCCTGAGCCACGACAGCCTGCAACACCTGCACGCCACTTGGGGCCAGACGGCCGAACGCAGCTTCCAGCGCACCGTCGGCCAGGGCAACCTGACCGTGTGCATCGGCATGAGTGCGCTGCATTTCTATTTAGGGGGCGAGCGCACGTTCAGCGAGTTGCTCAGGCATCCCGGCGCCCGCACGGCGAACTTCAGCCAGGCGGTGGCCCGGAGCGAAAAGGACAGTTGGAGCCAGGCGTTCGACGCAGCGCCCCAGAGCCCGTCCGACGAATTGCTGCCGTATGAGGAAATCAACTACGAACCGCTGGCCGACGACAGTGACGACGCCGACAACCCGCCGCATTACCCGACCTACGCCTTGCCGGTGATCAACCACAGCCCCGGCGGCTATTGCCTGGCGTGGCCCAAGGAAGTGCCCGCCGAATTGCAGGCGGGTGAAATGGTCGGCATCCAGGACAGCGCGAACCAGGGCTGGAGCATCGCCGTGGTGCGCTGGATCCGCCAGGTGCGCGACGGCGGCACGCAGATGGGCATCGAACTGGTGGCGCCCCATGCCCAGCCCTGCGGGCTGCAACTGGTGCGCACCCGGGACGACCACAGCCATTACCTGCGCGGCCTCTTGCTGCCGCAGATCAGCGCGATCGACCTGCCGGCGACGCTGCTGGCGCCGCGCCTGCCGTTTCAGGAGGGCAACAAGGTGCTGATCAATACGTTGGGGGAAGAGCACCGCGCCGGGCTGGACCGGCGGGTGGCCAGCACCCACAGCTTCAACCAGTTCGCCTACCGCTCGCTGGAAGCCGCGCAGAACGGCGGGAGCGAGGAGGATTTCGATTCGTTGTGGAAGTCGCTGTGAGGCGGCAAAGCCTTGGGGCGAGGGAGCAGGCTCCCGCACCACAGGCCCTTCCGGCCACCGTGCCCGTCAGAGCTGCCCGTCGCGGTCGCGGAAACCCAACAGGTACAGCACGCCGTCCAGGCCCAGGGTGGAGATCGCCTGCTTGGCCGACTGCTTGACCAGCGGCTTGGCGCGGAACGCCACGCCCAGGCCGGCGATCGCCAGCATCGGCAGGTCGTTGGCGCCGTCGCCCACCGCAATGGTCTGCTCCAGGCGCAGGCCTTCCTTGTGCGCCAGCTCCTTGAGCAGGTCGGCCTTGCGCTGGGCGTCGACGATCGGCTCGACCGCCACGCCGGTGCACTTGCCGTCGACCACTTGCAATTCGTTGGCGAACACGTAGTCGATGCCGAGCTTGGCCTGCAGTTGCTTGGCGAAGTAGGTGAAGCCGCCGGACAGGATCGCGGTCTTGTAGCCCAGGCGTTTGAGCTCGGCGAACAGGGTTTCGGCGCCTTCGGTCAGGCGCAGCGAGGCGCCGATGGCGTCCAGCACGCTGACGTCCAGGCCCTTGAGCAGCGCCAGGCGCTCCTTGAAGCTTGCCCGGAAGTCCAGTTCGCCGGCCATCGCCCGCTCGGTGATCGCCGACACTTGTTCGCCGACGCCGGCGGCCTTGGCCAGCTCATCGATGACTTCGGCCTCGATCAGGGTCGAGTCCATGTCGAACACCGCCAGGCGGCGGTTGCGGCGGAACAGCGAGTCTTCCTGGAAGGCGATGTCGACGTTCAGTTCCTGCGCCACGCTGAGGAACTCGGCGCGCAGCGCCTGCGGATCCGCGGCCTCGCCGCGCACGGAGAACTCGATGCAGCCCTTGCCCTTGTCGTCCGGGGTGTCCAGCGGCATGCGCCCGGACAGGCGGTCGATGTGGTCGATGTTCAGGCCATATTTGGCGGTGATCGAGCTCACGGCCTGCAGCTGGCCGGCGGTCACCTTGCGGGTCAGCAGGGTGACGATGTGGCGCTGCTTGCCCTGGTTGCCCACCCACTGCTGGTAGTCCGCTTCGGACACCGGGGTGAAGCGCACCTGCTGGTCCAGCTCGTAGCCCTTGAACAGGATGTCCTTGAGCACGGACTTGCCCTGTTCGCTGTCGGGGATCTCGACCAGGATGCCGAACGACAGGGTGTCGTGGATCACCGCCTGACCGATGTCGAGGATGTTAACGCCACCCTGGGCCAGAACGCCGGTAATGGCCGCGGTCAGACCCGGACGGTCGGACCCTGTGATGTTAATCAGGACGATTTCGCGCAACGCGCACCCCCGCAACTGGAAAAAAACCGCATTCTACCCATTTTCAGTGACCATCGGGCACCGCAGGCGCTTTGCCGGTCTGGGGCCTGTCGCTATACTGCGCGTCAACTTCACGGACTAAAGAGCCGAGCTCAGTGAACCGGCCCACGCCAGTAAAAACCGACAACTTCTTCCTGCTGATCTTCCGTGCGCTGCGCCACCGCCGTGTGCCGATCGCATTGCGCATCGCCAGCCATAACGTGATCCTGGTCGCCCTGGCCCTGGTGATCTACGCCTGCGTGATGGGCCTGCAGTTCAAGCAGGCCATGCACGAGCAGGCCGACGCCCTGGGCGAGAGCCTGACCACGCAGACCGCCACCTCCGCCACCGAGCTGCTGGTGTCCAACGACATCCTCAGCCTCAATGTGCTGCTCAACAACCTGACCAAGAACAAGCTGGTGGCCCACGCCGCCATCTACAGCGTGGACAACCGCATCCTCGCCGAGTCCGGCCAGCGGCCCAAGCACGGCCTGCTGGGCGAAGCCGAGGGCATGTACCAGAGCAAGATCACCTTCCAGGACGTGACCGCCGGCCAGTTGCGCATCAGCCTGGACATGGATCAGTTCCAGCAGCCGATGACCATCAGCCTGCAGAGCATGGGCATCCTCAGCGCAATCCTGCTGGCGCTGTCCCTGGCCCTGAGCCTGCGCCTGGGCCGCCACCTGTCCACGCCGCTGCTGCAGCTGCGGGTGTGGCTGCGCAACATCGACGAATACACGCCGGGCACCGACCGCCAGGACGAGATCGGCGACCTGGCCCGCCAGTTGCACGCCAACTTCGCCCCGGAGCCGGCCGCGCCGCCGCCCGAGCCGGAACCCGAGTTCGAGGACGACGACGTCGACCCGGCCTTCGAGGTGCGCAACCTGCGCGACCCGAGCTTCGACGAAAGCCGCCCGGTGGAGGCCCGCAAGCCGGCGCCCCGGCAGGTGGTCAGCACCGTGGAAGACGACGAGGACGACGAAGACCCGTTCGCCGACCTGCGCAACGACTCGCTGAACGGTTCGGCCCAGCCGGCCACCCGCAAGGCCACGCCGAGCGTGCCCCAGCACAGCGCGGTGCTGGCGGTGCAGCTGGGTTCGCAGGAACAACTGCGCCGCCTGCCCCGGGCCCGCCTGGAAGAACTGCTGGACCGCTACCGCGATTGCCTGGACCAGGCCGCTTCGCTGTACCAGGGCGAGATCGAAACCCTGAACGACGGCAGCACGCTGATGCTGTTCCACACCGAAGACAGCGGCGACGATTACCTGACCAACGCCATCTGCTGCGGTGAGCTGCTGCGGGCCTTGAGCCATCAGTTGCAGATCGAAGTCGCCGACAGCGGCATCACCCTGCAATTGCAGCTGGGCCTGACCCTGGGCGACGAGCTGTTCGGCCTGAGCCAGATCGACCTGCTGCTGACCGACTCGGCCCAGGACGCCCTGGCCCTGTCGCAGCACAGCCGCAACCTGCTGCTGGTGGAGCGCAAGATCAGCGATGACGCGCTGATCCGCCAGCGCGCACGGATCCGCCCGATCGCCAGCCCCGAAGGCGCCTGCTGCGTCGAACGGCTGATGGAGCCTTACCCGTCGATGCTGGAGCGGCAACTGGCGCGGATGCACGAACGCCGGGCGTAAGCCTCAGGCCCGATGCAAAAAGCCCGCAGGCAAGTCATTGCCTGCGGGCTTTTTGTTGCCCCACAAAAGGTGAGGTCGGCACTGCCGAATTCTGTGGAGGCCGATCCACCGCTATCGCCAGCAGGCTGGCTCCCACGGGGATCCGGGGTGATGACAGGTTCTGTGCCCACCCCAAAAACCTGTGGGAGCTTGCCTGCAAGCGATGAGGCCGGCACTGCCGACATCCCTGTTGCCTGACCCACCGCCATCGCTGGCAGGCCAGCTCCCACGGGGAATTGCGGCGTCATCAGAACTGAACCGACAGGCAAGAAAAAGCCCACACTTGGCGGGCTTTTTATCGGAGCGGGGCGACCTCAGAAGCGGAACACTTCCATGTCGGTGCGGATCGGCGAAGCCATCGGGATCTTCGGCTGCTTCTCGGCTTCCGCCGCCGGCGCTGCCGGTTTGGGGGCCGGCTTGCGTGGCACTTCAGCCACCGGAGGCTGGTTGGCCAGCGGCTTGAGCGCCACCGACAACTGCTCCGCCAGGCGCTGCAGCAAGATGCCCTGGGCCTGGACCTGCGAAGCGGTGCTGCCGGCGTGCAGCTCTTGCAGATGGACGATGCGGTTGTCCCGCACCTGGCCACGGCGGTCGAGCAGACGCCATTGCGCATCGAGGATCGCCGGCTGCGAAGTGCCGGAATCCAGCCGGGTGATGGTCAGCAGCACCTGCACGTCCGGGGTGAAGCCCTGGGTGGCGGGCGCCAGCACCACACGCTGGCTGTCCAGATGGCCGGCGACCTGGCGCAGCAGCAACTGGTCGATATCCGACGAAAGGCTACCGGCCCAGCGGCCGTCGGTGGCGGCCTGCAGGCTGCCGTCGGGCTGACGCTGCAGCAGGGTTTCGCGTTGCAGGTAGTCGGCGACCACCACAGGGCCCAGCAAAACCGCCATGCCCGCGCTTTGCGCAGGCTGAGCCGGACTTCCGCTGTCCAGCTGATACAGCGACACCGGTTGGTGAACGCTGCAGCCCGCCAGGCCGAGAACGCCGGCGAGCAACAAAATTAGAGGAAGGCGCAGAGCAGTCATCGTCCCGTCCAGGTGGCCGCCACAAGGCTGACCACAGTGAAAATACTCAATAAACATGAAGAACGCGCGGCCACGCCGGCGCTTGAAAGGCCATATCATCCGTGAATATGCGTTCCGACTCCAGCGCCAAAGCGTCGATCCACGCGTTAAATCGTGGATCGGGCGCTCTGGGACGCCTCATTGAGTTATTCGACGAGCAGCGCATCCACCCGCTGGAAGCCACGCGGCAACTTGTTGCCCCGCCGGCCGCGCTCACCTTTGTAGTGTTCGAGGTCGTCGGCCTTCAGCGACAAGGTCCGTTTTCCGGCCTGCAGCACCAAGGTGGCGCCTTCCGGAAGGACGGCGATGTCCGTGACGTATTCTTCGCGGCTGGCCACGCGCTCACCGGGGATGCCGATGATCTTGTTGCCCTTGCCCTTACCCAATTGTGGCAGATCGCTGATCTTGAAGATCAGCAGGCGACCCTCGGTCGTCACCGACGCCAGCCAGTTCTGCTCGCGGTCGGCCACCGGACGCGGCGCGATCACCTTGGCGTTGTTCGGCAGGCTCAGCAGGGCCTTGCCGGCCTTGTTCTTGGCCTGCAGGTCCTCACCCTTGACCACGAAACCGTAGCCGGCGTCGGACGCGATCACGTACATCGCATCGTCTTCAGGCATCAGCACGCATTCGAAGGTGGCGCCGGGCGGCGGCGTCAGACGGCCGGTCAGCGGTTCGCCCTGGCCCCGGGCCGACGGCAGCGTGTGCGCGGCCAGCGAGTAGCTGCGACCGGTGGAGTCAATGAGCACGGCGAACTGGTTGGAACGCCCCGCCGCCGAGGTCTTGAAGCCGTCGCCGGCCTTGTACGACAGGCCGGTGGCGTCGATCTCGTGGCCCTTGGCCGAGCGGATCCAGCCCTTTTCCGACAGCACAACGGTCACTTTCTCGTTCGGCAGCAGGTCGTGCTCGGTCAGCGCCTTGGCCTCGGCGCGCTCGACGATCGGCGAGCGGCGGTCGTCGCCGTAGGTCTCGGCGTCCTTGAGCAGTTCGCTGCGCACCAGTTTCTTCAGCTTGGCTTCGCTGCCCAGCAGGGCTTGCAGCTTGGCCTGCTCCTTGAGCAGTTCGTCCTGCTCGTCGCGCAGCTTCATCTCTTCCAGCCGCGCCAACTGGCGCAGGCGGGTGTCGAGGATGTAGTCGGCCTGGATCTCGCTGAGGGCGAAACGCTCGATCAGCTTGGCCTTGGGCTGATCCTCGGTGCGGATGATGTGGATCACTTCATCCAGGTTGAGGTAGGCGATCAGCAAACCGTCCAACAGGTGCAGGCGGCGCTCGACCTTGTCGAGGCGGAACTGCAGGCGGCGACGGACGGTCTGCACGCGGAATTCCAGCCACTCCACCAGCAGCGCGCGCAGGTTCTTCAACTGCGGCCTGCCGTCCAGACCGATGATGTTGACGTTGACCCGGTAGGTCGATTCCAGCTCGGTGCTGGCGAACAGGTGCTGCATCAGCGCTTCGTGGTCGACGCGGCTGTTGACCGGGATGATCACGATGCGGCACGGGTTCTCGTGGTCGGATTCGTCGCGCAGGTCGGCGATCTGCGGCGCCTTCGACGGCTTGGCCTGCATCAGCGCGGCGATCTGCTCCAGCACCTTGGCCCCGGAGACCTGGTGCGGCAGCGCGGTGATGACGATGTCGCCGTCCTCGACGTGGTACACGGCACGCATGCGCACCGAGCCCTTGCCGGTCTCGTACATCTTCACCAGGTCGGCGCGCGGCGTGATGATTTCCGCTTCGGTCGGGTAGTCCGGGCCCTGGATGTGCTCGCACAGTTGCTCGACCGTGGCCTTCGGCTCGTCGAGCAGTCGCACGCAGGCGCTGGCGACTTCGCGCAGGTTGTGCGGCGGCACGTCGGTGGCCATGCCCACGGCGATGCCGGTGGTGCCGTTGAGCAGGATGTTCGGCAGGCGCGCCGGCAGCACCAGCGGTTCCTGCAGGGTGCCGTCGAAGTTCGGGCCCCAGTCCGCCGTGCCCTGGCCCAGTTCGCTGAGCAGCACCTCGGAGTAGCGCGACAGGCGGGCTTCGGTGTAGCGCATGGCGGCGAAGGACTTCGGATCGTCCGGCGCACCCCAGTTGCCCTGGCCGTCCACCAGCGTGTAGCGGTAGCTGAACGGCTGGGCCATCAGCACCATCGCTTCGTAGCACGCCGAGTCGCCGTGGGGGTGGAACTTGCCGAGCACGTCGCCGACGGTGCGCGCCGACTTCTTGTGCTTGGCGTCGGCATCCAGCCCCAGCTCGCTCATGGCGTAGACGATACGCCGCTGCACGGGTTTCAGGCCGTCGCCGATATGCGGCAGGGCACGGTCCATGATCACGTACATGGAGTAGTTGAGGTAGGCATTTTCGGTGAAGTCAGCCAGCGACCGGCGTTCCACACCGTCCAGGCTGAGATCAAGGGAGTCGCTCATGCGGGCCTCATCGGTTCGTTGTCTGGCGCAGCAGCATGGTGCCGCCGCGCTGGGTGAATTCAAGTTTGTTCAGGGCGCTCATGCCGAGCAGCACCTGTTCGCCGTGCAGGCCGGGCGCCACCAGTGCGCGGACGTCCCGCAGCACGATGTCGCCCAGTTGCAGGCGGTCGATCCGGGTACGGTAGCCCTGGCTCAGGCCGTTGGCCGTGCTCAGGGTCACGCCGAACCCCTCTTCCAGTTTCAGGCGCGCGGCCAGGTCCGCCGGGATCGACACGTCGGTCGCGCCGGTGTCGAGCATGAACTCCACCGTCTGACCGTTGATCTGGCCGCTGGCGACGAAATGCCCTTGGGCATTGCCGGCCAGTTTCACCTCGATGTAGCCGTCGCCCTGTTCAGAGCTGACCACCACGTTGGGGTTCTGCTGACGCTCTTCCCACTGGCCGAAGAACCGCGTGGCCAGAAACAGCGCCGCGCACCAGGCCAGGATCATCATCACCCGGCCGGCGCGCTTGCCCGGCGGCTGCGGGCTCATGGCTTGGCGCTCCAGCCGCCGTCGGGGGCGGCAAAGCGCCAGACGATCGGACGCTTCTCGCCGTCGGCGCGGGCGCCGTCGTTGTTGTCGAGGCCGATCCAGGCGCCCTGGGCGTCGATCACCAGCGCCTCCGCCAGCCCGTAGGGCTGCGGATAACGGCGTTTTTCCTGCAAGGCGTCTTCGGCGAACGACCAGCAGCGCTCGACCTTGGCCGTCTCCAGGTCGCGCCGGCAGACCTGGAACGCATTGCGCTCCAGGGTGAACAGCTTGCCGTCGAACAGCGACAGGTCGGCGAAGTCACGGGTGACCGCCCGGGCCTTGGGAAACTGCGGCGGCTGCATCTCGACGCCGGCTTCGCTGAGCAGCACGCAGCCGCCGTCGCAGTCCCACACCGTCTGCTGGCGCTTGATCCGCAGCAGGCCGCGGCGCTCACGCTCGGCAGCCAGCCACATCCGGTCGCCCGCCGGGTTGATCGCCAACCCTTCGAACAGGGCGTTGAAGTGCAGCAGCATGCCGCTGGCCCGGGCCTCGCGCACCAGCAGCGGCGAGATCTTCAGCCACGCGGCCTGCCCTTGCGCCGGCACTTGCAGCACCGCCGCATGGGCCTCGCTGACGATGTAGCGGTTGCCCGCGCCGTCGCAGGCGATGCCTTCGAAGTCCAGGTCGCCGCCGCGCACGAACGAAGCCGCCCAGGTGCGCGAACTGATGCCCCACGGCAGGCCGCTGTCCGGCACCGGCGGAGGGTCGATGCGCACGGTTTCGGCGCGCCAGACCGGGTCGCGGGTGTCGAGGCGGTAGATCTGGTCATCGTCGCGGTCCGACACGGTCCACAGCTCGTTGCCGCACAGCGCGAGCCCCGACAGGTTGCCGCCGCGCATGCCTTCGACCGGGTGCTCGGCCAGCAGCCGCAGCTGCGGCGCCGGCTCGGCGGACGCCATTGTCCAGGCAAACGTCGAAGCCAGCAGCAACGCACCCGCCAGGATCCCGCCAAACCGCATCAGGCCTGCACCTCGGCAAGGTTGCCCTTGGACTCCAGCCAGGTCTTGCGGTCGCCGGCGCGTTTCTTCGCCAGCAGCATGTCCATGATTTCCGAGGTCTGGGCGTAGTCTTCGCCCAGCGTCAGCTGCACCAGGCGCCGGGTGTTCGGATCCATGGTGGTTTCACGCAGCTGCGGCGGGTTCATCTCGCCCAGGCCCTTGAATCGGGTGACCTGCGGCTTGCCGCGCTTCTTCTCGGCCACAAAGCGGTCGAGGATCCCGTCGCGCTCGGGTTCGTCCAGGGCGTAGTAGATCTCTTTGCCCAGGTCGATGCGGAACAGCGGCGGCATCGCGACATAGACGTGGCCGGCATCCACCAACGGGCGGAAGTGCTGGACGAACAGCGCGCACAGCAGGGTCGCGATATGCAGGCCGTCGGAGTCGGCGTCGGCGAGGATGCAGATCTTGCCGTAGCGCAGCTGGCTCATGTCCTCGGCGCCCGGGTCGACGCCGATGGCCACCGCGATGTTGTGCACTTCCTGACTGGCCAGCACTTCGCTGCCGTCGACTTCCCAGGTGTTGAGGATCTTGCCGCGCAGCGGCAGGATCGCCTGGAATTCCTTGTCCCGCGCCTGCTTGGCCGAGCCGCCGGCGGAGTCGCCCTCCACCAGGAACAGTTCGGAACGCATCGGGTCCTGGCCTGCGCAGTCCGCCAGCTTGCCCGGCAGCGCCGGGCCCTGGGTGACGCGCTTGCGCTCGACCTTCTTGCTCGCCTTCAGGCGGCGGCCGGCGTTGTTGATCGCCAGTTCCGCCAGGGCCAGGCCGGTCTCCGGGTTGGCGTTGAGCCACAGGCTGAACGCGTCCTTGACCACGCCGGAGACGAACGCCGCCGCCTCGCGGGACGACAGGCGCTCCTTGGTCTGGCCTGAGAACTGCGGCTCCTGCATCTTCATCGACAGCACGAAGGCGATGCGCTCCCAGACGTCTTCCGGCGCCAGCTTCACGCCGCGCGGCAGCAGGCTGCGGAATTCGCAGAACTCGCGCATCGCGTCGAGCAGGCCCTGGCGCAGGCCGTTGACGTGGGTGCCGCCCTGGGCCGTGGGGATCAGGTTGACGTAGCTTTCCTGCACCGCGTCGCCACCCTCGGGCAGCCACAGCAGCGCCCAGTCCACGGCTTCCTTGTTGCCGGCCAGGTTGCCGCAGAACGGCTCGTTCGGCAGGCGCTCGAATTCGCTGACCGCGTCCACCAGGTAGGAGCGCAGGCCGTCTTCGTAGTGCCACTCGACCTTCTCGCCGGTGCTCTTGTCCTCAAACGTCACCGACAGGCCCGGGCACAGGACGGCCTTGGCCTTGAGCACGTGCTTGAGGCGGCTGATGGAGAACTTGGCGGAGTCGAAATACTTCGGGTCCGGCGAGAAGAACACGCTGGTGCCGGTGTTGCGCTTGCCGACGGTGCCGACGATCTCAAGCTCGGACGCCTTGAAGCCGTCCTTGAACGTCATCTGGTATTCGTTGCCGTCGCGCTTGACCCGCACGCGGACTTCGGTCGACAGGGCGTTGACCACCGAGATGCCCACGCCGTGCAGGCCGCCGGAGAACTGGTAGTTCTTGTTGGAGAACTTGCCGCCGGCATGGAGCTTGGTGAGGATCAGCTCGACGCCCGACACGCCCTCTTCCGGGTGGATGTCCACCGGCATGCCGCGGCCGTCGTCGCAGACCTCCAGCGAGTGGTCGGGGTGGAGGATGACCTGCACCGACTTGGCGTGGCCGGCCAGGGCTTCGTCGACGCTGTTGTCGATGACTTCCTGGGCAAGGTGGTTCGGCCGACTGGTGTCGGTGTACATGCCGGGGCGCTTGCGCACCGGGTCGAGGCCCGAGAGGACTTCGATGGCGTCGGCGTTATAGGAGCTAGCGCTGGGAGTGGCCATAGGGTCTCGTCGTCAGTGATTCAGTGAAAATGGGGCAAGGTTTCACAGTGCGGTGAAATCGATTGCCTGATACATATCGGCGCCGATGCCGGCAAACCCGAGCAGCGCCGGCAATTGCGCGGCAAAACCTTGATAGCCGTGGTCGCCGCCGGCCTGGATGCGCAACGCACAGGCCCGGTAATACCGCTGGGCGAGGCGATAGTCCAGCGTTTCGTCGCCGGTCTGCAGCCACACCTGATAGCGCTGCGGATCCTGGGGCGCCGGCACTTCCAGTTCGGCCAGGGCCGTGACGTGGTCGTGGGTCAGCTCCCAGGTTTCGTCGGTGTACAGGTTTTTCTGCGTGCCCAGGAACCCGTCGAACATCCGGTGCGGGCTGACGGCCGGGTTGACCAGCAAGGCCTTCAGGCCATGGCGCTCGGCCAAGTGAGTCGCATAGTAGCCGCCGAGCGAGCTTCCCACCAGCAGCGGCCGGCCCAGCTCGGCGATCGCCTGTTCCAGCTGACCGATGGCTTCGCGGGGATGGTGATGCAGCGCCGGAACCCGCAATTGGCCGCCCAGGCCCAGCCGCTCCATCACTTCGACCAGCTGACAGGCTTTTTTCGAGGCCGGAGCGCTGTTGAAACCGTGGATGTAGAGGATCGAACCGGACATTTGAGCTCCCTGGGCGTCGGCGAAGAAATGCGGAGTCTACAGGGAGTCAGCCGGTTCGGGGACGTTTGTGCGGACGCCTTCGCGGGCATGCCCGCTCCCGCAGGGAGCAGCGCTGCCGTTGGAGGGCTCAGTAGCCGTTGGAGCCGTAGTCGATGGTGAAGTCGAACCCGGTCACGCGCTCCACGCCGGTCTCCAGCCGCCCGTCCGGCAACAGCCGCAGCCAGCGGTAGCCCGGCGCCTGTTCGCCGACCTTGAAGTCGTCGCTGCCCGGCTCGAACTGGATGCAGGTCGAGGGCGAGGCGATCAGCCGCACGCCGTTGCGCTCGCGGTCTACTTCCTGGTGCACGTGCCCCCACAGCACCGCCCGAACCTGGGGAAAGCGGTCCAGCACTTCGAAGAACGCCTCGGGGTTGCGCAGGCCGATCGGCGCCATCCACGCGCACCCGATGGGCACCGGGTGATGATGGAAGCACACCAGATGATGGCGCTCGGGCGCCTCGCTCAGGGCGCGGGCGAGCAATTGCAGCTGCTCGTCCTGCAAGTACCCCGGCACCGAGCCGGGCACCGCCGAATCGAGCAGCGTCACCCGCCAGTTGCCGATGTCCACCACCGGTTCAAGCAACGCGCTCTGCACGGCCGCCTCGGCCATGACCTGCGGTTCGTCGTGGTTGCCGGGGATCCACCGCGAAGGGGCGTCGATCTGTTCGGCCAGGCGGCGAAACGCCTGGTAGGACGCCAGCGTGCCGTCCTGGGACAGGTCGCCGGTGGCGATCATCAGGTCGATCCGCGGCTGCTGGCCGAGCACCAGTTCGATGACCTTCTGCAGGCTGTCGCGGGTGTTCATGCCCAGCAGGGTGCCGTCCGCTTCGGCAAACAGGTGGCTGTCGGACAACTGCACCAGCAACGCCGCATCGGCGGTGGTCAACGTGGATACGCTCGGCAAGGCGTTCTCCCAGGCGGAATCACAAAGGGTGCGGCAATTATGCTGGGGGATCGGCAAAAGGGGAAACCGGCGAACCGGACGCAGTTCACAACTCGCCGCTATCGGACCGCCGCGTACTCGTGGCCGCAGGCCAGGCAGTGGCTCAGCCATTCGCCGAGGAACAGGTTGAGCTGGGCCTTTTCGTCCGGCTGGTGCATGGCCGCGTTCGGATAAGGGTAGATACCGCGAAAGCGCCGCGAGTGCTCGGCGCTGATGACTTCGGCCATGCGCGCGTCGTGGTAGACCTGCACCTCCAGCTGCGGCACCGGCAGCCACGGCAGGCTGTGCTCCTGGCGCACCTGCAGGGTCGTGGTGTACGGGCAGGCCTGCAGCACTTCCAGGGTCAGCACGCCAAGCATCTGGTCGCCCTGGGTCATGGCGATGCGCCGCGCCTGGGGTTCGTGGCGCATGTCCGGCAGCAGGCGCATCAGACGCGCGTAGTTCGCCTCGCAGGCCGCCTGCAGCCCCGCCAGGTCGACCCGGTAGCGGTCGCGCTGCAGGCTTACGACCATAGCCCCCTCACTTCGGCGCGGTTCAGCGCCAGCCAGTGCAGGGCGATGATGCTCGCCGCATTGGCGATGCGACCGTCGCGCACCGCCTGCAAGGCATCTTCGAACGCCCAGACCGTGACGCGGATATCTTCGGCCTCCTCGACCAGCCCGTGCAGGCCGCCGACGCCTTCGGTGCTGCAGCGCCCCAGGTACAGGTGGACGAATTCGTCGCTGCCCCCCGGCGACGGGAAATAGCGGGTCATCGGCCACAGGGCCTTGATGTCCAGCCCGGCCTCTTCCTGGGCCTCGCGGCGGGCGACCTCTTCCGGCTCCTCGTCCTTGTCGATCAGGCCGGCGACCAGTTCCACCAGCCAAGGGTTGTCGGTCTTGTCCAGCGCGCCGATGCGGAATTGCTCGATCAGCACCACTTCATCGCGCTGCGGATCGTAAGGCAGCATGCACACCGCGTCGTGGCGCACGAACAGCTCGCGGTCGATCTCACGGCTCATGCCGCCGTCGAACAGCTCATGGCGCAGGTAGAGCCGGTCGAGCCGGTAGAAGCCCTTGTAGCACTGCTCGCGCCGCACGATATCAACGGCGCTCGGAGTGGTTTTGGCGAAATCGGTCATGAGCATCCTCTTTACTGCGAATCCGACACGAGGCGCCTCTTGGTCACTTGCGGCCTCGACTTCGCGCCATCCTAACGCGCCCGTACGGTTTGATGCAGCCCCTTTACCGTCAGCGGGATGGACGGTGGAGGCGAAACCCACTCTAATTAGCTTAGTGGCGAACTGACTGCTCCGTTGAGAGTCGAAGCCGTAACTTTTTCGCCTTCCCCTGCTTTCGAAAGGACGTCCATGTCGCTTTTCAAAATCGCTTCCGTGGCTGCCGTCGCCCTGACCCTGGGCGCCTGCGCCAGCCTGTTCCAGCCCAACTACCGCACGCCGCTGGAAACCGTCCGCGACGCGTCCGAACAGCTCAAGCCCGGCTGCGCCAACGCCGACTGCCCGCTGGTGAACATCGACACCCTGCGCTTCCCGGCCGAGCCTGCGCTGGACGGCATCATCGAAAAACGCCTGCTGCAGATGACCCGCACCGAACCGGGCGCCCCGAGCGCGCCGACCCTGGCGGCCTACCGCGAGCAGTTCCTGCGCGACGCCGGCCCGCGCAACAGCAGCTACCTGCAGGCCAAGGTACGCGAGCAGCATGACGGACTGGTGATCGTCGAACTGTCGAGCTACCTCGACACCGGCGGCGCCCACGGCACGCCAGGGCGCGGCTTCATCAACTATTCGCGCCAGCAGCACAAGGTGCTGACCCTTTCGGACATGCTGCTGCCGGGCCAGGAAGAGGCGTTCTGGAAGGCTGCGCAAGTGGCGCACAACAGCTGGCTGATCAGCACCAAGCTCGATCAGGAAGCGGATTTCGTGAAGAACTGGCCGTTCGTGAAGACCCCGAACGTGGCGCTGACCTACGGCGGCGTCATCCTCAAGTACGACGTGACCACCATCGCGCCTTACGCGCTGGGCCACGTCGAACTGAAGATCCCCTACCCGCGCCTGAACGGCATCCTCAAGCCTGAGCTGTTTCCCGGCCGTAACTGAAGGCCCGGCCAAGCACCAGCTGCAGCAGCCCTGCCAGCACCAGCGCCGGCAGGGTCGCGCCCACGTCCGGATACAGGTTGGCCAGCAGGTGATAGGTGCTGATGCCGCCCAGCCAGGCCAACAGCGCCGGCCAGCGCAGCGCGGTTGAAGCGGTCTGGCCGCTGCGCTTGCGCAGGATGAAGTGATCCACCAGCACCACGCCGAACAGCGGCGCGAACACCGAACCGATCAGCAGCAGGAAATTCTGGTACTGGGCCAACGGCGCCAGCAGCGCGATCAGGGTGCAGACCACGCCGATGGCCAGCGCCAGATGCTCCACCTTCAGCCGCAGCAGGATCCCGCTGGACACCGCCGCCGAGTGGATGTCGGCGAAAGCGTTCTCCGACTCGTCCAGCAGGATCAGCAGCAGCGGAATCCCCAGCCCCGCCCCGGCCAATGCCAGCAGCAGCGCGTTGACTTCACCGCTCGGCGCGAACGCCAGGGTGTAGGCCACGCCCAGGCTCATCAGCCAGAAGTTACCGATGAAGAAACCGACGGCGGTGCCGCCGAACACGTTCTTCGCCCGCTTGCCGAAACGCGAGTAGTCGGCGATCAGCGGCAGCCACGACAGCGGCATGGCGATGGCGATGTCGAAGCCCACGGCGAACGGCATCGAACCGTCGCCCGAACGCGCCCACAGGGCCGCCAGGTCAGCCTTGGCGAACAGGTTCCAGGTCAGCCAGACGCACGCGGCCAACAGCAGCCAGATACCCCACTTGCGCAGGATCTTGCGCACGAACGTCAGCGGCCCGCTCACGGCCAGGAGCGTGGCCAGCGCACCGAAGAACAGCGTCCACAGCACCGGGTTCGCCCACAGTGAACCCTCGCTGAATGCGCGGGTGCCGAGCAGGCTGGCGGCGTCGCGCATGACGATGATCTCGAACGAGCCCCAGCCGATCAGTTGCAGCAGGTTGAGCAGCGCCGGCAGGCTCGCGCCCTGGCGGCCGAGGCTGAGCTTGAGCGCCGCCATCGACGACAGGCCCGTGTCGCTGCCGATCACGCCGACGGCGGCCAACAGCAGGACACCCACCAGCGTGCCGAGGAAGATCGCCAGCAACGCGCCCGACAGGCCCAGGCCCGGCGCCAGCAGCGCACCGGTCTGCAGCACCATCAGGCCGATGCCGAGGGAGAACCACAGGGAAAACAGATCACGGCCGCCGAACACGCGCTTGTCGGCGGGCACGGCGAGGTCGGGGGAATAGGTGCTGGGTTGAATGCTCAAGGGTGTTATCTCAGAGGGACATGTGTTGTTGTGTCGATCGCTATCGCCGGCAGGCTGGCTCCCACACAGAACTCGCGAACGCCGCAAATCCTTTGTGGGAGCCAGCCTGCCGGCGATGGGGCCTGTGCAGGCCCCTTTTTTACGGCCGGATCAAACCTTCTTGTACAGCTGGCTGCCTTCCTTCTTGAACCGCTCGGCCTGCTCGGCCATGCCCTGAGCGACGTCCACGTCCACCGCGTCGATCCGCTGGTTGGCCGCGTATTCGCGCACTTCCTGGGTGATCTTCATCGAGCAGAACTTCGGCCCGCACATCGAACAGAAATGCGCGACCTTGGCCGAGTCCTTCGGCAGGGTCTCGTCGTGGAACGAACGGGCGGTGTCCGGATCCAGGCCGAGGTTGAACTGGTCTTCCCAGCGGAACTCGAACCGTGCCTTGCTCAAGGCGTTGTCGCGGATCTGCGCGCCCGGGTGCCCCTTGGCCAGGTCGGCGGCGTGGGCCGCGATCTTGTAGGTGATGATCCCGGTCTTCACGTCATCCTTGTTCGGCAGGCCCAGGTGCTCCTTCGGCGTCACGTAACAGAGCATGGCGCAGCCGAACCAGCCGATCATCGCCGCACCGATGCCGGAGGTGATGTGGTCGTAGCCCGGCGCGATGTCGGTGGTCAGGGGGCCGAGGGTGTAGAACGGCGCCTCGTCGCAGCATTCCAGCTGCTTGTCCATGTTCTCCTTGATCAACTGCATCGGCACGTGGCCCGGGCCTTCGATCATGCACTGCACGTCGTGCTTCCAGGCGATCTTGGTCAGCTCGCCCAGGGTCTCCAGTTCGCCGAACTGCGCTTCGTCGTTGGCGTCGGCGATGGAGCCCGGACGCAGGCCGTCGCCCAGCGAGAAGCTGACGTCGTAGGCCTTCATGATTTCGCAGATTTCTTCGAAGTGGGTGTAGAGGAAGTTTTCCTTGTGGTGCGCCAGGCACCACTTGGCCATGATCGAACCGCCGCGGGACACGATGCCGGTCACCCGCTTGGCGGTCAGCGGCACGTAGCGCAGCAGCACGCCGGCGTGGATGGTGAAGTAGTCCACGCCCTGCTCCGCCTGCTCGATCAGCGTGTCGCGGAACAGCTCCCAGGTCAGGTCTTCGGCCACGCCGTTGACCTTCTCCAGCGCCTGGTAGATCGGCACCGTGCCGATCGGCACCGGCGAGTTGCGGATGATCCACTCGCGGGTCTCGTGGATGTGCTTGCCGGTGGACAGATCCATCACGGTGTCCGAGCCCCAGCGGATGCCCCAGGTCAGTTTCGCCACTTCTTCTTCGATGGACGAACCCAGGGCGCTGTTGCCGATGTTGCCGTTGATCTTCACCAGGAAGTTGCGGCCGATGATCATCGGTTCCAGTTCGGTGTGGTTGATGTTGGCCGGAATGATCGCGCGGCCCCGGGCGATCTCCTCGCGCACGAACTCAGGGGTGATTTCCTTGGGGATGCTCGCGCCGAAGCTGTGGCCGGCGTGCTGCTGCTTCAGGAGGCCGGCGGCGCGGGCCTCCTGCAACTTCATGTTTTCGCGGATGGCGACGTATTCCATCTCGGCGGTGATGATGCCCTTGCGCGCGTAGTGCATCTGGCTGACGTTGGCCCCGGCCTTGGCGCGGCGCGGGTTGTTGACGTGGGCGAAGCGCAGCTTGGTCAGCTCGGGGTCGGCGAGGCGCTGCTGGCCGAAGTCCGAGCTCAGGCCGGCCAGGCGCTCGGTGTCGCCGCGGTCTTCGATCCAGGCCGAACGCACGTCGCCCAGGCCCTTGCGCACGTCGATCACCACATTCGGGTCGGTGTACGGGCCCGAGGTGTCGTAGACGGTGACGGGGGCGTTGATCTCGCCGCCGAAGTCGGTGGGGGTCACATCGAGGGTGATTTCGCGCATCGGCACGCGGATGTCCGGGCGCGAGCCCTGAACGTAGACTTTTTGCGAACGGGTGAACGGCTGAACCGACTGCTCATCGACCTTGGCCGAATCACTGAGGTTGATCGCGCTTTTTTCTTTTGTCGTCATCACGGGCTCTCCAGACAGCATCCAGGCAGTGGATTGTCGGGGCAGAACCTGAAAGGCACGGACGCACCGGGGGCGGTGCTGTGCATCGTCGTCGAGCGTTCGATTGTCGAACAATTTCCCGGACGAAGCACAAGAGGACTCGCCGGGCTGACGAGAAATCTTGTTCCCTACGCAGGCGCTAACCTGATCAGGTTCAACGGGATCCGAAATGATTCGATCTCAGCCTCACAGCAAGGCACCCCGACAAGAACCCGGCCAGTCTAGACACAACCGCCGAAGAACGCCAACGCCACGGCAAACACCATGATGAATGGCGCAATCGCACGGCTCGCCAGGATTGTGAGGGGCCCGAAGCGCTACTACACTCGCCTTGCCCCGCTGCGCCTTGACGCTGCGCAGGCCGCGCCTTACCTTTGGCGCCCGGATTATTCTCATAATATTCAAGCTAGGGATCGCCTCATGCTGCGCAAACTCTCACTGGCTGTCGCCGTGTCCTGTGCGTCCAATGCCATGGCCTGGGCAGCGGAAGCGCCGTTGTCGACCAAGACCGATCTGGTCAGCGTCTACCAGGAAGCGGTCGACAACAACGCCGACCTGGCCGCCGCCCGCGCGCAGTACGGCGCCCAGAAGGAAGTGGTGCCCCAGGCCCGCGCCGGGCTGCTGCCCAACCTCTCCGGCGGCGCCGAAGTGGCCAACGTGCGCACCAGCATCGATCAGCCGTCGGCCACCGCCAACCGCAGCGCCCATTCCTATCAGGCGACCCTGGCCCAGCCGCTGTTCCGCGCCGACCGCTGGTTCCAGTACCAGGCCGCCAAGGACGTCAACGAGCAGGCCGCCCTGCAACTGTCCGCCACCGAGCAGAACCTGATCCTGCAATCGGCGGAAAGCTACTTCAACGTGCTGCGCAGCCAGGACAACCTGGCCTCGACCAAGGCCGAGGAAGCCGCGTTCAAGCGCCAGCTCGACCAGTCCAACGAACGCTTCGACGTGGGCCTGTCGGACAAGACCGACGTGCTCCAGTCCCAGGCCAGCTACGACACCGCCCGGGCCAACCGGATCGTCGCCCAGCGCCAGGTGGACGATGCGTTCGAGGCGCTGATCACCCTGACCAACCGTCAGTACAACTCGATCCAGGGCATCGTGCACACGCTGCCGATCCTGCCGCCGGCGCCGAACGACGCCAAGGCCTGGGTCGACACCGCCGCCAGGCAGAACCTCAACCTGCTGGCCAGCAACTACGCGGTCAGCTCGGCGGAAGAGACCCTCAAGCAACGCAAGGCCGGCCACTTGCCGACCCTCGATGCGGTGGCCAAATACGAAAAGGGCGACAACGATGCCCTCGGCTTCGCCAACCCGAACGCCTTCGGCACGCCTTACCGCGGCAACGTCGAGCAGGGCACCGTGGGCCTGCAACTGAACATCCCGATCTACAGCGGCGGGCTGACCAGCTCCCAGGTGCGCCAGTCCTATGCGCAACTGGACCAGAGCGAGCAGCAACGCGAATCCTTGCGCCGGCAGATCGTCGAAAGCACCCGCAACCTGCACCGCGCGGTCAACACCGACGTCGAGCAGGTGCAGGCGCGCCGCCAGTCGATCATCTCCAACCAGAGCGCGGTGGAAGCCACCGAAATCGGTTATCAGGTGGGCACGCGCAACATCGTCGACGTGCTCGACGCCCAGCGCCAGCTCTACACCTCGGTGCGCAACTACAACAACACCCGCTACGACTACATCCTCGACAACCTGCGCCTGAAGCAGGCGGCCGGCACGCTCAACCCCGGCGACCTGCAGGATCTGACCCGCTACCTCAAGCCCGACTACAACCCGGACAAGGACTTCCTGCCGCCGGACCTGGCCAAGGCGGCCGAAGAGCAGCTCAAGGCCCGTCCTTGAGGGCAGCAGAAACCCGCAGAAATGCGGGTTTTTTGTGGTTGCGCAACGGCAACGGCGCCAGATAGTCATTGCGCGAAAACATCCCTTTTTTCGTGGTGCCGGCCGTTGGCGCGCTCATGCCGACGCCTCGGCTTGAGCCGCCAATTCCGCTTCGCGCTGGGCGATGGCGGCTGCAAGCGCCGGGGAGCGTTGGGCCCATTGCTCGGGCGGCAGGGGTTTTGACCATTCGAGGATGTCGGGGTGGGACAGGTCGGGCGGCGGCGATAATTTCCAGGTTTGCAACATCATCGCCAGGGGTCCATTCAAGAGGATGCCGCCTATCACCAGCCACACCGCCTTGCCGAACTCCTGCGCCACCCAGTATTGCCGGATACCATCCAGATACGCACAAGTAGTACCCCAGAAAACGCCCCGGCCCCGCAGCTTTTCCCGGCCGCCCTCAAAGTCGTTGGTCTGCGGCAAAACCTGCGGCCCGATCTCCATGTAACTGCGCATGCACTCCCACAACGCCATCGCCGTGGTGCCGCCGCCGCAAGGGAAGCCCAGCGAAAAATGCCTGTTGTCCTCGCCGGCGGTCGGGTCGGGGTTTTCGAAGCCG